>DAOVGN010000032.1 GCA_030672385.1 Deltaproteobacteria bacterium | reverse complement strand
GCCGAGCAGTCGATATCATGCTTGAAAGGGAGGGAGTATGACACGGGATCTCTTGCCTCTGGTGAGCAGACCTTCGAGATATTTGGGGGAAGAGGTAAACTCCTGTCGCAAGGACTTGCAACAGGCCAGGTTGCGGTTCGCCCTCGTCTTCCCTGATGTCTACGAGATAGGTATGTCTCATCTTGGGATGCAGATCCTGTACGGATTGCTTAACTCCCAGGAGGGGATCGTGTGCGAAAGGGCCTTCAGCCCTTGGTTTGATATGGAGGCATTACTCCGCTCCCGGAATATCCCCCTCTCCAGTCTGGAGTCACACATGCCTTTAAGGGATTTCGACGTGATAGGCCTTTCCCTCCAATATGAACTCTGTTACACCAACGTCTTGAACATCCTCTCACTCGCCCAGATCCCCTTGCTAGCGAGGGAGAGGGAAGCTGATATGCCCCTGATCATCGGAGGGGGGCCGTGTGCCTTCAACCCTGAGCCCCTGGCGGACTTTTTCGACGCCTTTGTCCTGGGGGATGGGGAAGAGGTCGTCCTTGAGGTGGTCGATTGTATCAGACGTTGGAAGGAGTATGGGAGCGACAAAGATACCCTTTTAAAGGAGCTGGCCTCCATCGAGGGGGTCTACATCCCCTCTTTTTTCCGGGTCAGCTACGGTGCTGATGGCACTATCGGGCGGTTAGAGCCGCTCATGGCACACCATCGGCAGGTTACCAAGAGGATTGTTTCCGACCTCAACGAGATCTACTGTCCCTTGGCCCCCATCGTTCCCTTTATGAAGGTGATCCATGACCGATTGAGCGTGGAGATAACCAGGGGGTGTACTAGGGGGTGCAGGTTTTGTCAGGCAGGATATACCTACCGTCCTGTGAGGGAGAGGGACCCTCAAGTCCTTTTGGATATCATCGATGAGTCCTTAAAGAGGACGGGTTATGAGGAGGTCTCCCTTCTCTCCCTGAGTACGGGTGATTATAGCCATATTTCTCTCCTCTTGCAGACTTTGGTGAGGAAATATGAAAAGGAGAGGATAGCCATGTCCTTACCCTCCCTGAGGGTGGGCACCCTCACCGGGGAACTCATCGAGGAGATAAAGAGGGTGCGCAAGACCGGTTTTACCCTGGCCCCTGAGGCGGCCACCGAGAGGTTGCAGAGGATCATCAACAAGATCACCGATGAAGGGGAGTTGTTAGATACCGTAGCCCGGGTCTTTGCTGAGGGTTGGAACCTGATAAAGCTCTACTTCATGGTGGGACTCCCCTCGGAGGTTGAAGGGGATCTTCGGGAGATAGTTGCCCTTTCTCAGAAGGTTTCTCGTCAGGGGGGGCGGGGGAAGAGGAGAGCAGGGGTGAACGTGAGCATTTCCACCTTTGTCCCCAAGCCCCACACCCCCTTTCAATGGGAGCCCCAGTTAGCGTTGGAGGAGATTGAGGAGAGGCAGAGATATCTCAGGGAGGGGCTCAAAGGAAGGGGTCTGCGACTGAAGTGGCATGATGCCAGGATGAGCTTTTTAGAGGGGGTCTTCTCCAGGGGAGATAGGCGTCTGGGAGAGGTCTTGCTGAAGGCGCATCAGCGTGGTTGCAAGTTTGACGGTTGGACAGAGCACCTGAAGTGGCGTGAGTGGGAGGAGAGCCTTGGCGGTGTGGGGGTTGACGCCACGTTTTACGCCTGTCGAAGGAGGGAACCATCAGAGGTCCTGCCGTGGGGTCATCTCAGCTGCGGGGTGGAGGAAGGATTCCTAAAGGATGAATGGAATAAGGCTAGAGAAGGAGTGATAACCCCTGACTGCCGAGAGGGAGAGTGTCTGCGTTGTGGTGTTTGTGAAAGGGAGATAAAGATGGTATTGGCAGAGCCTATTCTTTCCCCTCCCGCCTTATCCATATCCTCCCGGGAGGTGGTGCATAAGAGGCCATGGGTGAAGAAAATACGTTCTCAATTTCTCAAGGTGGGGGAGGCCAGGTTCATAGGTCACTTGGAGATGGTCGATATATTTGTTAGGGCAGCACGCCGGGCCGGTATCCCCATGAAGTTCTCCGAGGGCTTTCACCCTCTGCCCAAGATCTCTTTTACCAACCCCTTACCCCTAGGTACGGAGAGTTTGATGGAATTTATGGATCTGGAGCTTGCCCGCTATATGAGGGCAGGGGAGTTTAAGGAGAGGTTAAATAGAGAGCTCCCCCTTGGATTGCGGATCATCGATGTCCATGAGATGGCTTTGAAGGGAAGACCACTGCCCACCGTGTTTGAGGTCGATCGCTTTATCATCTCCCCGGAGAATTTGGACAGGGCATTCCCAGAAGATGAATTGAGGGGTAAGCTTCGGCAAGCCCTTAAGGGGGGAGAGCTCACCCTCATCCAAGAGAAGAAGAAGGAGAAGAGGAGGGTGAATGTCCTACCCTTCGTCGAGAGGCTCCAGTTGGTGCAGAGGGATTTTTATTTACCCTCTGTCCCCGTTCACGCCGAGGTCCCCCCCCTAAAGGAACTCTTTAACAGGGAGTTATTGATAGAGATAGGGATCAAGAAAGAGGGAAGGGTTAGACCCACCGCGATCCTTCAGTACATCCTTGGACTCACCCCCCAGGAGGACGAACTCCTAAAGGTGGTCAAGACGGAATCTCTTCCCCCCCTACTGTGAAGATCCTTCACGGTAAAATTGAGCCCGCAAGCAGTTTCGGCCCTTACATTTTCTCTTTTCATCCTTACTTCAAGGGGATCCTGCCCCCTGAGACCCCCATAAGGAAGTTCCTAGTTTTTAGAGGAGCTTGAGGGGGTGATCTCTTCAAAGGTGAGTTCAAATAAGGGAGGGCGGTATTTTAATCAGTAGAAGTGAGGTTAACCCCTCATGAGGGTTTAGGTTACATCTTATACTTTCCAAAAACATCGGGGTCGAGACCTTCCAGCCACTTTTTCAGATCCTCAGATTCATCGATATCGCTACGTTGCTTGAGGAGTCCCAAATCGGCCGCCGCATCTAAGACCTTTTCGGTGCAATAGATAGGGGCCTCCGCCCTTACGGCTAAGGCAATGGCGTCACTGGGACGGGAATCTATTTCTAACTCTTTCCCCTCAATAATCAGATGTATTAGGGCATAAAAGGTGTCATCTTTAAGTTCGGTAACCACCACCTTTATTACCTCGACCTGGAACTCCTCTAGGATGTTCTTCATCAGGTCATGGGTCATGGGCCGAGGTGTGATTACCTTCTCCATCCCCATGGCGATTGCATTTCCTTCCATGGGTCCAATCCAGATGGGAAGTACCCTTTCCTGTTTGGGGTCGAGGAGGACTATCACCGTAGTATTGAGATTGGGGTCGAAGATCAGCCCCATTATCCTCATCATGATCATTTCCACTTCCCCTGTTTCTTTCACCATTAGATTCTATCCTGTTTTTCAGGATCCCATATTTGCCGAAAAAAAGATAGTCTTTATTGTTCCCATAAAAATACCCCCGCAGGGGAAGACCTTTCCAAACTTTTCGGCCACACGCTTTTTAGCCTTACTTCAGCAGACGTTTTCCCCTAAAACCCCCACTAAGCAAAATGCCCCTTTTTGGGGGCTGGTGGTCTTTGGCCCCCAGAGGAACATGTGGTGGGCACGTAGGGTTTTTATTGTCGGGGGTAAAACGAACCCTCATAAGGGCTAGAACTAGCAAGCAAGCCCCCTTTTGTTGAGAGGGGTGGATTGGTAGGTTGGTAGCCACAAAAGAAAGACTGACGGTGGTCTAAGATGAAAGGTGTCTAGAGGTTCTCTTTAGCCAAGACTTTGATTAATTTCCTCTGCTTGGAGGTCAACTTTTTGGGGACCCTGACGAAGATCCGGACATATGCATCACCCTTCCCTCTGCCCTTAAGATGTGGGATCCCCTCCCCTTTCAACCTCAGCTTCGTATTCCCGGAGGTGCCGGGAGGAATCTTCACACTTTTGACCCCATTGAGGGTGGCTACCTCGATGGTGGTTCCAAGTGCGGCTTCACTGAAGTTTATCTCTCGGTCGATATAGATATCATCCCCTTCTCTACGGAAGTGGGGATGATCTTGTACTCGAACGCGCACGTAGAGGTCACCAAAAGGTCCACCTCCTGCCCCTCTTTCCCCCTTACCCGCTATCCTGAGTTTTTTCCCCGTATCAATTCCTGGAGGGATCTTTACCGAAATTTGCTCAACCCTTCCATCCCCCCGGATGGAGATCGACCTTTCCGTTCCCCTGGCCGCCTCCTCCAGGGTAATGGTAAGGTCATGGACAACATCCCTTCCCTTGGAGGGTCCAGCACCACCTCGGGTAAAATAATCACCGAAATTAGACCCCTCATCTCCGGTGGTATACTGGCCAAAGGGGCCGGTGAAGGTGGTATGCCTGAACCCCCTCCTCTTACCTCCCCCAAACAGGGCACTGAAGATGTCTGAGGTGCTAAAACCGGAATCCCTCAAGAGATCCCCTATATCGAACCCCTGGAAGATATCCTCCTGGGAGAACCTTTGCCGGAATCCCTCAGCCCCGAAGGTATCATATTGACGTCTCTTTTCCGGATCGCTGAGCACGGCGTAGGCCTCATTGATCTCCTTAAATTTTTCCTCGGCCTCTTTATTGCCCTTGTTCCTGTCCGGGTGGTACTTCAAGGCCAACTGGCGATAGGTCTTTTTGATCTCCTCTAAGGTTGCGTTTTTGCTTATTCCCAAAACCTTGTAATAATCTTTCATGGCCCTTTCTCAACTAACATTTTATGTATCTTGTATCTTGCCGCGGTATACTTCTTTTATCAATTTATTCAGGTAGGCCTCGGGATTTTCTACTCCATCTTTGGGGATGGAGAAGGAGTTCACTCCTGCCTTGTCCCTGATCAATTTCAGGGCGGGTTCGAAGAGGCTGTCTAAGGTGGGGAGGAGCTCCTTGATATCCCTCTCCTCTTTTAAGATCCAGGTTAGCAGAAGGTCTATAGCCTTATCATTCAGATTGATCTCGATACCGTGCCTCTCCAGAAAGGATTTTTCAAATCCCCTGATCTGATAATAGGTGGAGAGGACTTCCTCAAAGGCTGAGTTTACGTCCCTCTCCTTTTTTATTACTCTATCAACGACAAGGTCTAAGCGGTTATCGGTAAATATGGCTCCATATCGGCTCAGGAATTCCGTCTTGCGGACCTTTATATAGGTCTTCATCTCCTCCCTCTCATGGGCAACCAGCTCTCTATAACGCCTCAGCCGCTCTTCGTTGTGAGGATCTTTTAAAACCTTCTGGAGCTCTCCTTCTGGGCCCTCGGCCATCTCTTTGGTGACTACCAGTTCCTTGATATCTGTAGAAGGGAGTTTCCTCTCAAATTTCAGGAGAACCTTTTCAATGGCGCTGATCAATCCTCTGGCCCCAGTGCGTTCTTGGTAGGCCATCTTGGCCATCTCCCAAAGGGCTTCATCCTCAAACTGGATGTCGATGCCGTAAGAACGGAAGTCCTTATTTTTGCTTGTGATAATAGGGCTGTGAGGGTTTTTCAAGATTTCATAGAGGTCTTTTGCCTCCAATTGATGAAAGACGGCAATGACAGGTAGACGCCCGATAAACTCCGATTCAAATCCGTAGTTGATCAGGTCCTCGGCGAAGACATGTTCTAGATATTCAGCCTTCTCATCCTTGGACTTGATCTCTGCCCCAAAGCCGATCCCCTTTTTGTTCATCCGATTCTTGATGATATCCTCTAGGTTATTAAAAGCCCCGCTCACAATAAAGAGGATGTTTTTGGTATTTACGGTCTTCTTTTCCCTTTTACCTGTCCGCCGATATCGCTCGATGGCCTCCATCTGGGAGATGGGGTCATGGGGTACACGAAGGTCCACCTCTGTCTCTTCCATAGGTTTCAACAAGGTCCTCTGCACCCCTGTTCTCGAGACATCAGGCCCTATGACGTTGTTGCTACTGGCGATCTTATCGATCTCATCGATGTATATGATCCCATATTGAGCTAGATCTATATCGCCGTTGGCCTCGTAAACCAGATCCCGCACCAGGTCCTCCACATCACCCCCCACATATCCTGTCTCGCTGAACTTGGTGGCGTCTCCTTTTACAAATGGGACCCTGATCTTTTTTGCAATGAGTTTTATCATATAGGTTTTCCCCACCCCGGTGGGGCCGATCATGATGATATTGTTTTTGATGTTTCCCACCTCTGTATCAGATCCATCTTCCTTTTCTGTCATGAATTTGATCTTGTTGTAGTGGGTGCAGATCTTGGTAGCCAGGATTTCTTTAGCCTTATCCTGTTTGACGATGAAGGAATTGAGGTAAGAGATGAGTTCTTCAGGCTTCATGTCGAAGTTAATGTGGGGGGGTGACTTTTTCGATGTTTTTCCCTTATCATCATCCCTTTGTTCAGGGGAAGGCTTGGGAACAAGGGTGGAGACCACCAATTTTACCCTATCGCCATACTTTTTCTCCAGGTATTTATTCAGTTCTTTCTCCAGCTCTTTTTGGTCCGGAGTCTTGTCATGGGGCCCTTTCATTTTTTCTTTTAATCCCTCCCAATCACGATTCTATTTAATATAACAATTGCTCATGACCGTTTCAATGTTTCTCTGTCATTTTCCATTCTGCATTATCCTTGCGGGGGATGTCAACGGAAAGCTTTACTTTTGTTGGATAAGATTATATTTTATGAGTTCAAAATTATCTACAAGAGAATGCCGATTAAATTTGGACAAGGGATGCTATTGTCGTATGTTAAGCTCCGCACCTAAAGCAGACGATCTGGGCAGGAGGATCAAAGATATCCTGGCCCATCGGGAGATCAAAAGGGTGACCATGGAGCCTGGCCTTACCAGGGCCGCAGTTTTACTTCCCTTGTTCTTAAAAGATGATTCATATCATGCCCTTTTTACCAAGAGGACAGATAGGGTAAGGCATCATAAGGGGGAGATTTCCTTCCCCGGTGGGATTTACGACATTTCAGATGAAGACTTATTGGCTGCCGCTCTAAGGGAGGCCCACGAGGAGATCGGGGTGAAGCGGGAGGACGTGGAGGTATGGGGGGGGTTGGATGAGGTGGTGACCATGTCCAACTTCATCGTTTCCCCTTTTGTGGGCCTTATCCCCTATCCGTATTCCTTTGTCCCCTCTCGTGAAGAGATTGAGGAGATAATCATCCTGCCTTTGGGATGTTTCCTCAAGGATGGTGAGGGTATATTGACCGAGGAATACAGGACTTATGAAGACAAGACCCAGATGGTATACATTTACCGTTGTTGCGGGCACGTCATCTGGGGGGCAACGGCAAAAATTTTGCGCCAATTCCTCGAGCTCATTTTTTGAGATGGCCTCAAGTGACAATCACTCGTTTGATCTACTTTATGATCTTGTGGGAGTCGTCGATGACCTGAATGATCTCCAGGTCCTCTGGGGAGATACGTTTTTCTTTTAAGAGGGTGTCTTCTATCCAATTCGACAACCCGTGCCAATATGCCTTCTCCCGTTCCACTTCCCTCCAGGGTCCCTTTCAAAAATTCATCTTGAAATCACTTGACCCCGCCTATATTATTGCAAAGTCCGCGCTGAAGTCAATGATATTGAATGACAAGGTATTTGTGAAGATAATTTTGCCCTTATTTTAGTTATGTCCTATTTAGACGGAGGGTGAAGCTGAGGGCGACCTCCGCTTTGATCTTTATCTTTCATGTGATGGGAATAAGAGCATGAACTACGATGTGATCATCATAGGAGGAGGGATAGGGGGACTGACCACGGGGGCCTTGCTGGTCAGACGGGGTCTGCGGGTCTTGATCCTGGAGCGAGGGAGCAGGATAGGGGGGTATGTAACTTCCTTTAAGAGGGGTGCCCTCACGTTTGATGCCACCGGGGCCTTTCTCGGCGGCTGTGAGGAGGGGGGGGAGTTTTACAAGATCCTGGTGCAGACCGGGGCCCAGAGGCACCTTCGTTTTCTCAGGATTGAGACCGCCAGGAATATCTACCCCGATTTTAGCCTGGAGCTGCACCTGCGAGGGGGTTTTGAGGAATACATCAAAGGGGTGAGGGAGCTCTTCCCACAGGAGCGGAAGGCCCTGAGGGACTACTTCGATCTGATAGGGAAGATTGGGGGGGAGATAAACCGCTTTACCGGGCTTACATGGTGGCACAAGGTCCTTTTTCCTTTCTATTTTCGGCACCTCATCTTATATCAGCGGGCCTCTTTGGGGCGCGTCTTGGATAGCTACTTTCAGAACGAGGGGATCAAACAAGTCCTCGCCACCCTTCCTTCCCACCTCCCCCCTTCCCACCTCTCCTTTCTCTTTACTGCGACCCTTATTAGCAAGGTCTTGACTCAAGGGGTGTGGTATCCGCAGGGGGGTATGGGGGCCATACCCCAGGCATTAGAGGCTGCCTTTTCGGAGGGAGGTGGTGAGGTTCAATTGAATACGGAGGTGGAGAGGATTGAGGTGGAAGGTGGCAGGGTGAAAGGAGTTCTCACACGAAGGGGAGATTTTTTCCCGGCCCGGACGGTGGTGGCCGCCATCAATATCCGCCGTGCCCTGAGTGATCTATTGCCCGAGGAATATGATAGCAAGCTCTACGATTGGGTCCATGCCTTAGAGTATTCCCTCTCCTCCTTTTTAGTCTATCTGGGGGTGGAGGTGGATTTGGCCCCTCTTGCCCTCCCTTACCTTACCTACTTGAGCTCAGGGAATACGGAGATGGAATATGAGCAGTTGAGGCGGGGAGAGATGCCCGACGACCCCACTGTGATTATCACCATACCTACCCTCCTCGATTCCTCCCTCGCCCCTAGGGGTCATCATGTCCTGCGCCTAATCACTCCAGCCCCTTATGGATTCCGCAATGGATGGGGAGGGAATGATCGCTCCCTCTACCTCGAGATCAAGGATGAGATGACGCAGAGACTCATCCGCACGGTGGAGGCCAGGTACATTTCGGGCCTGTCTGCCCATATTAAATTCGTTGAGGCCGCTACCCCCCTTACCTTGGAGAGGTATACTGGCAATGAGCGGGGAGCCACCTATGGCCTCGCCCCTACGCCTCGTCAGTTCGGCAGGGGGAGGCCGGCCAACAAGACCCCCATCAAGGGACTCTATCTGGCAGGTCACTATACCCGTCCTTCGCATGGGATTGTGGGGACGGCCATATCGGGGAGCTTTGTCGCCGAGATGATTAGCAGGGAGCAAGGGAGATAAAGGGTGGACATCCTCTTTGTCCATATCCCCAAATTCAAAAACTACTACCGTCCCATAGGTGAGTATATTGGGATCAATTATATGCCCATGGGGCTTTTGGCCCTCGCCGACCTCCTCGCCAGCGAGGGCTATGCCACGGAGATCATCCACCTTGGGGTCGAGTGGATGGAGGAGAGGGGATTTTCCATTATCGATTATATAGCCCAAAGAGGGCCGAAGGTCGTGGCCCTCCCCCTCCACTGGCACCCCCAATCCTACGAAGTAGTGGAATACGGCCGAAAGATCAAGGAGGCCTTCCCTGAGGTCTTTCTTCTCCTCGGGGGTCTTACCGCTAGCTTTTTTCACCGTGAGATTATGCAGGATTTTCCTTGGGTGGATGCGATCATCAGGGGGGAGGGGGAAATCCCTCTCCTGCAGTTGACAGAGTCAGTCGTACGAGGGGGTAACCTCGGAGACGTGCCAAACCTGACCTGGAGGAAGGGGGAGAAGATTATAGCGAATCCCC
Organism: Deltaproteobacteria bacterium; assembly: GCA_030672385.1. Lineage (GTDB taxonomy): Bacteria > Desulfobacterota > B13-G15 > B13-G15 > RBG-16-54-18 > DAOVGN01. Next base: position 20,314 of record DAOVGN010000032.1, on the reverse strand, counting down.
TGGATTATGTGGCCTCCCAGGATATTCTGGACGGGCTCTGCTTTACCAACTTTGCCCTCCTTAAAAATCACCAGACCTACATAAACTGGGTCCTGCTACCCTTCTTTGTGAAAGGGGTCTCCAAGGAGAAGAATCGCCTCTTTTTCTCCCTCAAGACCACTATGTTTCACCTGCCGGTGGGCAGGGGCTGCCCGGTCAGCTGCACGTGGTGTGGAGGCGGGAAGGCTGCTCAAAGGCTTATCGCCGGCCGCCGGGGGGTGGTCTTCCGGGATATAGAGAAGGTAATCGCCTCTATAAGAGAGGCCTTGAGCTGGGGATATGAGACCATGCACATCTGTTTTGATCCCTACCCTCATTGCCCAGACTACTATCTAAAACTCTTTTCTCGGATCAGGGAGGAAAGGCTGAATGTAGAGTTCTTTTTTGAATCCTTCGGGCTCCCCCCCAAGGAGTTTATCGATGGATTTGACCAGACTTTCGGTCCCAGATCTCTTCTGGCCCTCTCCCCGGAGAGCGGTTCGGAGGAGGTGCGCCGGCGCAACAAGGGTTACTCCTACACCAATCAGGAACTATGGGATTGTCTGGAGTACACTGGGGGAAAAGGGGTAAAGGTGGATCTCTTCTTCAGCCTTGGTCTCCCCTTTGAAAAAGAGGAGGGTATTAATGAGACCGCCCGGCTGATCACCCTTATTAGGAAGCGTTTTCCCAATGTCCAGGGGATCAGGACATTTACCATTGAGATGGAGCCTGGGGCGCCCTGGCAACTCCAGCCCGAAAAATTTGGTGTAAGAACAAATCTGCGGACCTTCTCCGATTTCTACCACTACCACAGGGAGGAAGAAGAAGGGTTCGGTGCCTTTGGCTACTACATCCCTGATTACTTTTCCGATCTGGGGGAAGATGCCGGAGGGGAATTTCAAAGGAGGTTGCAGGAGATAAAATGCCGCCGCTTTTGTTTTATCCACCCCAATGCCCGCAAGAGCAGTTCCCCCTTCTGGGGGAGAATGTTGTGTCGTACCTCGGTCATGATGAGGAAATTAGTGGGGTGGTGGAGGGTCATAAAAGGGTCCTAGCGTAATTTCTTTTAGGAGGAACGGCTTGCCATCAAATCAAGGTGGAAAGACCCTTCTCCTTATTAGGGGCAATTTGCTTTTTGTCTCAGAACGTACTAAATTTATAAAAGGCAACAACTATACGTTACCCATCCATCTGGACCAAAAGGGGGAGGGAGAGTGTTATGTGTCAATCTACGGCGTATATCCTCAAGGACGGCAAAGAAGAAGAACTCTTGGCTGATATCGCTACCATCATCCCTGAGGGGGGAAAGTTGCGCCTTATCAGCCTCTTTGGCGAGGAGGAGGTAGTAGAGGCATCTATCCAGGAGATCAACCTCTTAGAGCATAAGATACTCCTGAAACCGTGATAGTTTCGTGCACCACCAGGCCAATGTGGTGATGGGGATCTTGCTGGGGGAGGAGGGATGATTCAGGCATGGGGGCTTTACTAAAAGATGACATTAGCCCCCATGCCTGAATCCTTCATACGGTTTCTCTACTGCCAGAGTCCCAGCATTTTCTAACAGGGGAACCGGCACCAATCCAGATGATGATATTCGCCACTGAGATGAGCAGTTCCAGTTTTCATCGGGTGGGAACTCTACATAACCTGATCCGAAATAGATGGGCCCTGGCCCCGGTAGCATAGTGGGTCACAGAGGCGTTGAGGTTGGGAAAAAAGACGAACCCGAGAGCAGCTAACTAGAGATGGGCACCGGCCGTTGCGACTACGACGAGTAAGGCAGGATCGCTCTCAATTGATGGATTTGTTTGTCAGCCAAAGGATTTTATGGATAGAGAAGTGATCAAGCCAAGATTTTTGCGGCATGAAGACTATTTTTTGGCATCCCTCTTGCTTTCTGCAGGCTTGAATTCCATATTTAAGCGGCAGCGTATATGAGGGAAATCTTGCTTTTAATAATGAAGTGATGAAACTAAATATAAAATTTTCTAAAAGGATTTTTTGGTTTCTAATAAGTATTTTGCTATTTGTAAACATATTTGTTTTCTTGGGGGTTCGATCAAGAAAACAATGGGAAGAGGTTGTTGTTAAAACGTTCAATCAAGAACAGTTGGCCATTGCACGAAGTATCGCTGGTCGCCTAGAGAATTACTTCGCTCGTACGCCCGAAAACCTGCAACTATACACTTTTTTACATTATAGAGATATCATCCAAAAACCCCAGGAGGTACTCACTAGAGTGGCCAAATTTCATGTAGATAGTATAACATTACTATTTGCATCTGGGGCGAAAGAAATCATTGAGACGACCGGTATACGGAGGCAAATGAGACTCACCGAGAGAGAAAAATATTATCTCTCTATACTAAGACAGAATCAGACATACGTAAGCGATACGTATCAGGCAGAACCTAACAAACCTCGAAAATGGGTAGTGGACATTGTAACTTTTTATGAAACGGCCGCAGTGGTTTGGACCATAGATGTGCTTAAAATCTGTCAAGAAGTTACAGCGAACGTGCGTTCAGGCAGGACCGGCTATGCCTGGATAATCAACAAACAGGGTTATCTCTTGGCTCATATTGATGAAACCTTTTTAGGTGAAGATGCCTTTGTTGCTCGTGCCCAGAAATATCCAGCCATCTCTTTTACTCGCATCAACACGTTACAGAAAGAGTATCTTTTAACAGGGAAAGAAGGAACAAGTTGGTATATCTCTGGATGGCATCGGGGGGAGCGAAAAGATCCTATTAAGAAACTGATTGCTTATACACCCGCCTTTTATGCCGGCCCAGAGCATAAAAACAAATTCTGGGCCGTGGCTGTATCAGCACCGGTTGATGAAATAAAGGGGTTGGTTCGTCAGGCAGTTATTTATCAATGGTTACTGATGGTTATTGCCTTACTCATTTTAGGAATTGTGACCAGCTATGCCTTTTATACAAGGTGGCGTTGGTCCTATGCCTTGGAAGAGGAAGTCAATCGCAAGACAGAAGAATTAGAGAGAACACATCAAGCACTTCTCAGGTCAGAGCGTTTAACTGCCATGGGTTCAGCAGTAGCCTATGTTGCCCATGAAATCAAGAATCCTTTAGTGACCATTGGTGGATTTTCCAATCAACTCCTGCGCGCCTTTGAAAAAGATGACAAAGCAAAAAAGAAACTTTTGATCATTGTCAATGAGGCTAAACGCCTGGAAGACTTCCTAAAGGACATCGGGCAGTTTGCCAAAGATTCAGAACCACAAAAGGAAAGGGCTAATCTCAACGAATTAATTGAGGAAATCATTACCTTTGTTGAGTCTGAATTGGCGAACTGTAAGATTGCCTTAAATCTAAATTTAATACCGTTCCCTATTTATATTTTAGCTGATCCCAACCAGATTAAACAAGTATTACTCAATATTATCAAAAACGCCATGGAGGCAATGCCTGAAGGTGGTTGCCTCACAATTAAGACTTACAAGAATCGAGAGGCTACCATTGAGATTAGCGATACTGGAAAAGGCATTTCGCAAGATGCCTCAGACAAGGTATTCAACCCCTTTTTCACCACAAAAAAAGAAGGCACAGGCTTGGGGCTTTCCATTTGTCACAAGATTATTACTGCCCATCAAGGTACAATTTTCATTAGTAGTGAAGGTGTAAACAAAGGCACTAATGTAGCTATTCGGTTGCCTCTTGTCGCCAACCAGCCGACATGAAAGTGGGGAATGTAGGGGGAATCAGGCTTATAATATCCAGAACACTCTTGAGGGCCTACGTTCGCCCCCACCATGAAAAATACGGACGCGCCCTATTGCCCACAAGCTTGGATATTTTCTTAGCCAGCGAGAGGGGAAAGATATCTATTTCATAGCAGTTGTTTTTGATCAGGTATAGGAGGGTGCCAACAATGTCAAAAAAGAGGGATTGGGGGAGAGGGGAAGGTGATAAGGACTAAAATCGGTCTGGCCTTGGGCGGAGGTGGGGTGCGGGGGCTTGCCCATGTGGGGATATTGCAGGTTTTGGAGGAGGCGAGGGTCCCCCTGCACTGCATCGCGGGCACCAGCATGGGGGCCATCATTGGGGCCATGTACGCCCAAAACCCGGATGCCAAGATCCTAGAGAGGAGGGTGACGGAATTTCTCGGTGGCAAGGAATTTGAAAAAATGAAACTTCGCTCCAAACGAGTATCTTCTACAAATGAAGATCAGAGGCTTAGTTTCTTCCGGCGACTGGCCAAATTCTTGGAGAAGGAGTTGATGCTTAACGCAATCTTACTCCGGCAGTCCCTCATATCCGGGGAAAAGGCAATGAACGTCCTGAACTCTCTGCTGGGGGGAACTAACTTGGAGCAGACGCGTATCCCCTTTGCTGCCGTGGCCGCCGATCTCACCGGTGGGGAGGAGGTGGCCCTGGACAAGGGGTCTTTGGCCAAAGCGGTATTGGCAAGCTCTTCGATAGTTGGAATCTTACCACCTGTGAGATGGGACGACAAACTCCTCGTCGACGGTGGGATACTGGCGATGGTCCCTGTGTCTGCGGCTCGAAAGATGGGTGCTCAGATCGTCATCGCCGTGGATGTGGGGGCGGAGATCTGCCATCCCGCAGTCATCGGGGATGGGTTGGAGGGGATGATCAGGACCATCGGCATCATGAGCTACAACTTGAAGCAGGTGGGTCTCCAAGGTGCGGATATCGTCATCAGACCTCAGGTTTCCGATGTCTATTGGACGGACTTTGGCAGGGCGCACGAGTGCATAAGAGAGGGGAGGAGGGCCGCCCTGCAGAGGATCAAAGAGGTCCGCAGGGCGATGCGGTACGGAAGAATCTACCGTACATTCTCCAAGGCCAGGGCCTTTTTGGCCTCTTGAGATATGCATTCACTTCCGCCACAGAGGAAAAGATCTTCTAGGCAAAGGTTAGCCCTTTGTGTAAAATAGATTTATAAAAATTAGCAGGAGGAGGGGATGTCAAAGTACTGTTCTATATGCGCGAAGCCGATGGAGAGAGAGGGCGATATCTGTGAGGCCTGTCAGGAGAGCATTAGGGCAGAGGCGATGGGAAGGCAGAGGAAGGTCGCCAAAGAGTCCAAAAAAGAGTTGGAGAAGTTGGGTATACGCAGGGGAAAGGATGCCAAGCCCCCAAAAGGATCCCCAATTTCTAAACAGGGGGGAGAGGAGGAAAAAAAACCCCATCACTTCAAGAGCATGGCTGAATATCTGGAACATTTGAAGGAAAAGGGGAGGTGAAGGCGAAGGTTTATTTGGTCTTATATTCCAGATTTATCATATCACCTCTAGTAAACCCAATGGCCTTGAAAAAGCACATCAGGTCCCAGGCCTCCCATTTGACCAAAGTATAGATATTTTCTACCTTATCTTTTTTGAACTCTTCCAAAATAGCCCTGAACATGAGGGTTGCCACCCCTCTCTTTTGACAATCTGGGTCGACCCCGATGGTATCTACCCAGCCGATGGTATTGGGGACACCAAATCCCCAGCCGCTGACTGTCCCCATAATGAATCCCACTACCTTTCCATTGAGCTCGGCCACTAGGGACTTCGAAAGTTGTTCGTTTCCCATCTCCTCGATCTTCTGGCGCCAGTAAGAAGGTCGTCTCGTCCCCAATACCCTACAGTCAATCTCTACTATGGCATCCAGGTCGTCTGATTTGAGTTTCCTGACCGTTATTTTTTGTAATAAGTCATCATTCATCGCTTGTACACTCCATCACTCCAAGGCTTTGATAAAAAATTCACTAACACAATGGCAGGAACATGTCAACATTTATATCTATTTGTTCAAAAACTAGTTTTTTGGGTAAAAAAGTTGAGGAATAACTCTATTATGTATTTCCTGGAAGGGTAGAAATAGAGATAAAAAAGGACACAAGGGAGGTCTAGGAGGGTGGGGCTACTAAATTCAACCTTGACAAGAGGTAAAGGGGGGACTATTTTCTATTATGTTATTATGTATTTTTTTGAGAAGGTACCTCTTTTTTTCCTTTCCGACTTTTGTTTCTCATTTATTTTTCAATAAAAGGAGGTGTTAAAAGTGGGGGGAAAGATCAAGGTGGCCGTTGCAGGGGTGGGGAATTGTACCAGTTCCCTAATCCAGGGGATTGAATATTATAGACAGAGCGAGGAGGCCGCCCCCCTAGGGTTGATGCACTGGGAGATGGGGGGGTATCTGCCAGGGGACATAGAGATTGTCGCAGCGTTTGATATAGATGAAAGGAAGGTGGGCAGACCCCTTCATGAAGCGATTTTTGCTCACCCCAACTGTACCAAGGTTATCCAGGCTGACATACCTCCCAGCCAAGTGACCGTGCAGATGGGGCCGGTATTAGATGGGTTTCCCGAACATATGAAAGATTATCCAGAGCACAGGACCTTTGTGCTAGCAGATGAGAAGCCATGTGATGTAGTCAAGCTCCTGCGGGAGTTAGGGGCTGAGATATTGATGAACTATATGCCTGTGGGGTCGGAGGAGGCCACTAGGTTTTATGCCGAGTGTTGTCTGGAGACAGGGGTGAGTCTAATCAACTGTATGCCTGTCTTTATTGCCTCTGACCCGAATTGGGCCAAGCGGTTTGAGGAGAGAGGGATTCCCATTATCGGCGATGATGTCAAGTCTCAATTAGGGGCCACGGTGTTACATCGCATCTTAACGAAGCTCTTTGGGGAACGAGGGGTGAAATTGGAAAGGACATACCAGTTGAATGTGGGTGGGAACACAGACTTCCTCAATATGCTTAACCGTAGTCGTCTAATATCCAAGAAGATATCCAAGACCGAGGCGGTGCAATCGCAGCTGGACATCCCCTTGGATGATGAGGATATTCATATTGGCCCCAGTGATTATATACCCTGGCAGAATGATAATAAGGTATGTTTCATCCGCATGGAGGGGGTAGGATTTGCTGGGGTACCGTTGACCCTTGAACTTCGCCTCTCCGTAGAGGATTCCCCCAATAGCGGGGGTGTGACCATTGATGCCATCCGTTACTGCAAGATCGCTAGAGGACGAGGTGAAAAGGGGGTATTGATTCCCATCTCCGCCTATTCAATGAAGCATCCCCCGATTCAGATGGATGAGAAAGATGCGAGGAGGTTGATCGAGGAGTTCCTGTTCGAGGGACAGGTGGCACAGAACATAAAGGAAGAGATCTTTGTTACGCAAATGACCTAGGGATTTGCCCACAGCCTGGGAAAGGTAAGGCAACTGTCACGCACAAGCCCAAGGGCTGGTGTGGCAAAGAAGGGGTGAGAAGGGGATAATGGTCTTCTCGTAGGGGGAGAAAACATCCCCCTTTTTACTTTTTGATGATCCTCAAGGGGAGTTTGTGGAGAAGGTGTGGTCCAGGGAAAATTTGGGTGTTGCCACGTTTCCTCTTATGGAGGAGGGTTTGCAGGGCTTTATTCCCTTCGCTGCCTCTCTCGGTTTAAGGTATGTAGAGATCAGGAGCGAGAGGCCTTACGCCTTACCCCAAGATATGGGCAAAAATGATCTGGAGAATATAGAGGAAAAGCTTGCCTCTCTTTCGCTGGAGCCTATAGTCCATAGTGCCGTCTATGACATCAACATCGCCAGTTTAAACCCACTGATCAGAAAGGCATCAATTCGCCAGATGGTCGAGTCCATAAGGTTTGCGGCAAAAATTGGGGCTAAAATTGTTATCATCCATCCTGGCAGATTACCTAAAGACTTCCCCCCGATATATTTAAAGAACTCCCGCATTAATCTCCTCACAAGCCTCAATGTGATGGCGAGGATGGCAGGTCGTATTGGGGTAATGCTCGCCATAGAGAACAGCCCGCGGGGGAGGGCTCATCGATTGGTTGCCATTCCTCAAGAACACCTCTACATCTTGAAGAGACTGGAATCTGCCCATGTGGGGGCACTTCTCGATTTAGGCCATGCCCACACCTGGGGTTTAGACCTGCGAGAATATATAAAGTCCTTGGCCAAATATATTCTTCTGTTTCACCTTCATGACAACCGAGGGGATAGTGACGAACATCTACCGTTGGGTAAGGGAAACATCGATCTACGAGGTGTTGGAGAAGAGATTCAAAAGTTGAGCAAGGAAGTCCCTTTGATCCTGAACATGCGTCAAAAGGAAGATATCGTAAAAAGTATAAAGTTTCTGGAGAAAATAGGGAGAGGGAGAGGATGGAGCAGGATCTTGGGCAAGGGGAGGGTTTTGGTTACTGGGGTAGGAGGATGATAGAGGTAGAGGGTTTGACCAAATATTACGGCGATTTCCCTGCATTAAGGGATGTCACCTTTCGAGTGGAAGAAGGGGAAATTCTAGGGTTTTTAGGCCCTAACGAGGCTGGTAAGACGACTGCTATGAGGATCCAGTGGAGGCGAGGAAGAGGATCGGCTACCTGACAGAGGATGTCTCCTTCTATCTCTATACCGATATACTGGTGGAGGCCTATCTCTTATTCGTGGCCGAGGAGGAAGACCTCATCGCCATCTGTCCCAAGCTCCCCAACATAACCCCCATTATGCTGAGTCCCTCCCAGGCTAGGTGGGTCTTCTGGCTTGCCGTGGTGATCTCGCCAGGGTCCGTCATCTTGGCAGGGGTCTTCATCCTGGCCAGGCGGAGGTGGAGGAGATGAGCTGGAGAAAGACCTTCATCTTCGGCTTGGTCCTCTTAGGCCTAGCGGCCTTCTATTACCTCTATGAGAATAAATTCTTTGGCGAAAGGGAAGAAACCCAGAGGAGGGCAAGGAAGGTCTTCGCCCTCAAAAAAGATGAGGTACAGGGCATCCTCCTTAGGAAGAAGGGGGAGGAATTCGAAATATGGAGGGAGGAAGAGGGTTGGGTCATCCGATATCCCCTCAAGGCCCGTGGGGATAAAGGGGCCATTGAGAAGTTACTGAAAGCTCTTCTCCAAGCTGAGGAGGAAAGAGTGCTCGGAGAAGGGGGGGAGGAGGAGTTAAAGACCTTTGGTCTCTCTCCACCCCGGGTTGAGGCAGTCTTAAAGGGAGAGAAGAGGGAATGGGCGGTCCTTATAGGTGATGAAAACCCTGCCCAGACGGCCGTATATGCCATGCGAAGGGGGGAGAAAAAGATCTTTCTCTTGTCTCTGTACTACTGGTTTCAAATTGACAAGGAGCTGTACGATCTGAGGGATAAGACGGTCCTCTCCTTTGACCCCCAGAAGGTGAAGGGACTGAAGGTGAGTTATAGAGGGAATAAACTCTGCCTCAAAAAGGAAGGTCAGGAATGGAGGATGACTTTTCCCGTGGTGGCCAAGGCGGATAAGGGTGCGGTGGAGGATTTCTTGGAAAGGTTCAAAGATGGACGAGCGAAGAAGTTTGTAGATGAGTCACCTGGGGACCTCCGCCACTACGGTCTCCTTTCCCCACGTGCTGAGGTATGGATTGAAGAGGAGGGGAGGGAGGGGATACGGTTCGGAAGGACCGACCGGAGGCAAGAGGGGGTCTATGCTCAGGTAGCCGGTACCAAGAATGTGTTCTTGGTGGACATATCGGTGGCTTCTCTTGTACCTAAGGAGGCCCATGAATGGCGTGACAAAGAAATATTCGTATTTGATAACTCCCAGGTGACCAAATTAGCCCTCCACTATAAGGGACAGGAGGTCGTCTGCGAGAGGGTAGGCCCTGAACAATGGGAGATAGATTCCCCCAAGAGGCTCAAGGCAGATCCAAATAAGATGAAAGGCTTTCTTTGGGACCTGAAGGGGATCAAGGTAAAGGTCTTTTTACCCTATAAACCTGTTCATGAGGTGGACTATGGTTTCTGTCCCCCCAGGGGGGTGGTAAAGGTATGGCTGGAGGGTAAGGAGGGACCGGCTACTCTGATCATCGGGAGGACCCTGCAGGAGAGGACGGATCAGATCTACACCAAGAAGGAGGGGGAAAGGGAGGTCTATTTGGTGGCCAGGTCTTCCCTGGATGTCTTACAGAAGTCGGTCAAGGACTTTCAATACCGAAAGATCCTTTCCTTTGAGATGGATAAAGTGCAAGAGATAGAAGCCAGTTCCCCCGACAAGAAGATCTCATTGGCAAAAAAGGGGAAAGAGTGGAGGTTGAAGATCCCCAAGGGTGAGATAGAGGGATGGAAGACCACCTCCATCCTTTCGTGCTTGGAAGACCTGGAGTATGAGGATGAGCTAGAAGGGAGGGATAAGCTGAACCTATGGGGCCTGGACCCTCCCCTTTATGAGATAGTACTCCGCTTACAAGAGGGAAGGGAGGTCTCCCTCTATCTTGGCAGGGAGGTACCCCAGGCAAAGGGGAGGATATATGCCCTGAGTCCCGCTGAGAAGAAGACATACATCATTGATAGAGCGTTTCTGGATATACTGAAGAACTATTTCTTTGAAGCCCTCTAGCGTCCTGTTGCCAAGCTACCCGATTACCTTAATAAGGAGGGGCATCCTCTACGAGCAGACTGTTCGACAAAGCTCTTAGGGGAAGACGGCAAACTCTATCTGCAAGAGGGGAAGTCGAACGATGTGGTGGATTTTTTTTGCCAAGCGTGCTATAAGAACATTTTTGTGCGTACGGCAGATAGCCTTGGAGTAAGGGGTAATTGACTCTTTGCCCTTAAGGCCTGTGAGAAGGTTGGTGACAGAGCGGGGATCGCTGAGGGCAGGGAGTAACTGTAGGAAATAGTAACGGGGAGGGAGGCGCAATGGGGATGCCGAAAGGGGATAAAGAGAGGAAGGGGGATCTGCGGAAGATACTCGTCGAACTCCGGGACGAGATCTTGAGTAAGATCGCCCAGGAGATGGGAACTAAATTGGATGAGGATCCCAGGGTGTCCACGATATCCACCATGGACATTGGTGATTTATCCCGACTCGATCTAGATGCGGATGTAGATTACACTATCTTGGGCATGTCTATCGAAAGACTGCGGAATGTAGAGGATGCCCTTGATCGTTTGGACGAAGGAACCTACGGCTATTGCGAGGACTGCGGCAGACCGATCGGGCTGGAGCGTCTAAAGGTCCTTCCCTTTACCAAGTACTGTGTGCAGTGCCAAGAACAAAGGGAGGGGATAGTGCAGGAGAGCAGGCTAAAGAAGATGAAGAGGGGTGAAGAGTCCGAAAGGTAAAGATTTTTTGTAAGTACCCTTGACAACGGAGTGGGGGGTAATTATATTTTTTGTGTTTGTGGTTTCTTAAACCCGCACGTATACTTTATTTGACATTTGACGATGATGTCGGACAAAAAAGATTATAAGGAGGAGGTTCGAACCATGAAGATTACACCTTTGCAGGATAGGGTCTTGGTCAAACGGCTTGAGGAAGAGGAGAAGTCCAAGGGGGGAATCATTATTCCTGACACCGCCAAGGAGAAGCCGATAGAAGGCAGGATTGTCGCCGTGGGCAAGGGGAGGGTGAAAGAGGATGGTACTGTCATTCCCTTAGAGGTCAAGGCGGGGAATAAGATTCTCTTTAGCAAGTATGCGGGTACAGAGATAAATATAGAGGGTGAAGAGCACCTCATTATGCGTGAGGATGACATCTTAGGGATCATCGGAGACTAAATTGAGCAAAGGAGGGAGTAGACGATGGCTGCCAAAGAGATAAAGTTCGACCAAAAGGCGCGCGATGCAATTTTATGCGGAATTGATATTTTGGCCGGCGCCGTGAAGGTTACCTTGGGGCCAAAAGGTAGAAACGTAGTCTTGGAGAAGAGCTGGGGGGCTCCAACGGTGACGAAAGATGGTGTTACCGTGGCCAAGGAGATTGAGCTGGAGGATAAGTTCGAGAACATGGGAGCCCAGATGGTCAAGGAGGTGGCCAGCAAGACCAGTGATGTGGCGGGTGATGGTACTACAACCGCCACGATCCTTGCCGAGGCAATCTTTCGCGAAGGGGTCAAGGTGGTGACTGCCGGGGCTAACCCCATGGATGTCAAGAGGGGGGTCGATTCGGCGGTAAAGGCGGTTGTGGATGAGCTTAAGAAGATGAGCAACCCCACCAAAGAGCAGAAGGAGATTGCCCAGGTAGGCACCATCTCGGCCAACAACGACGAGACCGTCGGTGAGATCATCGCTGAGGCGATGAACAAGGTGGGCAAAGAGGGGGTTATTACCGTAGAGGAGGCCAAAGGGATGGAGACCACCCTTGAGGTGGTGGAAGGTATGCAGTTTGACCGCGGCTATCTCTCACCTTACTTTGTTACCAACCCGGAGAAGATGGAGGCCGATCTGGAGGACTGTTACATCCTTCTTCATGAGAAGAAGATCAGCAACATGAAGGATATGTTGCCTCTGTTGGAGCAGATTGCAAAGATTGGCAGCCCACTGTTGATCATTACCGAGGACGTGGAAGGGGAGGCCCTCGCCACCCTGGTGGTGAACAAGATTCGGGGTACCCTCAAGTGCGCTGCTGTGAAGGCCCCCGGCTTTGGGGATCGCCGCAAGGCCATGCTGGAGGATATTGCCATCCTCACCGGGGGGCGCTTGATTTCCGAAGACCTGGGGATCAAGCTGGAAAACGTCAGCCTTGACGACCTTGGCAGGGCCAAGAAGATCCACATCGACAAGGACAACACCACCATCGTAGAGGGAGCTGGCACAAGAGAGGCGATAGAGGGGAGAGTCAAACAGATCAGGATCCAGACCGAAGAGACTACCTCCGACTATGACCGGGAGAAGCTACAGGAGAGGTTGGCCAAGTTGGTTGGTGGCGTGGCGATCATTAACGTAGGCGCAGCTACCGAGACCGAGATGAAGGAGAAGAAGGCCCGGGTGGAAGATGCCCTCAATGCCACAAGGGCTGCAGTGGAGGAGGGAACTGTCCCGGGTGGTGGGGTGGCCTACCTGCGGTCTATTCCCGCCCTGGATAAGCTCAAACTGGAGGGAGATCAGCAGATCGGGATAAACATAGTGAAGAAGGCCCTGGAGGCGCCAGCGCGACAGATCACTGTGAACGCCGGCCAAGAGGGCTCTGTAATTGTGGAGAGGCTGAAGAGTGAAAAGGGCGCCTTTGGCTTTGATGCACAAAAGGAAGAGTACACTGATATGATAAAGTCGGGTATCATCGATCCCACCAAGGTGGTCAGGTTTGCCCTGCAGAACGCCGCCAGTGTTGCCTCCTTGCTGATTACCACCGAGGCCCTGGTGGCCGAAAAACCTAAGAAGGAGCAGCCGCCCCCGATGCCTCCTGGCGGTGGCATGGGTGGCATGGGTGGCATGGATATGTACTAAAAAGAGAGGCCACGACAGCTCAAGGGTCAGCTCCTAGGCACGGAGCTGGCCTTTTTTTGGGGTGGAGGGGAGCTGATGTGAAAATCCTTGACAAAGAGGCGAAAAAGGGGTAAATAGACGTACCCTTACCGGAGTACGATCAGGAGGTGCCTGTTGGCTGTTCATAAATCTGCCCGTAAGAGGATGAGACAAAACATCATCCGCCGCACGAGAAACCGCCACATCAAAACCACCATTAAGACCATGACCAAGAGGGTGAGGGTGGCGGTTCAGGAGAATGATGCGGCCAAATCCAAAGAGGCACTGACCCGCATTATCCCCCTCATCGATAGGGCGGTCAGCAAAGGGGTGCTCCACTGGAGGAACGGGGCGCGCAAGATCTCCCAGTTGACCAAACTGGTCAATACCACGGGCTCAGGTGTTGACGTGTAACAACGCTCTTCTACGCTGATGTAAAAGAGGGGATGGTAGCAACTGCTGCATGTCAACGGGTTGACTCTAAATTCTCCCTTAGGGTAAGCAGGTTAGCCTCAAGGGCGGCAAAAAGCAAGACCTGACGCCTTTTACTCTTTCCATCTTGAAGCCACCTGGCGAGCACCCCAGTGGCTCACACCAAAGGGAACGTAATTCGGTATTTGTACGGTACACCTACTGGTCTTACATAAGAGATCAGGTATCATGCCAACGGGCACTGCGGTTCATTGTTGATGGAATAGTAAAATAGTATCGTGTCGCAGTTCGAAGTACATCAAAAGGTGCCCAATCAGTCCAGGGAGTGTGACAAAAATTGTCACATGCACCTCCCTGCACCTACCGCTTCACACAGAAAACAGCAATAAATTTAACAAGATATGTCTGTGGCACATGTTTTGCTTACCAGTAAGTAAGAAGTTGTGAGGATGGGTAAGGTATGAAGATCCCCAGGCAGCTGGCCAAGGGAGGTAACGCCATGACGAGATCATATCATACTTTTCAGGGAATCAAATCCAGACATCCGAAAATGACCAGCATTGAGACTAGCCTGTATGATTTGATCGAAGCAATGAACGAGGAGATACGAGCGGGAGAAGATGGCCTGATTGTTCAAGCTGTGGTTCACCTGGTTGACACGGGTACGTTGAAATTCATCGGTATCCCGAAGGAATTCAATGCTCTCTACGCTTGATATTCATCTAGTGTAGCAGTGTCAATGTACGCATAGCGGACAGGGTGTACTAAGTGGGAGTTACAATGCGCATTCGTTGCGTCGGTAAGATTGTTAACGGCCAAATAAAATGTGAGTGAGATTAACAATGGAAAAACTTATGCTTTCAATTCAGCATCGTATGAATCCCCTTCATATCTACTGTCGCCTTTTGGATGTGGGTTTGAAAAGGCGAGATTCAACGTTGCTCGTCAGATACTATGAAATAGTAATTTATAAATGGCTGGTCTCGCTGACTCGTATTTTTATATATCTTTGTAGAGCACGACAACAAAAGGGGGGCTATTGGGGTCAAACCCACAAACTACAGTTGTCCCCAAAGGGCAGTTCCGTTGATCACCCGTTGTTATGGCGCGACGGCCAAGAATTAAAAAGAAAGACGCATTATATCAGTTGGATCAAAGGAAAATTTGAGGCACACTAAGTCTATACGTCTCAATACCACACTTGCTCTTCCAAAGGTGAACTGTATAGATGCCATTAGCATTTGAAACACTCAACAGAGGAACTATTGCCTTTGGCTTTTTTAACATTGATGTTGATATGATCCTGCTGGATCACTATTTTTTGTTTGCCGACACTTTTTGTACACTTGTCAACACCTTTGCCCAGACGCAGACGGCAGATGACTACCACAGCCAATTTGATGCATATGTCATAGAAGAGGCCGATGCGATTGGTGACCTTATGGGGGCGATCCACGGTATCAGTTACCATGGATTCATCGGCGATGTCTACCGTCGATTTCCCTTCCCGATAGAGCCTGAGGAATTTAAACAGAAACCAGATGGCCATACCAATCGGCCGATTGTAGAAGCCATGATCCAGGACTATGCCACTCGAAAAACGCTCCCTTTTCTCTATGAATCCCGTTCCTCTCGCATCACTATAGGTGACTACCAGTTCAGCGCGCAGGGCTTTGGTCAACTCATCAGATACATCTGGGACGGGGGTGCTCCCGGGTGGAAGAACAACGAGAGGCCGGCATATGTTACAATCATGATGCAAAAAATTTCGCAGTCACACCTCTCTTTTTTCAAAGACCCGTGACACAGCATTCTTTTAATCCCAAGACCTGTTCAAAAAAGGCATCTCGTCTTACCCCGACGGGATGCCTTTGATAACCGTAGTGCGGAGGATTAAATTTTCGTGACGTTTTTGGCCACAGGCCCTCGCTCGTTCTCTTCCACGTCAAAGCTCACCCGGTCACCTTCGGCGAGGGTCTTGAACCCGGGCATGTTGATGGAGGAGTGGTGGACAAATATGTCCTGACCGCCCTCCTGCTCAATGAAACCGTAACCCTTCTTTTCACTAAACCATTTTACAACCCCTTCTGACACAGTGCTGACCTCCTTTCAAAAACGTTCTATTATGGTCCCAAGCATCAGGTCGCCACTCTGACAAAGGGAATGGTCCTTCAGAGCAAAACCGACCCGCGAATACAGCCAGACCATTATAAGCCAATACCATAGGGCATAGCTTTGTTAAATGTCAAGTGAAAAAGGGGGCCCCAAGCCACAGAAGTAGGCAGCCTTCTCCATTTAAACGCCTTTACAACCTGCCTTAAAAACCCTATAATGACTTCATAATTTACCATTAAACCATTACCATTTGTATTATAAATTATGAACGCGGTGACGAAAGATTCGCGTTTCAAGCGCAAAGCCACAGCTGCATCACTTAACATATGTTGAAGCACTATGGTTTAACCTCCTTTCCTTAATCGCAGTGCTTGGTCTGGTCGTAGGCCTCGGATGACCCAGACAACACAGACAATTTTTAGGAGGGAAGCGATGAATGAAGATCTCTTGAGTTTCTTTACGGTGCACTATGGACGAGGCCGTTTGGTCCTCGTAGGCGCTTCCGATTTGATCGGAGAGGCCATTAGAGTTAGCCAGCGCAGACTGACACCTGATGGCAAGCCGTCTCTATGGTCGCATGCGTTTATCATCGGAGAAATGCGTCCAGATCAGCGTGGCCCAGGCCGCACGACAAGTCGCAGTCTATATCTATTCGAAAGCGATATACAGATTGATCCACTCCGCGCGCAGCTTCGCAATGGAGTTCAGGAAAACTGGATTGGGAAGTGGTGCCGGAATGACATTGACCACGCCGCGATCCTCGATCTTGATCTCAGCGAATCTGAGCAAGATGCCGTTCTAGGTATGGCCTTACAACTATGCGATGAACAGATGCAATATCCGATTCTAGAACTGGTTGGTACGTGGTTGGCGATCATCACGAGGCGTGTGTGGGCGACGAATCCTTTCGATGATCCTCGCGCAATGTATTGCAGCGCTTTTGTACGGTACTGTTATCAACAGGCCGCACGAGATTTCTTGGGTGATGACGTAGCACTATCGAATACCGCGCCTGAGCATATAGCACAGAGCGGGCCGTTTCAGGCTGAATGGCATAAATGATATTTATTGCCTATTTCTACGGCGCATGATATTTTTGTTGCATAGGGTGTGTATAGTGCCCACATTCGATTAAGAGGTCAGTCGGTAGAGGGTAGTTGGTAGTAAATAGAAACAGTTTTTGCTTGTATCTTACTGGAGGTAAGAAATGAAGGTAAGCAGAGTCGCCGAGATGAGGAGCCTGGACAGAACTGCCGTGGAACAATTTGGCATAGCGGAACAAGTTTTAATGGAAAATGCGGGTCAGGCTGCAGGCTTCGTCCTTTTAAAGCAAATCGGAATAAAAGATAAAAAATTTGCTGCCTTTTGCGGCATTGGCAACAATGGTGGTGACGGATTTGTTGTTGCGAGAAAGATCCACTCACTTGGTGGAGAAGTAAAGGTTTTCATTTTGGGCGACCAGAGTAACTTCAAAGGTGCGGCCAAAATGAACCTTGACATTATATCCAGGCTGCCCATAGAAATCAGACAGGTTGACTCCGTAGAATCGGTAAAAAAGGATGTCTACCACTGTGATGCAATTGTGGATGCAATTTTTGGCACGGGCCTCACACGCGAAGTTGAGGGACTTTATCATGAGGTCATTGAATGGATCAATGAGAGCGGGAAAATGGTACTTAGCCTTGATATCCCCTCCGGTGTACATGGCGATACGGGTAAAGTAATGGGTGCAGCGGTTAAGGCGGATTACACCGTGACCTTTGGCCTTCCCAAGGCAGGGAATGTGCTTTTTCCGGGATATGACCTATGCGGAAAGTTGTACGTCTCACACATATCCTTTCCCCCCTCGCTCTACAACAAAGATTCCTTAAAAGTAGCGATCAACCGATCGGTGAAGCTTCCCCCTCGAGATAAAAATGCCCATAAAGGAGATTTTGGTGAAGTTCTGTTTATTGCAGGTGCCTCCAGCTACTTTGGAGCTCCTTATTTTGCAGCACTCTCGTTCCTGAAAGCAGGTGGCGGGTATTCCCGTCTTGCCGCCCCCCGATCCATTACACCCTTTATCGCTACTAAAGGAAGTGAGATTGTTTTTATTCCTCAGAAAGAAACAAGCTTAGGTAGTATCTCCCTCGAAAATAAAGGTGCATTATTGGGGCTTTCGGAGAGCATGGATATGGTTGTCCTCGGTCCCGGTTTGTACTTGGAGGAGGAAACACAACAACTGGCCAGAGAATTGGCGAAGGAGATCAACAAACCGCTGCTCATAGACGGAGACGGAATTACCGCCCTGTGTAAGGATTTGCAGATCATAAAAGAAAGAAAATCGGAGACAATTCTTACTCCACATTTAGGAGAGATGTCGAGAATTACAAATATGAATGTAAGCGACATAGATGCCGATAAGATAGACATCCTGCAACGTACTGCCAAGGAATTGAATGCGATTATCATCTTGAAAGGAGCTCATTCGCTTATAGGCTATCCAGATGAAAGGGTTTTTATCAACATGAGCGGGAATTCCGGTATGGCAACGGCGGGGTCAGGTGATGTGCTAACGGGGACGATTGCTGCCATGTTCGGTCTGGGATTATCTGTTGAGGATGCGGTCAAAAAGGGCGTGTTTATCCATGGATTTTCTGCAGATTTGGCAGCTGAGGACAAAGGTGAAGACGGAATAACAGCCCAGGATATACTGGATTATCTACACCTTGCCGTGAAAATGGACCGGGAAGGCCTTAGTCCGACCTTGAAGGAACATTATGAAGGAGTTTATGTAATATAAAGGAAGGGAGGATGAGGGCACGGATACCGCATACTTGAAAAACAGGTGAAAACAGAGAAAAGGTTGTAACTTGTGTAGGTTTTTTCGCCTCAGACACAAGACGGTGAAATACTATTTCACAAGACATATTTCGTCGATCTTTGTCTTTTACACTTTCTGGTCATCTTTCTGGAATGCCATAATCTATTGAAATTAAAAAACAAGATAGGTTTATGAAGAACCGGTAGGATACCCAGCCCTATAGGCGGGGAGGGTTACTGTACCAGACCCTCATGAGCCTGGGGGGGTTGTACAGAGAAGAGATTATCAATCCTCTTGGTGTATGGTGAGCAAAAGGGAGCATACGTTCAACATCTGGCGGAGGCCTCCGAACATTTACGCCGCCTATTCGCCTCTCTTTAGGTAGATAGATGAGCAGAGAAGAAGGAGATAGATACTTCCAAAAAGGTGAACAGGAGAGACTCAGGTGCCACTTTGCCGAGGCCTTGGAAGCATACAAGAACGCCCTAGTCCAATATCCCCAGGAGATCATCCAGGAGCGCATGAGGTGCCACCAGAAGATAGGGGACTCTCTGCGGATGGTTGGTGATTTCACCGCTGCCAAGGATCACTTCCGGCAGGCCCTCTCCCTGCTGGCTCAGAAAGGGGGAGATGAGCTTGAGGAAGCTGATATTCTGGTGGGGTTGGGACTCAGTATGAGGGGACTGGGTGAGTTGGAAGAGGCCAGGAGGCAACTTGAGCGGGCCCAACTCATCTATGAGGAGTGGGACGATCCCGAGGGAGAGGCCTTCACCTTGTGGGCCATGGGAGGGCTATGGCGGATCGCCGGGGATCTGCGACGGGCCAAGAGTTTCTTCGAAGAGGCCCTTTCCTTTTTTGATGGGATGGAGGATCCTGTGGGGATGGGCTACTCGCTGTGCGGTTTGGGGGGGGTCTCCAGGGTCATGGGACATTATCAGGAGTCCCTCGTCCATTACACCCGGGCCCATCAGATCCTGAAGGAAATCGAAGACACTTTCGGGACCGCCTATTCTTATTGCGGTATGGCCAATGCCCACCGCATGGGGGGAGAATTCGAGAAGGCCTTCAGCTATTTCTCACAGGCCACGGACCTCTATGAGGAGATAGGGGACCGCATCAGTTATGCCTACACCCTTTGGGGGGAGGGGACGGCCTATAAGATAGTGGGAAGGGAGGAGGATGCGTTAGGGGCTTTTCAGGCTGCGGAGGCCATCTTTCAAGCCACGGGGGATCAGCGAGGTAGGATCTATACCCTCTTGGGCAAAGGAGAGCTTGCCCATCTACAAGGGAAGGTCTCAGAGGCCAGCAGGATGCTAGAGGAGGCCCTGCAGATTGCCGAGTTCCACTCCTTTCGGCTGGAGAGGTGCCACTGCCACCTCCTCCAGTTACTTTTCCGCAGGGACGGAGGGGAGGATGTTTTTTTGAAAGAGGTGCGAAGGAAATATCGGCGGCTGGGGAGCGATCTCCCACAAGGGGAAGTTTCCTTCCCATTGAATCTCCCATAAAGAGGTCTTTGGCCTACCTGAATTTAGGGCTTGCATTAATCTCCCTTTTCGGGTAAATAATTATCTCTACTCTCTCCTGCTGCTAACGACTAGGTGGGGGGCAAACTCATCTACAAATCCACCTTAGATAAACCTGCAAGGAGGTCAAAGGTGTGATCGACATCAATAACAGTCTTATCATCCAGGTTATCCTTCTCATTACCCTGATGCTTATCTTGAACAAAATCTTATTCCAG
>DAOVGN010000064.1 GCA_030672385.1 Deltaproteobacteria bacterium | reverse complement strand
TGATTAACATATGTTCTGTCAGCCAGCCTTCTTTTGAGCCTCTATTTATTGCCAGACGCATTGCCAGTTTTTTAAGCCCAATGGTATTGCCACCATATTGTGTGTTCGTACTAAAAATAATCTCATCTTGGAGATCAACATACACCCTTCGTTTTTCAATGTTTTTACTTACACCCAACCCCAGCCCCGCTTCCGTCAACTCTCCTTGAGAATGTACAAATTTGAAAAACCGCCCGTAATTACCTAATCTGAGGAATTCCTCATAACCCTGCCTATACAATAAATCCTCACTATGTGCCACATAACTGGAATCAGTGAGCTGAACGCAAGGTATGGCGAATTCAGAATTTGGGGGTCCTAAGCAGAAAAATTTGACATATAACTCATGCCCATCCATAATATCTTTTAGAATTGCATGAATTTCTTCGATACCTTCCTCTTTATCCATTGCGTTTATCTCTGGTCCCAGATTGACATCCTTGGGTACAAGAAATTTGCTTCTTCCTTTATCCCGAGCCTGATCATAATACCCGTCAAAATGGACTGTATGTCCCTTTATAGCAAGTTTCGCTTCCTCCCTATTTCTTATTGCCGCCTCTCTGATATACTGAATATCTTCTGCAGAATCTGTGCAAACAAAAACCTTAGCCGGGTTACATAGGTCCACGTACTTAGCAATGAATTGATGAAGGGAGGGATTGTTTATCCTCATAAGTTTCTGGTAATCTTCACCCAATCTGCCTTTGAGTATGCTCGTCATTTTTTGATCCATCTTTTACCCCTCTGAAAATTTGCTGTAATGTTTATTCATTAAAACCTATCAAGCAATAGGCTTGCCCTCAAATGGCAAAGTTCATCTTTACCTTTTTGACGTTCCGTCTCTTTTAACACTCTCCTCCTGCTTTTTCAACCATAATCCATCCCCATTTTCTATAGACTTCCCCTCATCGGGCCTGCCTTTTCCATATGTCCAAGTAAATGATCCACTCCGTGAGCCAACCAGAGCGGTAGTGACGCCCCCATAGGGGGCACTACCCGAAACAAACATAAGTAGGGTCCGCGCGGAACCACCGAAAATTCCTCCCCCTTGATGGGGGAGGATAAAGGTGGGGGTGAAAGATAAAATACATTCAGCTATTTATTCTCTTCCGTGAACCTATGTGAATAGGTTAATTACTATATTTATCTTGAGCGGGGACCGAACCCACAATGGGCAAAGCCCCACGGGGGTTTCAGATCTTCGAGGGCAAACCAAGCTCCTATTAGAATACGACCTCTGATCCTCAAGGGTCGCCCATCCCCTTTCCATCTCCTTCGCGCCCCTTTATCCTTGCTCCGGGGACAGCATCAAGGGAGGGGAAGTAAGGTTTTATGTCGAGCAGGGGGGTGCCATCTACCGCATCAATCCCCTTGACCCACAACCTTCTACCCTTTTTCTGCAGGAGTTCCACTACCGTCAGGCCGAGGGGATTAGGACGGTGGGGTGAGCGTGTGGCAAAGACCCCATGAATCTTTCCCTCGTGGGGCGGTCTGGCAAGCAGAAGATCCCTCCTCGCCCTGTCCATCCAGAAGATGAGGATAAGGTGGGTGCAATCCTCGATATCCCTCAGGCCCTCCTCGAATCCCTCAAAGACCTCTATTTCACCTATTTCGCCTCGCCCTCTCCCCTGCTGGGGTGCCTCCTTGGGCCCTTTAAACGGGGAGTGGATGATCCCGATGGGAGTGAGGGCGAGATCATGGGGGGAGTTGACCCTTTCCTCCTTTTTGTCCTCTAATGCCACCTTCGGCCTCTTCCCCTCCAGCAGTGCCCGCGAGGAGGGCCATACCCCCTCATGAAGGGCGGGCGAGGATAGCTCAAAGGGGAGAAGGGGGGATATGGATATCTCCCCCTCCCCCATGTAAAAGGTGCTCGGGAGGGGAAGTAGCTGGGGATAGGTATTCTGCGTATACCCTCCCATGAGATAGCACCTGTGGGACATTCCCGCATGCAGAGACCACACTCTGTACACTTCGCAGGATCTATCTGGGCCGTCTCCTGCACATGGATGGCGCCTATTGGACAGACCTCCTCACAGATCCTACACCCTTTACACTTCTGATGGTCGATTTTTATAGCCAACCCTCAACATCCCTTCTCTTGAAATTTCTCCCTCCAGTAACTATAATAATTCCTCAAAAAAGTTTCAAGGGCCTTGAGAGAACAGAAAGCTTGACATTTTAGATCAAATAAATTATATAATAGGTGTATGTGCCTTTTTTCTCAAAGGAGAGGAGAATGAATAAATCATCTTCACGCAGGAGAGGCCCTCTCTCCATGATGACCCTGCCGTGGAAATCCATAGCCAAATTTATCCTGGCTATCACACTTATTGTGCTGGTTTGTTACCTTCCCTTGGTCCCGATGACAGAGGGGCAAAAGTGGAATATGGCATCCACTGATTATTTAGATGTGATCCTTTTGGAGTTCGATCCTTCAGTAAAGGGGGAGATCTACCGCTTCATTCAGAGGTTTAACACCGGCCTCACCGATGGAGAAGAGGTGGAACTGACAGAGCTTATATATGATGAGTCGCAGAGATATAATTGTGATCCAAAGTTGGTCCTCGCCCTCATCATGGTGGAAAGCGCATTTTATACTAAGGCGATCTCACCCAAAGGGGCCAGAGGGTTGATGCAGCTGCGTCCCTATGTGGCTGAGGCCCTGGCACAAGAGGTGGGGATAGAGTGGGTCGATGATACGATGATCTATGATCCAGAGGTGAACATCAGGTTGGGGCTCTACTATCTCTCACGGCTCATATTGCAATTTAAAGACCTTAAGGTGGCCATCACCGCCTACAATTTTGGTCCTACCTATATAAGGGAGAGGCTGAGGGAGGGGAAACCGTTGCCCGTGCAGTATGCCAACAAGGTCCTGCACAATTATCGGAAGCTTTCTCAGAGAGGATATGCAGAGAGGATAAGACCCTTATAAGGAAGGGACTACCTCCTCCACCTTCTCCAAGACCATCTCGGGCGTTATCCCGCGCATGCAACTCCTGTCAGGGCAATCCCTTTTGTTGCAGGGGGCACAGGGCAGATCGAGCCTGATGATCCCCTTTTCTTGTCCGAAAGGTCCTATCCAGCGAGGGTTCGATGGCCCGAAGAGGGCGACCACCGGTATCCCAAAGGCAGCAGCAGCATGCATGGCCCCACTATCCACCCCGACGTAGAGGCGGCAACGTCTCACCAGAGCAAAAAATTGTTTGATGTTTGTCCTGCCTGCCATGATGATGGCATCCTCCTGCATCATTTCCCTGATAACCTGGAGGTAACCTACCTCAGAGGGGAGGCCGGAGAAGATGAGTTTGGCGCCATATCTGCGCACCAGCTCGTCCCCCAGGCGGGCGAAGACCTCCTGCTCCCAGAACTTGCTGCGCCAACGGGCCGTGGCGCTGAGAAAGATGGTGAGATCCCCTGGCTTGATCCCCTCCTGGAGGAGGAGGCGGTCGATGTATGCTTCATCCTCTGGGGGTATGTAGATGGGGAACCCAATCTCGTCGGTGGGGCAGTCGAAATAACGGGCGAACTGCAGGTAGTTATACACGGCGTGTCTCGACTTATCCTTTATAAAAGTGGGACGGGTGAGAAAGAGGTGGCTCAACTCCCTGGCGTTTTTAAAACCATATCTCTCCGCCCCTCTGTTCAAGAAGGCGAAAATGCCGCTCTTAAACAGTGCCTGAAACTCTAAGACGACATCAAATCTCTTCTCTTGGAAGATGCGCTGAGCCTTCCTTAGGTTGTGCAGAAACCTGATTCCTCCCTTCAGCCATGTCGTGGGGGTGGCATATTTATCGGTTACTGACAGGAGGTCTACCGAGATAATCTCATCCAGGTATGGGTTGCCGCTCAGGACATCTTGAAGGGCGCCCTGCACCAGCCAAGCGATGTGGGCCCGGGGATATCGGTCCTTGATGGCCTTCAAAGTGGGGAGGGTGAGGATCAGATCTCCCAGAGAGCTTAGACGTATGAAGAGGACCTTTTTATTGTTCAGATCTTTGTAGCCATCGCTCACTTTATCCCCACCACGGCCTCAGCGATGTTAAAACAGTGATCCCCTATCTTCTCAAAACTCGTAAGCATGTCGATGAAGACAAGTCCGGGGTCAACCTCACAGACCCCGTTATTGAGCCTCTTTATGTGCCCCTCCCTCTTATCGTTCTCCAAGTAGTTGATCCTCTCCTCGTAGACATCCGCATCTGGTTTAATATAGCGGTTCCCCTCCCTTATCCCATTGATCACCAGTTCGAGGAATTCCCGGTTCACGGAATAGATCTCCCTGATGTCATCCATGGCCACCTCCGTAAATGGGAGCTTCAATCTGACCTTTCTCTCTACCAAGTCGCAGAGGTTCTCCGCCTGATCGCCGATCCTCTCGATGTTGTCCGTCATATGGATGATGGAGTTGATCTCCTTGGAGTCCTCTGGTGACAGGGGGCTCTGCGCGGTCCTGACCAGGAAGGAGATAATCTCCCGATGCAGCATGTCCACTATCCCCTCCTTCTTCCTCACCAGATCAAGGCCATTGGTGGTGTTTTTGAAAAAGGCCTCCATGACCTCATCGACCATGGCCAAAGAGATCTTCCCCATCCTCACCGTCTCGCTCCTGGCCTGCTCTATGGCCATGGGGGGGGAGTCCACAAATTTGGTGTTGAGATATACCAGGTGAAACTCCTCCTCTTCCCGCCGTTGGGGGATCATCCAACTCGATACCCTGACCAATACCCCCAAGAGGGGCAGAAAGATCAGGGTGTTGACCACATTGAAGAGGGTGTGGGCATTGGCGACATGGTGCGCAATATAGGGCTTGTCTCCCAATTCCATGCCGAACCTTTCGGCCTGCGGCGCTGTTCTGATCAGAAAGTCGGGGTCTCCAGGGGCCAGCAACGCGACCAATTTGATGAAGTAGGGCATGAGCAACAGGATGTACAGGACGCCTATGACGTTAAAAAGGGTATGGGCCTGGGCAGTCCTCCTGGCAGCGGTGTTGGTTCCAATGCTGGCCAGTTGGGCGGTGATGGTGGTGCCGATGTTGTCCCCTAAGATCAGGGCCACGCTCCCATAGAAGGAGAGCAGCCCCGAGGACGCCAGGATCATGGTAACCCCGACAGTGACACTGCTGCTCTGCATCATGACGGTGAAGAGGGCCCCGACCAAGACCCCTAAAAGAGGGTTGCCGTCGAACATGACAAAGATCTCTCTGACCATGGGGGAATCCTTCAGGGGACTCATGGCGCCCTTCATAAGGGCAAGGCCGTAGAAGAGCATCCCGAACCCCATGATGACCTCTCCGATAGACCTCCACCTGTTGCTCTTGGTGAAGAGCCGCAATCCCACCCCCAGCCCGATGGCCGGCAGGGCATAGTGGTGGATCTTGAAGGCGATGATCTGCGCGGTGATGGTGGTGCCGATGTTGGCCCCCAGGACGACCCCGATGGCCTGCTTCAAGGTCATCAGCCCCGCATTGACAAAGCTGACGGTCATCACAGTGGTGGCGCTGCTGCTCTGAATGATGGCGGTAGCGGCAAGCCCTACAAAGGTTGCTACTACCCGATTGTTGGTAAGGGTCTCCAGGATCCTCCTCAGCCTGTCCCCGGCGGCCTTCTGGAGCCCCTCGGACATGAACCTCATTCCGATGAAAAAGAGCCCTAATCCCCCGATTAGGCCAAAGATGAGCTCTTCGGTTCCCATAAAGGTTACTCCCTGACCCTTTCCTCGCTGATCACCTGTAGGCCCTCTCCCAGAAGGAGGGCTGCGGTTACCCCTGGCCCCTTAGCTACCTCACCGCCCCGTACGATCTTCTCCACACCACAGGAAGGACTCCTCTCCTTCAGTATGGCCGCCTCGGCCCCGGTTAATCTGGCTATATTTAGGGTCTGTTGCGCACCTCGAAGGAAGTTTTCAGTGACGTCCTCCCCCCGTTCATTGATCACCCTAACCTTCCCCTCCAGGACCAGAAGTCCATCCCCATCCTCTATTGTCGCCAATGGTCTTGGAGTAGGGAGTCCTCCCAACTGTTCCGGACAGACGGGGATGAAGACCTTTCCCTTTAATGCCCGCAGGATTGCGGGATCCCTCTTACTCCCCCCGTCGAACCTACACCTGACCCCTACTAGACAGGCACTCACCAATACCCTTTTACCCCTATACAACCTCAACCCCATCTCCAGCGACGATCTCCCCTATGACAAAGGCATCCTCACCTATTTTGCGGGCCTCCTGGGAGATCTCTTCCGCCTTCGCAGGTCTCACCACCATTACCATCCCCACCCCATTGTTAAAGGTCCTCCACATCTCTTCCTCGGGGACTCCTCCCTCTTGTATCAACTTGAAGATTGGTGGTATCTCCCACCTCCCTTTTTCGATCACTGCCTTGGTGCCAGACGGTAGGATCCGCTTAATGTTTCCCGGTATTCCCCCTCCGGTGATGTGGGCCATTCCCTTGATATCGAAGGTCTGCATGAGCGAGAGGATCAGCTTGACATAGATGCGGGTTGGCCGCAACAGCTCTTCCCCCAAAGGTATTTCCAGCCCGGCAGCCTTCTCTGTCAACTTCAATTTTATCCTCTCCGAGAGGACCTTCCTCGCCAGGGAGTAGCCATTGCTGTGCAGACCCTGGGAGGCAAGACCGATGATCTTATCACCAGGAACGATGGAAGATCCATCGACGATCTTCTCCTCCTCCACCACCCCGAGGGCGAAACCGGCCACCTCAATCTCTCCCTCTTTATAAAAACCGGGCATCTCCGCCGTCTCCCCCCCCACCAAGGCACACCCCGCCTCCAGACACCCCTGCGATATCCCCTTCATTATCTCCACCCCCCTCTCCAGGTCAAGCTGAGAGGTGGCAAGGTAGTCAAGAAAGAAGAGGGGAACAGCGCCCGTCACCACCAGGTCATTGACGCACATGGCCACCAGGTCTATGCCAACGGTATCGTATCTCCCCATCAGTGAGGCCACCTTCAATTTAGTCCCCACCCCGTCGGTGGTGGCGACCAATACAGGGCGTTTATAGCCTGATACGTCAGGGGCGAAGAGGGCGGCAAAGCCCCCTATATCCCCCATTACCCCAGGCGTGAAGGTGCGGCGGGCCAAGGGCCTTATCAACTGCACAAACCTCTCCCCTGCCTCTATATCCACCCCGGCATCTCTGTATAGCAACCCCTTTTTCTCCATTTTCTTCTTCGACGACCTATATAGCTTGAAGGGGAGCAAAAGTCAAAGCCAAATTTTCATCACATTTATTACAACATATTTTACTTTTTAATGCGCAACGAAGGGTGTTTTTATCCACTAAAAATAGTACAAAAATTACATTAAAAAATCCTTGACAAAAATCCCCTTGTGTCTATAATACCACAGTTTATTTTAATAAACTTTTTTCTTTTTTAACAAGTACTTTGTTGAAGATAGGGAAAAAGATAAAAGGCCTAAGGCAACTGAGCTCCCTTACCCAGGAGGAACTGGCAGAGAGGGCTGAACTGACGAAGGGCTTTATCTCTCAGGTGGAGCGAGATCTCACCTCCATCTCCCTGGATAGCCTTATCCAGATCTTGGATGCCTTGGACATGGATATATCCCTCTTCTTCCAAGAGATAGTGGAGGAGAGGATAGTCTTTAAGAAAGAGGACAAGGTCAGGATTAGCAGAAACGGGGTGGCTGCCTTTGAACTACTGGTCCCTGGCTCTACCAATAGGAGCATGGAGCCGGTCAGGCTGACCCTGAAACCAGGGGACAAGACAGAAGAAGAGCCTCACCCCGGGGAGGAGATGGGCTATATCATTAAAGGGAGGGTGAACATCCGGTTGGGGGACAACTCCTACAGCGCTGAGGAGGGGGACTGCTTCTATTTTACGGCCAACAGGGTCCATCAAATTTGGAATACGGGTAGGGGGGAAGCGGTGGTCCTCTGGATCACTTCACCTCCCTTCTTTTAATTGGTTTTTGGGGGGTGGGTATCCGACAACACCCGATCTTTAGGTCTTTAACCATAAAATTTCAAAAAGGGGGGTGGATAATTGAGGGCATTAGGAAAACACCTTTTGGCAGAACTCTTCGGTTGTGATGAGGGGCTCCTGAACGACAAGGAGGCGATAGAAAAGATCATGAACGACTCTGCCCTTGTGAGTGGGGCCACGGTAGTTGGGAGCGTCTTTCATCTCTTCAATCCCCATGGGATCAGCGGTGTGGTAGTGATTGCAGAATCCCATTTCGCCATTCATACGTGGCCGGAGTTCCGTTATGCCGCTGTGGATATCTTCACCTGTGGGGAAGATGTTGATCCTTGGGAGGCCCTTAACTACATAAAAAAGGAGCTGAGGGCGGAATCGACCTCTATGGTGGAGATAAAGAGGGGTGAGCTCAACCCCGAAAATGGCAGCTTGTTCCCCGGCCCCCCTCTGGTCATGACCGAATCAGGGCTCCTGAGACTATAACGTGACATTTGGCGAGTCACCAAAGGGTTTCTTCTTGGCCAGCGGTTCTGCAGAAGGTTTTACTCCACTCAATGCCTTTGATGGTGCCTTGATAAACGCCGGCATCGGGGACCTCAATCTGGTGAAGGTAAGCAGTATTATCCCCCCGGGATGTAGGGAGATTGAACCCCGAGGTCTCCCCCAAGGTGTAGTTGTGCCGGTAGCATACACCTTCATCGTCAGCGACATCCCTGGCGAGGTCATCTCCGCCGCAGTAGCCGCAGCCCTCCCTGAGGAGGAGCAGGACGCTGGGCTGATCATGGAGTATTCCGCCCGTGGTCATAGGGAGGAGGCAGAGGAGATCGTGCGCAACATGGCTGTGGAGGGGATGAAGATCAGGGGGAGGAAAATTAAGAATACAAAGAGCCTTTCCGTCGAATATAAGGTCCAGAAGATAGGGGCGGCGGTAGCCGCTGTGGTCCTTTGGCCTTACCTTTGAGAGATAAACACCCAAAACTTTATGGAGTTACAATTCAATCCGAGCAAGTTCCTTGCCGCCGATCTCCCCTATGAGGCAAGCCCTATCGTCATCGTCGGCTGTCCTTTAGATATTACCTCTACCTTTAGGCCGGGGACCAGGTTCGCACCGCAGGCCATACGCGAGGCCTCGTTGGGGCTGGAGACATACAGTCCCCTTTTGGACAGAGACCTGGAAGATCTGAAGATATGTGATGTAGGAGATCTCAACCTCCCCCAAGATAATCTGGAGGGTGCCCTGGAGGTAATCCAGGATTATGTGGCCACCGTTACGGGAGATGGCAAGTTTCCCATCCTCATCGGGGGTGAACACCTCATCTCGCTGCCCGTAGTTAGGGAGCATGCCAGACATCACCCTGACCTTCTTGTAATCCAATTGGATGCCCATGCAGACCTCCGCCAAGAATATGAGGGGGAGTCCTTGTCGCATGCCACCGTGATGAGGAGGATTGCAGATATCCTGGGAGAAGGGAGCATCTGTCAGTTGGGCATCAGGTCGGGGACGAGGGAGGAGATGCTCTATGCGAAAGAGATGGGGAGCCTCTATGAGGTTGAGGAGGTCCTCCGTCAGGCAACAGGTCGGCCAGTCTATCTCACCTTAGACCTCGATATCTTGGACCCAGGGGTTGCCCCTGGGGTCAGCACCCCTGAGCCCGGGGGTCTCACCTTTCAAGAGGGCATCTCCCTCATCTCAAGCCTGAGTTCCCTACGGGTGGTGGGGTTTGATTTGGTTGAGCTCTCCCCACCCTATGATCCCACCCAACAGTCCGCCATCGCTGCGGCCAAGCTCATAAGGGAGCTCATCCTCCAGTTCTGCTGGGATACGGATCGTCAATAAGGACCATTTGGCTTGCCATGAAGTGGGAATTACAGTACAGAAGGGAGAGTAATCGGCTTTTAGGAGTATGATGGATTACGACGTGATCATCATCGGTGCTGGGTTAGGAGGATTGGTGTGCGGTGCCCTCCTTGCCCAGAAGGGGCTGCGGGTAATCATCTTTGAAAAGAAGGCAAAAGTCGGGGGGTGTTGCACCTCGCTCACGCGCAGAGGTTTTACCTTCGACCTCTCTGTCCAATCTATCGGGGGATGGAGGAAGGGGGAGAGGGTTTGGAGGCTGTTGGATGAATTGGGCCTAAGGAAAGGGATAGAGTTTCTCCCCTTAGATCCGGCCCGTGAGTATCACTTCCCCGATCTTACGATCCGTCAATACGCCGATGTGGGCTCCCATGTAGACTACCTCTCCTCCCTCTTCCCCAAAGAGAGGGAGGGGATCAGAGAAATATACAAGATCTACCACTCCCTCTCTGAGGAGATAGATCGTTTCCCCCACACCCTCTCGTGGTTTGACCCCTCGCGTTTCGCCCAAGAGTTCCCCTCTACGTTTCAGTACCGGGATAAGACCCTTCAGGAAGTCTTGGAGGTGCTCATCAAGGACCAGAGACTCAGGGTGATCCTGGGGATTAGGAGTTCCTATGCCTTGTTGCCCCCCAGCAGACTCTCTATGATTGCCATGGCCTCTTTGGAGATGAGTTACCTGCAAGGAGGGGTGGCGGTGGTGAAGGGGAAGATAGAGGCCCTGCCCAAACTCCTGGATGAGGGGTTTCAGGGGTGTGGGGGAACAATTAAGACCCGGCAGGAGGTAAAGAGGATCATGGTGGAAGGGGGAGAGACGGTGGGGGTGCGGCTCAAAGAGGGGGGGGAGATCACCTCCAGGGTGGTGGTCTCCAACGCCGATGCCACCGTCACCTTCCTGAGGATGATCGGAGAGGGATGCCTCCCCCTTGGCTGGATCAAGAGGCTGAAGGGGATGCAACCATCCTTTTCATATTTTATCACCTATCTGGGGGTGGAGGGAAAACTAGACCTTTCTTGCTCCAACAACGAGGTCTTCCCACGCTATGACCTGGAGGAGGAGTATCGCTATCTGGAAGAGGGGAGGATTCCCCCTTCCCCTCCCTACTATCTCCTCGCCCCCTCCTTAGTGAACCCATCCCATGCCCCCACGGGACACAACACCTTATGCCTTAGCTATAAGGCCCCCTATCGTTTATTGGGAGGCTGGGATGGAGGGGTGAGGGGGGGGCTTGCCGAACGGATCATCTCTCAGGCCGAGGAGATAGTACCCGACCTGCGCCGAAGGATCGTGTTGCAGGTAAATTCCACCCCCTTGACCATCGAGAGGATGACTGGCAACAGGTGGGGGGCGGCCTATGGTTGGGCCCAGACCCCCAGACAGGCGGGGATGTATCGGTTGAACAGGGTCTCCCCCATAGATCGGCTCTACCTAGCAGGCCATTGGACTGCCCCAGGGGGGGGTGTGGCCGCGGCCATGGCCTCGGGCCAGATAACCGCCAACCTGATATGGGAGAGATTAAAGGGGGAAGGATGAAGTTCCTCAGATGCTGCCTCATCTCTGTCATCATCCTTGCAGTGGTAATGGGGTGTGTGCCTAAGAGAGTGCCGGAGGGAGAGTGGGAAAAGATCCCGCTCTCCCAGGTCCTTCCGGTAACCCTTATGAGATACCAGGACGTAAGTTCGCTCCAGGCCCAGCTCTTCGTCAAGCTGGAGATAAGGGAGGAATTTTACCTCCTGCGGGGGGTCCTTCTCTATGAGAGACCCGCCCATCTGCGCTTGCGGCTTGCCTCGAGCCTCGGCGGGACGGTGGGGGAAGTAATCTACTCAGAAGGTCTCCTATATATCTTGCTGCCCACTGAGGGAAAGATCTATATGGGGTGGCTGGAGCAGGGAACAAGGCGAGGTGAGGATACCCTCTTTCTTAAAATGAGCTATCAGGAATACAATGAAACAGGGACAGGTGGGTTCCCTACCCGCATCTACGGCGAGGTTGAGGACAAGGGGATCAGGTTCGAGCTGAGGCTAAAGGAGCCCCAGGTCGACCTACCCCTGCCTGAAGGGGCCTTCGTCCCCATCACTGCGGGGTGGGAGGTCCACCCCCTGGCGGACCTGAAGGAACTCCTTCCCAGGAGCGGAGTTGAGGAGGGATCATGAAGATCAGATTCATCGTCCCTTGCTGGCCCAAAGATAGCTTTTGGGACGTAATAACCTTTAAGTTCCCCCACCTGAGCACCACCCTGCTGGCCGCCCTCACCCCTGTGGAACACCAGGTCTCCATACACGATGAGGGGATCACCCCTATAAATTTTGACCAAGAGTGTGACTTTGTCGCCATTACTGCCATGACCCCCCTGGCCCCACGAGGGTACGAGATCGCCGAGGAGTATCGACGCCGGGGGGTGAAGGTGATCATGGGGGGGATGCACCCCACCTGGTTGCCTGAGGAGGCCATTGCCCACTGTGATGCGGTGGTGATCGGAGAGGCCGATGAGATATGGGGGGAGGTGATCAGGGATGCGGCCAGGGGAGAGTTGAAGAGGTTCTACCAACAGGGGGAACGCACAGACCTCTCCCTTTTACCCCTGCCCCTGAGAGACCTCTTGGACCCCAACGGGTATTTCTTTGAGAATACCATCCAGACCACCCGAGGGTGTCCCTTCGATTGTGAATTTTGCTCCGTGACGGCCATCTACGGTGGTACCTATCGAACTCGCCCCCTAGAGGAGGTGGAGCGGGAGGTCCAATCCCTGCGCAGGGCCCAGGCCTATATCTTTTTCGTCGATGACAACATCGTGGGCAACATCAGATACGCACGTGAGCTCTTCGCCATGCTCTCCCAGTATCGTCTGCGGTGGGTGAGCCAGGGTCCTATCACCATTGCCCAGGATGAGGAGCTGGTCCGCCTCATGGCACAGGCGGGGTGTCATGGGATGTTCATAGGCTTTGAAAGCCTCAACCCCCAGAACCTGGAATTGATGGGTAAGAAGACCAACAAGGTGGAGCATTATGAAACGGGGATCAAGCGATTACATGACCATGGGATCGGTGTTCACGCCTCCTTTGTCTTCGGTTATGACTATGATGACCCCTCCGTCTTCGAGCAATTTCTCTCCTTTGCACACAGGACCCGGATCGATGGGGCCTTTCTGCCTGTGTTGACCCCCTTCCCTGGGACCAGGATCTACCAGCGTCTGAAACAAGAGGGGCGGATTATCACCGAGGATTGGAGCAGGTATGATATGGCCACCGTGGTCTTCAGGCCCAAGGGGATGACGGTCGATGAGCTGCAGGAGGGGTTCTGGTGGGTCAACAAGGAGTTTTACTCCCTGCGCTCCATGGCGAGAAGGATCTTCCAGCCCTTCGCCCTGCGCCGCAGCCTCATCATATTCGGCCCCATGAACCTGGGCCATTGGCCTGCGGTGCGTAAGGCCAAGAGGTATTTTTACCGGGAGGGAACCCCTTGTTGGAGTTCTTCTTAAAAAAGGCCCTTCACCTCTCCTTACACCACCCCAAGCGGGTATTGATATCCTTCCTTCTGATACTTGTCCTGGCCTTTTTGGTCACCGGGAGGTTGCGGTTTGAGGCCGATTGGTTGCAGCTTTTGCCCACCGACCGCGGGGCGTTAAAGGTCCTGGTGGAGGACCTAAAAGGTTTCGGCCACCTGGAGCACCTCTATATCCTCCTGGAGGGTGAAAAGGTAGATGAGTTAATCGAGTCCGCTCAGGGGTTGAGGAGATCCCTGGCTGATTTGGAGATAGGGGGGACAAAGGCATTCAAGCGGATCTTCTCTGGCATGGAGGCAGACCTACAGGGATGGGAAAAGCTCCTCAGCCTCTATCTGGCCCATCCCCAGCTCTATCTCCAAGAGGAGGATGTAGGGGAGTTCAAGAGGAGACTCTCCGAGAAAAAGATCCTGACGGAGGTCCGTAAGGCCAAAGGCATCCTCACGAGCTACCTCTCTCCTGGATGGAGGGATCTGATCATCAGCGATCCCCTGGCACTGCGGGAGTTTCTGCTCAAA
>DAOVGN010000095.1 GCA_030672385.1 Deltaproteobacteria bacterium | reverse complement strand
ATTTGGTTCGACGATAGAGCTCTATATCTATCAGGTGGCGGCCGGGCAACGGCAGGGAGTCCAGGTCTTGTATGAAGGGACGGGGTGGTGTCCTGACCACCTCCCCATCACTTCGAAAGCTGAGTCCCTTTACTCCTTCTAGTGTTTTTCTGTCTCCTTCTAAGGCCCTAACCAGCTCCAACAGGGTTACCTCACCTTCTCCATGGACGATGAAGTCCACCCACCCGCTGGCGAGGATCTCCTCATCGATGTAACATGGGTGGGGCCCTCCCATGACTACGGTGCAGCCCGCCTCTTTTGCTCGGCGAGCGATCTTCATGGCCTTGAGGTGGCGGGTGGTGTCGGTGGAGATGCCCACGAGATCGTAATGGGAATAGTCGGGTTTTTCTCCGGGGTTGCAGAAGTCGCATATCTCGACCTGATACCCCTCCCGCTCTAAATAGGCCCCGACATAGAGAAGCCCCATGGGGGGAAAGTGGAGCCCTATTGCCCTGAATCCTCCGGCGTTGGCTGGGTTTAGCAATAAAATTCTCATGTTTTTTGGGTACTAAAGGCCTCGCTGAATTTGCCACACCGATCTCCCCAACAGGCGATGGCCTCTCCCTCCACGATCAACTCAATTACCTCACAGCTGTTTCCGCACCCGTCGCATTCAATGCTGCGGGTGAAACACTCGCTCTGGGCTATCTCAAAGCCTTTAAAGGTGGTCTGGGATGCGCCGGCCCGACGAGCGAGCTTGGCAGCCCCCAGGGCCCCCATGACCTCAAAGTGGGGGGGTACCACCAAAGAGATGTCCAACTCCTCTTTAAAGGCCTTCCTAATACCTAGATTGGCTGCCACCCCGCCCTGAAACACAAAGGGGGGGAGGAGGTCTTTTCCCCTGGCCACGTCGTTGAGATAATTTTTGACCAGGGAGTCGGAGAGTCCGGCCACGATCTCCTCGGTTTGAAACCCCAGTTGCTGTTTGTGGATCATATCGGTCTCGGCAAATACCGTGCACCTTCCCGCTATCCTCACCTTTTTTGTTGCCCTTGCAGCCATCCGGCTGAACTCTTCAATGGAGATCCCCAACCTGGCGGCCTGCTGATCCAAAAAAGAGCCTGTCCCTGCCGCACAGACGGTGTTCATGGCAAAATCCACCACCACGCCCTCCTGTAAGATGATGATCTTGGAGTCCTGTCCCCCGATCTCGATGATGGTCCTGACCTCGGGGAGGAAGTCGATGACTGCTACGGCGTGGGCGGTGATCTCGTTTTTCACCACATCGGCCCCCAACAGATAGGCAGCCAGGTGGCGGGCACTCCCTGTTGTCCCTATTCCCTGGACCTTCAGGTTATTCCCGAGCTGCTCTCTTATGTGACGCAGCCCCTCCTTGATGGCCTCCAGGGGTCTGCCAATATTGCGCAGATATACCTTGGCCAGGATCTGATCCTCCTCATCACTGGCCACCAGCTTGGTTGTAATGGATCCTACATCTACTCCGAGGTACATGGTGTTCTGCTTTGGGTTATTGGTGGCCTTATTCTATCCCAAAAAGGATCTTTAGTCTATTTAATCATAAGTGTAAGGTATTGCACTGTAAAAATGCCCGGTATGACGAGACGCTCGAGGGTGTTTCGACCATTATGGTGCTTCGAGCCTAGTCCACAGACAGGGCAAGCAGTGGATCTGAAGGTGAGGTAGGCATACGCAATTGATAAATACTGATACACAACAAAGGGCTGGCCGCAATGGGCTGGCCCTTTTTCGTTCCCTGGTGCGCCCTGAAGGTTTTTCAGTCTGATCCCACGGTACTGGTGGTTTCTCTGCAAAAACAGGGAATTGCCTTGACATCGACCTTTGCTTATGGTTAGATATACAGCAACAATCTGCCTCGTTTCGGAGATTGGGTGACATATCCGGTAACATTCATGAGTGCGGAAATGAATGAGCGGGCAAACTTCAAGGTTTCCTCGGAAAGGTTACCAGGATGATAGAGATATCCTGGGGGCCTTTTTTTATTGCTACCTCTGAGATAAGGCGGACAGGCAGCATGACGAAGGCATAGTGTCGTCGGCTCTTTTGTGTACGGCCCAGTGAGCCATGTGGGCAGGCGATACATGGCAGACTGCGTGGACTTATCACATAATAACAAACAAGGAGGCTCGATTAGAGGCTCGATTATGGGTAATATAATGAGAACTATAGTACTATGGTTAGTCCTTTCTGTGATGGTGGTGGCGCTGCCGGGCATTAGCCATGCGGTCACCGCTAACGACGGTTTTGACCCCAATGCAAACAGCCGTGTCTATTCCATCGCCGTGCAGGCCGACGGCAAGGTCCTCGTAGGGGGCGGTTTTACTACTATTGGCGGGACAACGAGAAACTACATTGCCCGGGTCAACGCCGACGGCAAGGTCCTCGTAGGGGGCGATTTCACTACTATTGGCGGGACAACGAGAAACCGCATTGCCCGGGTCAACGCCGACGGCACCCTCGATACGGCATTTGACCCCAATGCAAACAGCTATGTCCATTCCATCGCCGTGCAGGCCGACGGCAAGGTCCTGATCGGGGGCTTTTTCATCACCATTGGCGGGACAACGAGACACTACATTGCCCGGCTCAACGCCGACGGCACCCTCGATACGGCATTTGACCCCAATGCAAACAGCTATGTCTGGTCCATCGCCGTGCAGGCCGACGGAAAAATCCTCGTGGGGATGACAGCTATGTGATCTTGCACAAGGAAGGTGCGATCTACGATTCTTCCACTGGTTGGGTTTTGACGACCCTTCCCTACGACCCTTCCCTACTATCCTGGTACCGTGTGGGCTGTGGACATGAAGCTTGAACAAGGGGGTTATGTGATCCTGCACAGAGATGGTGCCATCTGGTACTCTGATACGGGCTGGGAGTTGGGTACACCGCCTTACTATGTTGACACTGACTATGCCCGTGCCCTGGAGCTGGTGGAAGGCGGCTACCTGATCCTGCACAAAGAGGGTGCGATATACGACTCCGTTGATGGCTGGAACATGAGCACCCCGCCCTACTATCCTGGCTCAGAGTGGGCAGTGGATCTGGAGGTGAGGTAAATTCTAAGGGGGAGGGGCCTTTGACCCTTCCCCCCATCTTTCCCCAAAAACCCCATAACATTGGTTTGTCGCATCCATACCCCTTTATTACCCCAATATAGATGAAACTCCACCCTTATCACCCGCGACAGAGAAGCATTCTGTGAGTCTTGAGTGATAAAGATAGTGACGACAGAGGAGTTTTTGAAATTTTTTTAAGTTTTTAATATAGCTACTATTTTCACAAAACCTCTTTCACAAAACCTCGATTTTCAAACTACGATTTTCCTGCTTGACAAATGTAGGTCGATATTATAATAGACTGGACGTCAAAATTCACGCTTCAAACTTCTGGAAGGGGGGGGAGGTTTGATGCTCATCAAATATGTGCCCGTCCTCTTTTTGCTGGTGTTCGCCATATTCTTTGCCGTCTTTGCGGTCTTTTTCTCCCATATATTAGGTCCCAAAAGGGTCAATCCGGTAAAGGCAGCCCCCTATGAGTGCGGGATGATCACCCTCGGCCCCACCCATCAGACTATTCCTATAAAGTACTATATCATCGCCATGCTCTTCCTCATCTTTGACCTTGAGGTGATCTTCCTCTATCCCTGGGCGGTGGTCTTCAGGAAGCTAGGGCTGTTTGGTTTTGTAGAGATGATGATCTTTATCTTTGTCCTCCTCGTGGGTTTTATCTATGTCTGGAAAAAAGGAGCGTTGGAATGGGAATAGAGGTCAAGTTAGGCGACAACATCATCACGGCCTCCCTCAGCAAACTGGTTAATTGGGCGCGAAAGAACTCCCTTTGGCCGGTGACCTTTGGCTTGGCCTGATGCGCCCTGGAGATGATGGTCACCAGTTCGGCGGCCTATGACATCGCCAGGTTCGGCGCTGAGGTATTTCGGCCCTCCCCCAGACAGTCAGACCTCATGATCGTATCGGGGACGGTCACCAAAAAGATGGCCCCCATGGTCAGGAGGATCTACGACCAGATCCCCGAGCCCAAATGGGTGATTGCCTATGGGGCCTGTGCCTCTTCAGGGGGGATCTTTCAGACCTATAATGTGGTGCAGGGGGTGGATCAGATCATTCCAGTGGATGTCTATGTGCCGGGGTGCCCCCCGAGACCGGAGGCCCTCTTGACAGCCTTGATAACACTACAGGAGAAGATCATGGGGGAGAGCCTCCTGGACAGGGAGGATGAGATACGTCCCCTCGAACCAGAGGAGATTCGATAAGAGAGGGATTCTATGTGGGATCTGGAGGTCGCCCCTAAGAAACTGAAAGAACAATTCCCCGACGCTATTCTCGATGTTTCCTCTTTTCAGGGTGAGATGACCATTGTAGTCAAGAAAGAGGATATCCTGCCCATTTGCAGGTTTTTCTATGACGACCCTGACCTTGCCTTCGACTACCTCACCGATATCTGCGGCGTCGATTACCCGGGCAGAGAAAAGAGGTTTGAGGTAGTATACCACCTCTATTCCATGAAGCGGAACAAGAGGTTAAGGATCAAGGCCTCGGTGGGTGAGGCAGAGGCGATCTCCACGGTGGAGTCGGTCTGGAAGGCGGCCAACTGGTTGGAACGAGAGGTCTACGATATGCTGGGGGTCTCCTTTGATGGGCACAGTGACCTGCGCCGGATCTTGACCTGGGAGGGATATGATGGTCATCCCCTGCGGAAGGACTTTCCGCTGCGCGGAGAGGATTTTGGGCACTATGAGATACCGACAGAACTGCCCGATGTCGTTCCCACGTTGCCCGATGAGGTTGAAGGTGAGAGGTATATGACCCTGAACATGGGTCCACAGCACCCGGCCACCCATGGGGTGTTGCGCTTGGTGTTGAGGCTGGATGGAGAGGTGATCGCCGATGCAGTGCCCTATATGGGCCACCTTCACCGGGGCGTGGAAAAGTTGGCGGAAAACATGACCTATCATCAAGCCCTCGTCCTTACAGACCGTTTGGACTACACCGCCGGTATATCCAATAACCTGGCCTATATCTTGGCCGTGGAGAAGCTTGTGGGGATAGAGGTACCCAAAAGGGCCCAGTACATCCGGGTGATGCTGGCCG
Source organism: Deltaproteobacteria bacterium (assembly GCA_030672385.1). Classification (GTDB taxonomy): domain Bacteria; phylum Desulfobacterota; class B13-G15; order B13-G15; family RBG-16-54-18; genus DAOVGN01. The sequence goes on along the minus strand of DAOVGN010000095.1, from coordinate 12,862 downwards.
AGATGCAGAGGCTCGCAGCACACCTGCTTTGGCTCGCCACCCATGCCTTGGACATGGGGGCTATGACTGTGCTCTTTTACACCTTCCGGGAGAGGGAGACTGTCCTCGACATCCTGGAGCATGTCACCGGGGCCAGACTTACCCCCAGCTTCCTGCGCGTAGGGGGACTGGCCGCTGACCTGCCCGACGGCATAGAGGAAAAGATCAAGGCGTTTCTGGACGACTTTCCCCGACGCATCCACGAATATGAGACCCTCCTTACCAAGAACATCATCTGGTTGAAGAGGACTAAAGACGTTGGGATCATCTCCGCGGAGGAGGTCATCAATTGGGGGCTCACCGGGCCTGTCTTGAGGGGGTCAGGGGTCAAGTGGGATGTCCGTAAGGCCTTTCCCTATTCTAGCTATGATGAGTTCGATTTTGAGATCCCCATCGGGGAGAAGGGGGATGTCTACGACCGATATATGGTGCGGTTGGAGGAGATGAGGCAGTCCGCCAGGATCATCCGTCAAGCCTTGGATAGACTGCCCGATGGTGAGGTCAACTGCTATGATCCCAAGGTAGCACCTCCGGAAAAGGAGCTGGTGGGGAAAGAGATCAACGCCTTGATCCGTCATTTCAAGCTTATGTCCGAGGGGATATCACCACCTCCAGGTGAGGTCTACGCCAGCACCGAAAACCCCAAGGGGGAACTGGGTTGGTATCTGATGAGCGATGGAAGCAATCACCCCTATCGCTATCATATCCGTACCCCCAGCTTTGTGAACCTGGCGGCCCTGCCGGAGATGATTAAAGGACACCTGGTGGCCGATGTGGTAGCTGTGATCGGGAGCATAGATATCGTTTTAGGGGAGATAGACCGTTAAGTCAGGTTTTTTATATGTAATTTCCTATGACGGGTTCGTCACCAACGAACCATGAAAATTCAATTTACTCCCCTCCCCCTTGATGGGGGAGGGTGAGGGTGGGGGTGAATAGGGATATTTGGTCTCCCTCCCCTTTATCCCCTCCCCCCAGGGGAGGGGAAGGATTCGAGTAAGATTATTTTCTACGTGACGACATAAATACTTGCGTATAGGAGAGGATACAGGCAATTTAATCATTGTTTGGATTATGCGCAACTATTTAAGACGCTACATATAATTATATGAGGTGACGATGGGAGACGTAGTCTTCAGCTATTGGGGAGGGAGGCTAACCGATAACAGGGGAAAGGCCCCGGAGGAGTTCGCCGAACCTGAGAGGTTGAAATTACCCCCTGAGTTCAAGCCAGGGGTCAGGATAAAGGCCTTCATGGGGTGGGATGGCTTTGCCATCCGGGAGGCGAAGGTCAGCGTCGTCGATATGTGTCGGGCCTATATGGAGGCGGTACAGAAGGAGTCTTGTGGAAAGTGCTTCCCCTGTAGGGTTGGCACCAAGGTGATTGCCGAGACACTGGAGAGGATCACCCAGGGTAGGGGAAGGATGGAGGACTTGGACCTGATGAAATCCCTAGGGCGTTCCATCCTGGAAGGCTCCAAGTGCAATCTCGGCCAGACCGGTCCAGTTCCCCTTCTGGTGGCCTTGGAGCACTTCAGCGATGAATTTGTGGAGGTTATCAAGAGCAAGAAGAAGGTCCCCCGAGGAAGGTATACTGTTAAACTCACTGCCCCCTGTATGAACGCCTGCCCCTCCCATCTCGACATCCCCGCCTATATAGAGCTCATCAAGGAGGGGGGGTTCGCCGATTCCCTGCAGGTCATCAGGGAGATGACCTGTCTGCCAGGGACCTTGGGGAGGGTCTGCGTCCGCCCCTGTGAGTCCAAATGCCGTAGGCTCAACGTAGATGAGCCCCTAGACATCAGGCATCTAAAAAGGTTTGTGGCCGATTATGAGATAGAGAAAAAGAGAGCCCCCATGCTCCCGGCCCCCCAGAAGAGGAAGTACAAAAAGGTGGCGGTCATTGGGGTGGGTCCAGCTGGTTTGAGCTGCGCCTATTACCTGGCCCTCAAGGGATATCCGGTCACCATCTTTGAGAGGCTGGATGAACCTGGTGGGATGGCCGCAGTGGGTATACCCGACTATCGGCTGCCACGCCATATCCTGCGCGGGGAGGTGGATATCATCACCTCCGTGGGGGTGGAGATCCGGTATAACACCGAGGTGGGCAAGGATATAACCATCAGCGGCATGAAGAAGGAGTATGATGCCATCTTTATCGGGGTAGGGGCCCAAGGATCTACCCCCATGCGTGTCGAGGGGGAGGATGCGGGGTATAAGGGTTTTATCTCCGGGGTGCAGTACCTTTACAGTATTAACAAGGGCGAAGACCCCTATCCGGAGGGAGACCGGGTTGTAGTGGTAGGGGGTGGAAATGTCGCTATCGACTGCGTGCGCAGTTCGTTTCGGATGAATAAGAAGGACGTCAACCTTTTCTACCGTCGTACCCGCAGGGAGATGCCTGCCGATGAGGAAGAGATCCGCGGCGCCGATGAAGAGGGGGTGAGGTTTGAGTACCTCTGCGCCCCTACCAAGGTCATCGCCAAGAGGGGGAAGGTGGTCGGGGTAGAGTGCATCAGGATGGAGCTGGGGGAACCCGATGAGTCGGGCAGACGTAGGCCGGTTCCCGTCGAGGGATCGGAGTTTGTGGTTGATACGGATATCTTGATCCCGGCCATAGGCCAGCGGGTAGACCTTTCCTTTTTAGAAAAGAAGGATGGTGTCCAGAGCACCAAATGGTCTACGGTGGTGGCAGACGATGAAACCATGGAGACCTCACAACCAGGGATCTTCTCCGCAGGGGACTGTGTCACCGGCCCCGATGTCCTGGTAAGGGCGGCGGGCAACGGCCGTTTGGCGGCGAAGATGATCGACCTCTACCTGAGGGGAAAAAAGGTAGAGGCCAGCGATGACGAGAGGCTGGAGGGGTTGATGGGCGAGATCGGGGTCTATGATTCCGAGGAAGATATTGGGATCATCCCGGGCAGGGCGAGGGAGCAACTCGAGATCCTCCCCCCGGAGAGCAGGAAGTGGACCTTCGAAGAAGCGGAGAAGGGGTTTCCTACAGATGCGGCCATGCGGGAGGCTGCTCGTTGTTTGCGCTGTTATCGCATCGGGTTGGTGGCCATAGGGAAATGAGATGGGAGGAGCGGTGGTCAAGTTAACCATTGATGGCAGGGAGATCACGGCGGAGGCCGACAAGACCATCCTGGAGGTGGCGCGGGAGAATGAGATCTACATCCCCACCCTCTGCTATCACCCCAGACTGATCCCCATCGGCTCGTGCCGCCTCTGTGTTGTGGAGATAGAGGGGGTGGATAAACCGATGACCGCCTGCACCACCCTGGTGCAGGATAGGATCGTGGTCCATACCCAGACAGAGCGCTTGGAGCGTATTCGACGGGATGCCCTCAAGCTCATCCTACTCAATCACCCCTTGGATTGCCCCCAGTGTGATGCGGCCGGTGCGTGTGAGCTGCAAAATCTGGTCTTCGAGTTCGGTATAGATCAACAGGAGTATCAGGCCACCAGGCCAGCTCAGGGGATGAGGGACTTCGCCACCCCCCTGATAAGGCAGTGGGGCGATCGTTGTGTCATGTGTCTGCGCTGCATCAGGGCATGCCATGAGATCGTCAGGGCCAGGGCCATAGATCTCGTAGGGAAGGGGTATGAGGCCGAGGTGGGTATAAGGGATCCCGAGGCCTGTATCTCCTGTGGGGAGTGCCTGAGGGCCTGCCCTGTGGGGGCCCTGACCGAGAGGGTCAGCCGTATCAAGGCGCGCCCCTGGCAACGGCAGAAGGTCCTCACCACCTGTAATTACTGTTCCCTGGGCTGTCAGTTGGAACTGAACGTCTTCGAGAACAAGATTATAGGGGTGACGACCCAAGAGAATGAAGGGGTGAATAAGGGCAGCCTCTGCCAGTGTGGTACCTTCGGATATGACTTTCTTCATCACCCTCAAAGGATCACTAGGCCCATGATCAAGGGGGATGGAAAGTGGAAGGAGGTTTCCTGGGAGGAGGCCCTCTCCTTTGTCGCAGCAATGATAAATAAGGTCGTCTTGAGCAACGGTCCTGAGGAGGTAGGGGGCCTGATTTCCCCTCGTTGCAGCAATGAGGAGGCCTACCTCTTCCAGCGATTTATGAGAGAGGTGGTGGGGACAAGTAACATAGATACTACCGGCCGGCTCTGCTTAGAGCCATACCGTTTGGCCATACGGGAGGTGTTGGGGAGGGATTATCTGTCCGGCACCCTTGATGATATTGCTGAGGGCGACTGTATCGTCGTAGCAGGAGGGGATCTGGATGGGGACAATCACCTTATCGTTGCCAATCGGGTGCGGGAGGCCCTCTGGCGCAGCGGGGCACGCCTCATCTTGGCCCATCCCAGACGGGTCAAATTGGCCGAGGAGGCGGATTGCTGGTTTTGCCTGCATCCAGGGGATGAGGTGGTTTGGGTTAACGGATTGCTTCACCTCCTATTGAATAAAGGCAAAGGTGCCTGGGGATCGGGGGAGGAGGGGGTAGAGGGGTTGGATGTCCTCAAGAAGGCCACCAAAAAATTTACCCCCGAGTACGTGGAGGAAGTCACCGGTGTTTCCCCCGAACTCCTCAGGGAAGCAGCGGACTACCTGGCTGAGGCAAAGAGGCCTGCCTTTATCTGTTCTCCACCTCTGGGGCAGCAGATGCAGGGGGTGGATCAGTTCAAGGGGTTGATCAACCTAGCCCTCCTTTGTGGGGCCTTTTTCGGGGGAGGAGGGTTGCACTTTGTTGGGCCTCAGAGCAACATGATGGGGGTGGTGGAGATGGGGGCAGTACCCTCGCTCCTTCCTGGATATCGCCCTGCGGAGACAAAGGGGCTTTCGGCAGGGGAGATGTTTCAGGCGGCCTCTGAGGGGAGGTTCAAGGTCCTGGTTATCATAGGGGAGAACCCTCTGATCACCCTTCCCAAGTCCCTGGTAGAGCCTGGATTAAAGGCCCTAGACCTGTTGGTGGTTCAGGATATGTTCTTTTCGGAGACAGCTGAGGAGGCCCACGTGGTTTTACCGGCCCTTTCCTTCGCTGAGATGGATGGTACCTATACAAACTGCGAAGGGAGGGTACAGAGGTTGCGAAAGGCCTTAGAACCCCCTGACGGTCTGAAGTGGAAGGGAGAGATTCTATCGGATTTGGCCTCCTTCATGGGCAAGGAGATGAAGGTCGAATTTCCGGCAGGGGTCTTTGAAGAGATTAAAGGGGCCAATCCACTCTATAAAGGAGTGGAGTTTGAGCCGCTAGATACCCAGTGGCGGGGTGACGAAGGGAGTGAAATGTTGGAAAAGGCGGCCTTTCGCCCCGTAGCGCCCACACATGAGAAGGAGCAGGATGGGTATCCCTTTTCGCTTTCCGTGGGAGGCCTCTTTTATAACTACCTCATCGGCTCTGGCCCCCAGAGGAGGGCCCAGGGGTTGGCCAAGGTATCCACCGGTCCCTATGTAGAGATGAACGCCGAAGAGGCCGCGGGGATGGGTATTGCGGATGGCGACAGGATAGGGGTTGCTACCCCCTGGGGGGAGGTGGAGGTAGCGGCACGGAAATCTCCGGCGATGAAACGGGGTGTCCTTTCGCTTTGGTGCTCCTTTTACGAGGTGGATGCTTCACAGCTGGTGGGTCCGCAGCTGGATCCCCTTTCTCTGGTGCCGGCCTACGGGAGGATCCCTGCCAGGGTAGAAAAGGGTTAAGGGGGAGAGGATGGAGCTGGTCTATTTCCTGATCGAGGCTGCAGTCAAGGTGGTGGCGGTCTTCTCCGTCCTGATGTTGGTGGTAGCCTATCTCACCCTTGCGGAGCGGAAGATATTGGGGCATATCCAGGTGAGGTATGGACCCAATCGGGTGGGGCCCTTCGGTCTCTTTCAGCCCATTGCCGATGGGATCAAGGTCTTTTTTAAGGAGGAGGTGATTCCGGCAAAGGCGGACAAACCCCTCTTTGTCATCGCCCCCATGATCAGTATCGTGGCGGCGTTGTCGCTCTTTGCCGTAATCCCCTTCGGCGATAAGATAGAGATTTTTGGAAGGACCGTAACCCTCACCATCGCCGATCTCGACATCGGCCTCCTATATATATTCGGTATAGCATCGTTGGGGGAGTATGGGATCGTCCTGGGAGGTTGGTCAGGGTATAACAAATATGGCCTTATCGGTGCCCTGAGGGCGGCGGCCCAGATGATCAGTTACGAGGTGGCCTTGGGCCTTTCGGTGATGGGGGTGTTGATGATTTCTGGGACCCTCAATTTGGTCGAGATCGTCCACAAACAGGCCGGGGGACACTGGAACGTCCTCTATCAGCCGTTCGCCTTTATCTTTTATCTGGTCTGTGCCCTCGCTGAGATCAATCGTACCCCCTTCGATATGCCTGAGGCGGATGCGGAGTTGGCCTGTGGCTTCAATATCGAGTACAGTAGTATGAAATTCGCCCTCTTCTTCATGGGGGAGTACGCCCATTTGATAGCGGTATGTGCTATTGCCACCACCCTCTTTCTCGGGGGATGGCATGGTCCCTTTTTGCCCCCATCACTGTCTTGGATTTGGTTTGTGGTAAAGACTGGTATCTTAGTCTATTTCTGTATATGGGAGAGGGGGACCTTTCCGCGGTTGAGGTATGACCAGATCATGAAACTCGGATGGAAGGTCCTTTTGCCCTTGGCCTTGGCCAATATATTCTTTACCGGCTTGATTATGGTTCTTGTATAAGGGAGTGCAGTAAAATGATCATCCCACTCTTGAAAGGATTGAGGCTTACCTTAAAGAGCTTCTTTTCGCGTCCGGTGACCATTCAGTACCCTGAGAAGAAGCGGGAGGTGGCCCCCAGGTGGAGGGGAGTTCACTACTTTGAACGTGACGAGAAGGGCGATACCCGCTGTGTGGCCTGTGGGCTCTGTGTGGCCATCTGTCCCTCTAACTGCATTCGTTTGGTGGCTGTGGAGTTGGAGGGGGGAGAGAGATATCCTGAGGTCTATGAGATAAACACCGTCAGGTGTATATTTTGTGGCTTCTGCGCCGAGGCCTGCCCGGTAGACGCCATCAAGTTGGGGAAGAACTATGAGTTTGTGGATTACCGACGGGCGGACCTCATCTTGGACAAAGGGAGGCTTCTGGCCAACAACCCGCAGGAGGTATAGATGATTCCCGGAACCCTCTTTTATTGGATCGCCTTTATCTTTACCGCCCTGACCGCCATCTTTGCTGCGGTGATGGTGATCACCCGCCGCAACCCCATCCACTCGGCCATGTTCTTGATCCTCAACTTCCTCTGCATCGCCGTCCTCTACCTGCTCCTTAACTCCCAGTTTATCGCCATCATCCAGGTGATGGTCTATGCCGGGGCCATCATGATGTTGGTGATCTTCGTTATTATGTTGCTGAGTGTGGAGGAAGAAAAGAGAACTTACAAGATCCGTTTATCCCCCGCTAAGGTTATAGGGGTGCTACTGGTTGTCATACTGTTTGCCCAGCTTATCTATGGGGTTGCACAAAAGGTAGTGCCGGGGGAATGGGGCGAATTTACCCCCGAGAGGATAGCCCAGATTGGCGAGATCAAGGCGGTGGGAGGACTGCTGTTTACCCGCTACCTCTTCCCATTTGAGGTGGCCTCCATACTCCTCTTGGTGGGGATCATCGGGGCAGTCATCCTGAGCAAAAAGGAGAGGTAGAAGATATGCTTTTCAGTGTGCCACCTATGTATTATCTGATTGTAAGCGCCCTGATCTTCGCCATCGGGGCGGTAGGGGTCTTGATAAGAAGAAATGCCATCATCATCTTCATGTGCATCGAGATGATGCTCAGCGCCGTCAACCTCAGTTTGATAACTGCCTCGCACTATCTGAATTCCCTGGATGGGGTGCTGATGGTCTTCTTTGTGATGACGGTGGCGGCGGCTGAGGCAGCTGTCGGTCTAGCTATCTTTGTCCTGCTTTACCGGGGGCGCAGGACCATTAAGGTAGATGAGATAAACCTCTTGAAATGGTGAAGGGAGGAAGGAACACCCTATGATCGAGTATGTATGGTTGATACCTCTATTCCCTGCCATGGGGTTTCTGTTCAACGGTCTCATAGGGAGGTGGTGTAACCTCGACAAAAAGACGGTCAGCTGGGTGGCGTGTTCTGCATTGGGCCTCTCTTTTCTCTTCTCCATTCTGGTCTTTTTCAGCCTCCTCAGGCTTCCCCCAGATGCCCGGGCTGCCGTGCCCGACAAGGTCCTCTTTGACTGGATCGTGTCAGGGGATCTCAAGACGGTTATCGGTTATAAGGTTGATCCCCTCTCCATCGTCATGGCCCTGGTGGTCAGCGGGGTGAGCTTTTTCATCCATATCTACTCTGTGGGCTACATGCATGATGACACAGGATTCACCAGGTATTTCGCCTATCTCAACCTCTTTGTCTTCATGATGCTTACTTTGGTCTTGGCCAACAACTTCCTCTTTATGTTTGTCGGATGGGAGGGGGTAGGGCTCTGTTCTTATCTCCTGATCGGCTTTTGGTTCGAGAGGGATGCCCCCGCCAATGCGGGCAAGAAGGCCTTTGTGGTCAATAGGGTGGGGGACTTCGGCTTCATGTTGGGGATGTTTTTGATCTTCACCCATTTGGGTACGTTGGAGTTCAACCAGGTCTTTGCCAAGGCCCATATCCTCGATCCCCTCACCGTGACCATGATTACCCTTCTGCTCTTTGTGGGGGCCACTGGAAAATCCGCCCAGATCCCTTTGTATGTATGGCTCCCCGACGCCATGGAGGGTCCCACCCCTGTCAGCTCCCTGATCCATGCCGCCACCATGGTCACCTCGGGCGTCTATATGATCGCCCGTTGCCACGTCCTGTACAGTATGGCCCCTATCTCTATGGTGGTGGTGGCCATCTTTGGCGCTGCCACGGCCATCTATGCCGCCTCCATGGGTCTTTTGCAGTTCGATATCAAGCGGGTGCTGGCCTATTCTACCATCAGCCAGCTCGGCTATATGTTTCTCGCCGTAGGTGTGGGGGCCTTTAGCGCGGGGATCTTTCACCTCATGACTCATGCCTTCTTTAAGGGGCTCCTCTTTTTGGGAGCGGGGAGCGTGATGCATGCCCTGAGCGGGGAGCTGGACATGAGGAAGATGGGGGGGTTGTGGAGGAAGACCCCCATCACCTTTTTGACCTTCTTGATGGCTACGTTGGCCATTGCGGGGATTCCTGGGTTTTCAGGGTTTTTCAGCAAGGATGAGATCCTCTGGCAGTCCTTCAGCAGCCCACACGGCCATCTCTTGCTTTGGCTGGTGGGGGCCGCTGCGGCGGGGATGACCGCCTTCTATATGTTCCGGCTCACCTTTGTCACCTTTTTGGGGAAGTGTCGGGCCTCAGAGAAGGTGAAAAAGCATATCCATGAGTCTCCCCCCATTATGACTGTCCCCCTCATCATACTGGCCGTCCTCTCGGTGATCGGCGGTTATGTGGGGATACCCCATGTCCTAGGGGGGAGGAACTACTTCCATGAGTTTCTCGCCCCTGTATTGGGTGGACTCCCGGAGGGAGTTGGACATGCCTCCTTCTCCTTGGTGAAGCTCGCCCATGCCGGAGGAGGTGGAATGGATGGAAGCGGTGCCAACCTGGAGCTTGTCCTGATGGTCGTCTCCGTAATCATTGCATTGATCGGGATCAGCATCGCCTTTTATCTTTATATCCTGAAGCCCGATGTCCCAAAGAAGTTGGCCAAGCGGTTTAAGGCCTTATACACCCTTGTTTTCAATAAGTATTATGTGGATGAGATATATGAGGCCTCTTTTATAGATAGCGCTAAGAAGATAGGCACCTTTTTATGGCGGGAGTTCGACGACGGGGTAGTAGATCGGACCGTCAATCTCGTGGCGGGGCTTATGCTCTGGTGTGGAAAAATTCTGCGCAAGATCCAGACAGGTCGTGTGCAGGGGTATGCCCTTGGTATTGTCTTGGGTGCAGTGGTGGTCATCATATTTTTGATAAAGTAAGGAGTCTTCCATGAACCAACTGGGTTTTCCCATTTTGACAACGGTCACCTTCCTCCCCTTAGCGGGGGCGGTACTGTTGTTGTTTATGCCCAAGGGAAGGGACGAACTTCTCAAGAGGGTAACCCTGATTATCTCGCTGGTCGAGTTCATGGTTTCTCTCCCCCTCTTTATCTATTTCGATGAGGGGAAGGCCGGGATGCAGTTTGTGGAGAAGGTTCCATGGATCAAAGAGTGGGGAGTTGCCTACTACATGGGGATTGATGGGATCAGCCTCTTTTTGATCCTCCTGACCACCTTCTTGACGGTCCTCTGTGTTCTCAGCTCCTGGACAGCGGTGGAAAAGAGGATAAAGGAATACATGATATGCTTCCTCTTCCTGGAGACCGGGATGATCGGGGCCTTAGTTGCCCTGGATCTTATCCTTTTCTACGTATTCTGGGAGGTTATGTTGATCCCCATGTACCTCATCATCGGGGCATGGGGGGGACCACGGAGGATTTACGCCGCCATAAAGTTTTTCATCTACACCATGGCGGGAAGTGTATTGATGTTGGTGGCCATCATCGCCCTCTACTTTCTTCACGGGAAGGCCACCGGGGAGTACACCTTTGACCTACTAAGACTCTATCAGCTAGCACTCCCCATCAAGACCCAGTACATAATGTTTGCGGCCTTTGCCCTGGCCTTCGCTATAAAAGTCCCCATGTTCCCCTTCCACACATGGTTGCCTGATGCCCATGTGGAGGCCCCCACCGCCGGCTCTGTGATCCTGGCCGGTGTCCTCCTGAAACTGGGGGCCTATGGTTTCATCCGCTTTGCCATCCCCCTCTTTCCTGCGGCTGCCTTCAAGGCGGTCCCTGTCATATCGATCTTGGCCCTCATCGGGATCATCTACGGGGCCCTGGTCTGTATGATGCAGGATGACCTCAAGAAGTTAGTGGCCTTCTCCAGTGTGAGCCACCTCGGCTTCGTCATGCTGGGGATGTTTGCCTTCAATGTGCAGGGGGTGCAGGGGAGTATCTATCAGATGCTCAATCACGGGGTGAGTACAGGGGCCCTCTTTTTGATCGTGGGGATGCTCTATGAACGGAGACATACTAGGCTGATCGCCGATTTCGGGGGGCTCTCCCGGGTGATGCCGGTCTTTGCCACCTTCTTTATGATCGTGACCCTTTCCTCCATTGCCCTGCCGGGGACCAACGGCTTTGTGGGGGAATTCCTGATCCTTTTGGGGGCCTTTAAGGCCAATCCCGTATATGGGGTCTTTGGTGCTACGGGCGTGATCCTGGCGGCGGCCTATATGCTCTGGATGTTCCAACGGGTGATGTTTGGGGATATCAAGCACGAGGAGAATCGAGAACTCAAGGATCTCAACCTCAGGGAGATCGTGACCTTGGTGCCCATCGTCGTCATGATTATCTGGATGGGTGTCTTCCCGAAATTCTTTTTAAAGAAAATAGACCTCTCGGTGCAGCACTTCCTCTACGACATCAAGGCGAGGCATGAGGTTGTCGCAATGCCACCAGAGGAGGAAGGGACATCCTCCCTGGTCAAGCAAGTGGAGGGATCGGGGCTTAAGCTATTGATCACAAAGGAGTAAGAGGGAGATGGAGATCTTCACGGTTCAGTTTTCAGCAGCAGACCTGAAGGTGATCGCCCCGGAGTTGGTCTTGACCATCTTCGCCCTGTTAATCTTGATCCTGGGCGTCTTTATCCGCGGTGAAAAGAAGGGCTCACCCGGCTATACTGCGCTGATAGGGATAGTCGTGGCCTTTCTCTCGCTGTTTCTGGGGATTGGCAAGGATATGAAGGCCTTCTACGGTATGGTTACGATCGATCCTTTCTCCCTCTTTTTCAAGGTCATGTTCTTGATCATCGCCTTTTTGACCGTCTTGGCCTCCCTGGAATACACCAAGCGGGAGGAGATAGATTTTGCTGAATATTATGTCCTGATCTTATTCGCCACCGTGGGGATGATGTTGATGGCCTCTGGGGTCAACCTCCTGATCATCTTTTTGGGGCTGGAGGTGATGTCCATCTCCATCTATGTCCTGACTGGCATCATGCGTGATGATGTTAGATCGGTGGAGGCGGCCTTTAAATACTTCTTGTTGGGTGCCTTTGCCTCGTCTTTTCTCCTCTATGGCATTGCCCTTACCTATGCCTCCACAGGTACCCTCGATTTGGGCGGGATCAGCCATGTCCTTGCAGAGCGGGCGTGGATCAGCGGCCTTCCTATTCTTATCACAGGGCTTGCCCTCCTTATCATAGGGTTCGGTTTCAAGATCGCCCTGGTCCCCTTTCATATGTGGACTCCCGACGTATACGAGGGGGCCCCGACCTCCATTACTGCCTTTATGGCCACTGGGGTCAAGGCCGCAGGGTTTGCCGCCTTTATAAGGGTCTTCTTCTATGCCCTGCCCACCCTCCAGGCCCATTGGACGGAGATCATGTGGCTTTTGGCAGTTGTCACCATGACGGTGGGGAACATCATCGCCCTCTCCCAAACCAATATAAAGAGGATGCTTGCCTATTCCAGCATCGCCCATGCTGGCTACATAATGGTGGCCTTTGTGGCTGGAAATGAGCTGGGCAAATCGAGCATGCTCTTTTATCTTTTGGCCTATGTCTTTATGAACATAGGGGCCTTTACCGTGATGATACTGCTGGGTAAGAAAGGGGAGGAAAACACCCTCCTGACCGATTATGCGGGGATCGGCTTTAAGCATCCCTTGTTGGCAGCCTCCATGTCCATCTTCATGTTCTCGCTGGCTGGAGTGCCCCCCATGGCCGGTTTTATGGCTAAGTTCTATGTCTTCAGCGCTGCAGTGAAGGCCGAATACTATTGGCTGGTAGTTATCGGGGTCCTAAACAGCGCTGTAGCCGCCT
>DAOVGN010000094.1 GCA_030672385.1 Deltaproteobacteria bacterium | reverse complement strand
GCAGGGGAGAGATGTGGATTAGTGCAGTGGCCCTGGGGGCCTTCGTGGGACACCTCTTTCCTATATATCTACGACTCAGGGGGGGAAAGGGGGTGGCCACGGCCCTGGGGATCTATCTCCCCGTGGTGCCACTCGCCATCGGTTGCAATCTCTTGGTCTTTGCCGGGGGGGTACTCATAAGCAAGAGGGTCTCGGTGGGTTCACTCTCGGCCGCTGCAACTATGCCCCTGCTGATCTGGCTGCTGGGATATCCGAAACCCTACCTTATCCTAAGCATCATCGTCGGGGGGCTGATCTTCTATCGACATACCGAAAACATACAAAGGCTGTTGCGGGGTGAGGAGAGCAGGATGTGGGGAAGATCATAGCTTCTTCCAGAGGGCGTGCCGCCTTTTCTCTTTTTTGGACAACTGCCTAGCAGGACCCTTCTTGATATTGATAACCGGTCCCTCATCGTTGAGTTCGATCCCCTTCAGATCAAAGTAGATGGCCTCCTCCATCTTGCGCTCGAACTCCTGGGAGGAGATGGAGGGGACTCCGGCTTGCTCGGCATATCCCTGTATCTCCCGATCAGAGGTCACCACGGCGCCTTCCCTCACCTCCCCTACTCTCCGCTTGATCCACTCGTCGGCGGTCTCTCCCCGTTTGGTAAAGACCACCGTGATCTCTTGCTGGCTCATCTGTTTGCTCTCGAGATGGGGGCTGCCCCACCCATCAAAGACCACCGTTATCCGGTGGCCTCGTACCTTCCTATATGCCGCCAGCCGCTCCAGCAGGGCCTCTCTGCCCTTCTCGAGGCCCAAGGCCTCAAACTGGCTCAGTGAGGGAGATTGTCTGATGAGGTTATACCCATCTATCAGGAGCTCGAGGGACATCTGCAGGGAAGAATGGAATTAGAGGTATGAGACCCACCTACTATACTGCTCCAGTTCACCTCGTGCGGCCCGGAAAAAGGTGGTCTGGATTTCCTTGGTGATGGGTCCTGGTCTGCCCGCACCGATGGCGCGGTCATCTATCTCACGGACAGGTGTAACCTCAGCCGCTGTACCGGTAAAAAAGACCTCATCGGCTGTATAGAGCTCATCCCTGGTAAACCGCTGCTCTACCAACTCGAGGCCCTTGTCCTTGAGGATGGTGATAATTGAATCACGGGTTATCCCAGCCAGGATGGAGCTGAGGGGAGGTGTCTTGATCAACCCATTCTTCACCATGAATATATTCTCCCCGGTGGCCTCGGAGACATATCCATCGGTATCCAGCATCAGGGCCTCGTCATAACCCAGCCGCACCGCCTCACGCTTGGCAAACACCGAGTTTACGTAGTTACCACAGATCTTGGCCTTGGTCATCATCACGTTCACGTGGTGACGGGTATAAGAAGAGGTCTTAACCCTGGTACCCTGCTGTAAGGCCTCCTCACCTAAATAGGCCCCCCATTCCCAGGTCACGATGACTACCCTGATGGGGTTGTCCTGGGGATGAACCCCCATGACACCATCCCCGATAAAGACGAGGGGCCGTATATACCCTTCCTTGAGGCCATTGAGCCGTAATATCTCCTTACACGCATCCATGATCTCCTCAGGGGAAAAGGGGATCTCTAGCTCTGCGATCAGGGCCGAGTCAAAGAGTCGATCGATATGCTCCTTCAACCGGAAAACCTCGGAGCGGCCGTCGTGACACAGGTAACAGCGAATCCCCTCGAAGACCCCCAAACCGTAATGAAGGGTGTGGGTAAGGATATGTACCTTCGCTTCATCCCAACGGATGAACTCTCCATCCATCCATATGCTGTCCACCTTCTGCACCATGCTCCTCTCCTCCGATTATATAGGTTAACCACTCCCTGTGGTCTTGCTAATCCTGTCCAAGATGCCGTTTATAAACGCCCCCGATTCTTCGGAGCCAAACTTCTTTCCCAGATCAATGGTTTCGTTCAAGGCCACTTTGATCGGTATGTCGTCACAGTATATGAGTTCGAAAACCCCCATCCGCAAGAGGTTCCTGTCCACCCTGTCCATTCTATGCAGCTTCCAATGCTCTGAGTACTTTTCGATCAATCGGTCTATTTCCTCCTTGTGCTGGTGTACCCCCTCAACGATCCTGGCTGCAAACTCCTTCACCTCCTCCGATGTGGGAAAGTTCCTACAAAACAGCTCCATGGCCTCGTTGGGATCACGAGGATTGACCTCCATCTGATAGAGTACCTGCAAAGCGATCTCTCTCGACCGTCGCCTTTTCCCCACCGCACATCCATCTCAGGCCGGGCAGGCCTCAACCCTTCTTAACACCTAACTCCCGATAGAGGTTCGCCATCTCTATGGCCGAGATGGCTGCATCCCACCCCTTGTTGCCTGCTTTGGTGCCGGCACGCTCTATGGCCTGCTCTATCGTATCGGCCGTGATCACCCCAAAGGAGATGGGAATGGAGCTCTGAAGGGAAAGTTGCGCGATACCCTTGGTCACCTCGGCACTGATATAGCTGAAATGAGGGGTAGCCCCTCTGATCACCGCCCCCAGGCAAATGATGGCGTCATAGCTGTCCCGTTCCACCAGATGCCTGACCACCGAAGGTATCTCAAAGGAACCAGGAGTTCGGAATATCTCGATATCGTCCTCGTGGACTCCGTTTCTCCTGATAGCATCCAATGCCCCCTCTAATAACCTATCGGTGATAAAACTATTAAAACGGCTCACCACAATCCCAAAGCGCAGACCATCTGCTGCCAACCTACCTTCTACGATCTTAGCCATATTACGCTCCTTCTATCTTCAAGACATGGCCCATCTTCTTCTGTTTGGTTTTTAAGTAACTGATATTTTCGCGGCTAGGACTAACCTCGATGGGCACCCTATCCACCACCTCAATTCCATAACCCTCCAGCCCTATGATCTTTTTGGGGTTGTTGGTCAAGAGACGGATCTTGTGCAACCCCAAATCGACCAATATCTGGGCCCCAATCCCGTAATCCCTCAAATCTGCCTTGAACCCCAATTCCTTATTGGCCTCCACCGTGTCCTTGCCTAGCTCTTGGAGGCAATAGGCCTTGAGTTTGTTGGCCAAGCCGATCCCCCGTCCCTCCTGGCGCATATAGAGGAGCACCCCTTTCCCCTCTTGAGCGATCATCCTTATGGCGGCGTGCAATTGCTCCCCACAGTCACAGCGCAACGAGCCAAAGACATCCCCTGTCAGACACTCGGAATGGACCCGCACCAGGACTTCATCCTCAGGACCAATCTCTCCCTTCACCAGGGCGAGGTGATGTTTGGTGTCCACATCGTTCTCATAGAGGATCCCCGTGAACTCCCCTCCATACGTGGTAGGGAGAGTGACCGTGACCACCCTTTTTACAAAGGACTCCTTATGCAGCCTATACTTGATGAGATCGGCGATGGTCACAATCTTGAGGCCATGCCGCTTGGCAACCACCTTCAGATCGGGCATCCTGGCCATGGTGCCATCTTCTCTCATGATCTCACAGATCACCCCAGCAGGTTTAAGACCGGCCAGTCGAGCCAAATCCACCGAGCCCTCGGTCTGACCGGTGCGCACCAGCACCCCTCCCTTCCTCGCCTTCAGAGGGAAGACATGCCCTGGCCGAACCAAGTCCTCCTGGTTGGCGCCATCGGCAATAGTAGTCAAGATGGTGAAGGCGCGATCGGCGGCTGATATCCCCGTGGTCACCCCTCGTCTGGCATCGACCGAAACGGTAAAGGCCGTGCCGAAGGCAGAGGTGTTCTCATTTACCATCAAGGGGAGTCTCAACTGCTCCACCTGCTCCTCGGTCATAGAGAGGCATATCAGCCCGCGCCCATACGTGGCCATGAAGTTGATGGCCTCGGGAGTGACCTTCTCGGCCGCCATGGTCAAGTCACCCTCATTCTCCCTGTCCTCGTCATCCACGAGGATGACCATCTTTCCTGCCTTGATGTCCTCTATAGCCTCCTCAATGGTGCTGACCATCTTCGCTCTCCCTCCTATGGCACAAATCCATGTTCGGCAAGGAAGTCCAAGTCAACCCCACCTCCTTCGCCGTCTGCCTTGTCTACAAACCGCTTCACGTATTTTCCAATGATATCGACCTCTACGTTCACCCGATCCCCCGCCCGCTTGGCACCAAGGGTGGTATTCTGGGCGGTATAGGGGATAATGGTCACCTGAAACTCGTCTCCTCGCATGCCGCTGACAGTGAGGCTGACCCCCTCCACCGCCACTGATCCCTTCTCCACGAGGTACTGCGAAAGCTTCGGTGCAACCCTGATGGTCATCACCCGGCCCTCCGCCCTTACCACATCCGCAACAACAGACCCCGTTCCATCGATGTGGCCCGCCACCAGGTGTCCCCCTAGACGGTCGCCAACGCGAAGGGCCCGCTCTAGGTTGACCGCATCGTTGGGCTTGAGGGAGTCGAGTGTGGTCCTCGCCAAGGTCTCCGGGGAGATGTCAACCTGAATATACCCCTCCCCTCGCTCGACCACCGTCAAACAGGCCCCATTGATGCAAATACTATCACCTACCGCCATATCTGTCAACGCAGCTGGCGGGGCGACGTTTAAGCGCACTAGCTCCCCCTGCCGCTGCACCTTCGCCACCTTCCCCATCCCCTCAACGATCCCCGTGAACATCCTTGCGTTCCTTCCGATCGAGGAGCCCCCTAAGCTCCTTCATAAATTGATCGATGTCTTTAAACTGCCGGTAGACCGATGCAAATCTGACATAGGCAATTTCATCGAGATCGCGCAACTCCTCCATAACGCGTTCGCCGACCTCGCTGGAGGCGATCTCTTTGCCCCCTTTTTCCTGGACCCACCCCTCGATCCGCTCCACCACCTTTTCCAAGATGTCCATGCTCACCGGTCTCTTCTCACAGGCCTTTCGCAGGCCAACCATGATCTTCTCGCGGGAAAAGGGCTCACGGCGCCCGTCCTGCTTCACCACCACGGGAAGCACATCGGCCACCCGCTCATACGTGGTGAACCTCCGCTCGCAGTCGTTGCAGACGCGGCGGCGGCGTATCTCATCCCCCTCTTTGCTCAAGCGACTATCAATCACTCGGTTGCTCAGACTGGAACAAAAAGGGCACCTCATCTATTCCCCCTTAAATTTCTCCACAGCCACCTGTGATTCTTCCCACATCTGACGGGCCAGGTCATCGGCGTATCCCCCCTCATAGACGACCCTCTCGATCCCGGCGTTGATGATCATCTTGGTACAGATAATACAGGGAAGATCAGTACAGTAGAGGGTGGCCCCCCTGATAGAGACCCCATGATAGGCGGCCTGGATGATGGCGTTCTGCTCGGCATGCAATCCGCGACAGAGCTCATGCCGCTGACCCGACGGTATCCCCAACTGTTCACGCAGGCAACCCACGTCCAGGCAGTGGGCCAATCCAGAGGGGGCACCGTTGTACCCGGTGGTCAAGATCTGCTTATTCTTGATGATGACTGCCCCCACGTGCCGTCTGAGACAGGTTGACCTGCTTGCCACCAGCCGGGTGATTTCTATAAAATACTCATCCCAGCTTGGACGTGCCATCTAATCCTTGGAAAGTCTATTTCGATAAAAGGGAAACCTCCGGCAGAGTTCTTCCACTTGCTGGGCCACGCGGATTTGCACTTGGGGGTCTGGATAGCTATCGAGGACCTCGGCGACGAGAGAGGCAATCTGAACCATCTCATCTTCCTTCATCCCCCGAGTGGTCACAATAGGTGTGCCAATCCGGATCCCACTGGTGACCATGGGGCTCCTTTGATCATAGGGAATCATATTTTTGTTCACGGTGATCCCAGCCCGCTCCAGGGCCTCCTCCGCCTCCTTCCCATTAATCCCCTTATTGGTCAGATCGATAAGAAAGAGATGGTTATCCGTTCCCCCAGAGACGACCCTAAAACCGCATAGCTTCAACTCCTCTGCCAGGACCTGGACATTTCGGATTACCTGCCTCTGATAGGCCCTGAACTCCTCTGTCATGGCCTCTTTAAAACAGACCCCTTTGGCAGCAATCACATGCATAAGGGGGCCCCCCTGCAGTCCAGGAAATATACTTTGATCTATGAGGTCACTGAACTCCCCCTGACAAAGGACAAACCCGCCCCGAGGCCCCCGCAGAGTCTTATGGGTGGTAGAGGTTACAAAGTGGGCATGTGGGACTGGAGTGGGATGAACCCCAGCGGCGATCAATCCTGCAATGTGGGCCATGTCCGCCATCAGGTATGCCCCTACCTCATCTGCGATTTCCCGAAAACGTCGGAAGTCGATAGTCCGTGAATACGAACTGACCCCGGCGATGATCATCTTCGGCCTAACCTCTTTGGCCAAGGAGAGGACCTCGTCGTAGTCGATACACTCCGTCTCTCGCGATACGCCGTAAAAAGACGCCTTATACAGCTTGCCCGAAAAATTAACGGGAGCACCATGGGTCAAATGCCCCCCATGGGAGAGGTCCATCCCCAGAATGGTATCTCCGGGACACAGGACGGCGAAATATACCCCCATATTGGCCGCTGAACCAGAGAGGGGTTGGACATTGGCATGAGCGGCACCAAAGAGTTCCTCGGCTCGCTGGGTGGCGAGCTTTTCTACCAGGTCCACATATTCGCAGCCGCCATAATATCTCCTGTCGGGATAGCCCTCGGCATACTTGTTAGTGAGGATCCCTCCTTGAGCTTCCAGAACCGCCTCGCTGGTATAATTCTCCGAGGCGATCAGGATTATCTTGTTCTCCTCGCGCAGTGTTTCTTTCTCGATGGCGGCCGCCATCTCTGGATCAACTTCCCTCAGGCTGGACTTAAGATATGTCAACCTTTGAAGTTCCTCCTCTCTATCTCCTCAATCTTCGTCAGTCTGCGCAGGTGTCTCCCACCTTGAAACTCTGCCTCCAACCATGTCTTGACCATCTCCCGAGCAAGACCAGAACCCACAATCCTCCCCCCCATTATCAAGATATTGGCGGCGTTGTGCTCCTTCGCCATGCGAGCAGCATAGGTATGGTGGACGAGGGCTGCCCTCACCCCTGGGAATTTGTTGGCGACGATGCTCATCCCGATTCCTGTACCACAGATGAGGATTCCCCCCTCTACCTCACCGGCTGAAACCTTCTGAGCCACCTCTTGACCCAGGTCCGGATAGTCCACAGGCCCTTCGCCAAAACTCCCCAGATCCTCTACATCCTGCCCAAGTTCCCTTAAGAAGGCCACCAGATCTTCCTTGAGGCGAACCCCTCCGTGATCACACGCCATCGCTATCCGCATCTCAGCCTTCAAACCTCCTGAAGACCAATACGGCGTTGGCCCCCCCAAAACCGAAAGAGTTGGACATGACCACCTTTACATCCTTCTCTCTCGCCACATTGGGGACATAGTCCAGGTCACAGCGTGGATCGGGGTTTTCATAGTTAATAGTGGGAGGGAGAACCTTATCCCTAATAGAAAGGATGGAGAAGACGGCCTCGGTACTACCGGCAGCCCCCAGGAGGTGGCCAGTCACCGATTTGGTAGAGATGACTGGGAGTTTATAGGCATAATCTCCAAAGACCCTCTTGATGGCTATTGTCTCGGTTATGTCGTTTAGCTCAGTGGAGGTCCCATGGGCGTTGATGTAGTCGATCTCTTCTGATGAGATCCGCGCATCCTTCAGGGCTATCTGCATACACCTGGCTGCCCCATCCCCATCAGGATCAGGAGCTGCCAAGTGATAGGCATCACCATTATACCCATAGCCGATGATCTCCGCATATATCTTGGCTCCCCTCCCCCGGGCATGTTCCAACTCCTCCAAGATCACGATGGCGCCCCCCTCCCCGATCACAAAGCCATCCCTATCCCTCTCAAAGGGGCGACTGGCCCGCTCTGGCTCATCGTTTCTAGTGGAGATGGCCTTCATGGCATTAAACCCCCCCACAGCCAAGGGGGTGACGGTGGCCTCCACCCCTCCGGCGATGACTGCATCGGCATCTCCATATTGGATGCACCGGAAGGCATCGCCGATGGAATGACCTCCAGTGGCACAAGCCGTTACCACAGATAAATTGGGACCCTTGGCCCCATGGTGGATGGCGATCTGGGCTGAGGCCTCGTTGGCTATCAGCATGGGTATAAAGAAGGGAGTAATCCTCTGCGGCCCCCTCTCCAAAAGGACCTTGTGGTACTTCTCGATAGTGCTCAGCCCTCCTAGACCGGTACCCACAATGACCCCAATCTTCTCGGCATTCCCCTCGGAGATCTCCAGGCCTGAATCACTCAGGGCTATGTGCGCCGCCGCCATTGCATAATGGATAAATGTATCCATCTTCTTGATTTCCTTAGGCTCGATAAAGTCCTCGCGCCTGAAGTCCTTGACCTCAGCGGCGATTTTGGTCTCGAAACCTGTGGCATCAAACTTCGTTATAGGGCCAACCCCGGAGACCCCCCCACATATCTTTTCCCAGACAGGATCGATTCCTATCCCCTGTGGGAGGACAAGGCCAGCCCCGGTAATTACCACCCTTCTTTTCAAGCTAACACCTCGATCTCCTTTGTTCCTCTTCCCTTATAGCGTGGGTACAGGAAAAAGCTTCTCTGAAGATTTTAAAGGGACACATAAAATGAAAGGAGAATAATCTCAACCCTCCTTTTAAATATGCTCCTGGATGTACTTCATGGCATCACCAACAGTCAATATCTTCTCGGCATCCTCGTCGGGTATCTCTATCCCATATTCGTCCTCCAGGGCCATCACCAGCTCTACCAAGTCCAGAGAATCTGCACCTAGATCGTCCACGAACTTCGCCTCGGGAACAACCTCGCTCTCGCTAACCCCCAACTGTTGAACGATCAGTTCTTTTACCTTTTCTTCCAAAGACATCGAACTCTCACCTCCTTCATAATATGATTAGTCTCTTCCTATCCCCTACCTCTCATGCTGAAGGGCTTTTTGCAAGATTCTTCAATTTATCCAGGCCCATTGGGTCCTCCAGATTAAGGACCTCCTTTTGTCCATCTATGCGGCGTATCAAACCCGAAAGCACCTTCCCCGGCCCTATTTCCACAAACCTCTCCACCCCCAACCCTATCATCTTGTGTATTGACTCCTCCCATCTCACCGGGCTGCTCATCTGCCGGACCAGAAGATCCCACACCCTATCCTTGGCAAGGTTTGCCTCGGCCTCAACATTGGTCACCACGGGGACCTTCAATTCATTGACCTCTACCTTGGCCAATTCCACTCCCAGCTTTTGACCAGCAACCACCATCAGGGGGGAATGAAAGGGCGCACTTACCTCAAGCAGAACGGCCCTCTTCGCACCCATCTCCTTGGCCAAGGCAATTGCCCTCTCGATGGCCTCCATATGTCCGGAGATCACTATCTGGCCGGGTGAATTAAAATTGGCGGTGGTGAGGACCTTCCCCTGCGCTACCTTCTGGCAGATTTCCTCCACCCGATCCCTGTCCATACCTAAGACCGCCGCCATCCCCCCTCACCCACAGGAACCGCCTCCTGCATAAACTTTCCCCTCAATCTGACCACCCTGGCGGCATCACGAAAACTCATCGACTCGGCCGCTACTAAGGCGGTGAACTCCCCGAGGCTGTGTCCAGCAAGGTAGTCGGCTTTCCACCCCAGCTCTTCCCTTAAGACCCTTAAAGCAGCGATGCTCACGGTCAGGACGGAGGGCTGAGTGTTGACGGTCAACCTTAAATTCTCCTCTGGACCATGAAAACAGAGGTTCTGGAGGTCAAATTCCAGGGCCTCGTTGGCCTCAGCAAAAGTCTCCCTAGCAGCAGAGAAATTTTCGTATAGCTCCTTCCCCATCCCCACATATTGAGAACCCTGTCCGGGAAAGATAAAGGCCGTCTTTCCCATTATCTCCTCCCGCTGGCGATCTCTTTTATGAGCTCCAAGGCGATATTGTTGCGCTGTATCTGGTTGGTCCCTTCATAGATCTGCAGGATCTTGGCATCCCTCATCATCTTCTCCACAGGAAAATCACGCATGTATCCATATCCCCCCAAGACCTGAACGGAATCTATAGCCACCTTCATGGCTACATCGCTGGGGAAGAGTTTGGACATGGCCGACTCCTTACTGTAGTTTTTAGGATGGCTGTCAATGTAGCTGGCCACGGCGTAAACCAAGGCGCGGGCTGCCTCTATTTGCGTAGCCATATCGGCCAGTATATGTTGTACGGCCTGAAAGGAGATGATCCTCTGCCCGAACTGGACCCTCTCTCGGGCATATCTGGCCGCTATCTCAAAAGCCCCCTGGGCAAGCCCCACTGCCTGGGCACCGATCCCTGGCCGGGTCAGGTCAAAGGTCCTCAGGATGATGATGAGTCCGATACCTTCTCTTGCACCGATGAGGTTCCCTTGGGGGATCCAACAGTCCTCAAAGACCAACTCCCTGGTGGCCGAGGCCCGAATCCCCAATTTCTGCTCCTTCTTGCCGAAGGAAAACCCAGGGGTCCCTTTTTCAACGATAAAGCCGCTGATCCCCCGCGGCCCCCTCTTCTTGTCGGTGACGGCGAAGACAGAATAGATCTCCGCCTCGCCCCCGTTGGTGATCCACTGTTTGGTTCCGTTCAGTCTATATCCATCACCATCTCTCACCGCCGTGACCTGCATCGCCGCTACATCACTTCCAGCATTGGCCTCGGTGGCGGCAAAAGCGGCCAGTTTCCTCCCACTGGCGATCTCGGGAAGATATCGCCTCTTCTGCTCTTCGGTGCCGGAGAGCAGAATTGGATAGGCCCCCAATCCACTCCCCGCAAAGCTGACCGATACCCCTATGCAGGCCCTGCTCAATTCCTCTACTACCAAGCAGTTCTCGAACACTCCACCGGAAAAACCACCATATTCCTCAGGCATAGAGACCCCAAAGAGCCCCGTCTCTGCACAAGTGCGCATGATCTCCCAAGGAAACTCCTCTTTTTCATCCAACTCTGCCCGCACCGGCATTATCTTATCCTCGGCTATCCTACGGGCCAAGTCCTTGAGCATCTTTTGGTCTTCGGTCAAAAAATAGTCCACCTAATAGTACCCCCCAAACAGATGTTTCAGTGTATCATCTTCTCCTTTATCCGCTCCCATATCTTAGGGGCAACCCTTTCTCCCAATTCCTTCAGGTCTTGACTGTCGCGCAGGGCCTCGATCAAAAGCCGGTTGATATCTCTACGCCCATATGCGGAGGCGGCCCGGATGGCGTTCTTGATGGCCTTGGGGGAGGAGTGCCCATGACAGATAAAACAGGTACCATTGATGCCCAGCAGGGGAACCCCCCCATATTCGGAGTAATCGACTCGACGCCTGAAGTTTTCCAGGGCCCCCCTCATAAAGAAGTAACCGATCCTGGCCCACAGGTTTTTGCGGATCTCTCTCCCCAACATCGCGCCGAAGGATTCAGAAATCCCCTCACCGCTCTTCAAGGCCACATTGCCCACAAAGCCATCACACACGATCACATCGGCCGTGCCACTATAGATATCCCTCCCCTCTACATGCCCGATATAGTTCAACCCGCTCTTGCTCAGTATGGCGTGGACCCGCTTGGTGAGCTCATTCCCCTTGCTATCCTCCCTGCCGTTGCTCAAAATGCCTACACGAGGACGGTCCTTGGCCGAGATGAAACGGGCGTACATCTCACCCATGATGGCAAATTGCACCAGGTGGATGGGTTTACAGTCCACATTCCCCCCGGCATCTATCAGGATTGAAACCCCTGTGGAGGAGGGGAGAAGGCTGGCGAGCGCAGGTCGCTCCACACCCTCCAACATCTTCAGTTTCCACATACTGATGGCCATCGCCGCCCCTGAGTTCCCAGCCGTCACCACCGCATCACTTCTGCCATCCTTCACCAATTCCAGTGCCACGCTGATAGATGAGTTCCTCTTAGTCCGCAGGGCCTTGGCTGGAGACTCATGCATCTCCACCACTTGGGGCGCATGGACAACACTCAGATTTAACCCCTCCCATCGGTGCTTGGCCAACTCCCCCTCCACCAGCGCCTTGTCCCCTACAAGAATCACTTCCTCCAGCCTCAACGCCCTCGCCGCCAACACCGCCCCTTCCACAATGGCCTCCGGGGCATTATCGCCTCCCATGACATCCACCGCAACCTTCATCGCCTTCATCCCTCTATATAAGTCAAGAGGTGGAGTTAACCCTCCTTCAATTTCAAGATCTCCTCCCCTTTATACATACCGCAATGGGGACAAACTCGATGGGGCAGCTTTGGCTCGTGGCATTGAGGACAGAGCGAGAGGTTGAAGGGGGTTAATTTTCTATGGGATCTCCTCTTATCTCGTCTCGCCTTGGAAGTCCTTCTTTTAGGAAGGGCCATTATCTACTCCCTTGGGGAAGATTTGGTATGAGACCTTTTAAAATAGCGAACCTGGGATCTATATAATTCCGATCACACCCGCATTCTCCGATATTAAAATCAGCCCCACATATGCTACACAACCCCTTACACCTGTTATGACAGAGGGGTTTCATGGGGATGTTAAGCCATATCTGCTCCTCTATGATATCCCTTATCTCCAGTCCCCCCTCAGGCAGAAAGCTTACGCCCATCTCTTCAAGCAAGAGCTCTTTCTCTTCCTCACTCGATGCATACTCCCCAAGGAGAAAGAACTCCTCAAACTCCGATACGATGGGCAGGACAAATTCCTTCAAACACCGAGCACAGTTTATACATACCGCTGTATCTATGCGTCCCTTGGCTTCGATGCCTTTGGGGGTACGACGGAGAAAAAGGCTGCCCCTCACCGCCGAGGCCAACCTCATCCCATTCTCATCTTCTCCATGGGGCCCCTGTAGGCAAAAAGGGGGGGGTTCATCTAAAGAAATCTCCTTCCCTTGCGGAGGGATATCTTCCCATCTAACTTTCATCTGATTATCTTAAGCTCCTGTTTCCTAAATTTCTCGCCGGCAGGATTTGCATATTCCTCGAATTTAAAGACATCAGTATATATATCTCCTTTCTTTTGTCAAGGTCAAAAATTGCAAAAAAATTGCTGCTCCGCCCCTAGATCGGCCTTTTACCGATCGATCCGAGATCAGCGATACCCTGCTGATGGAGGCGGGCACCATCCTGGATCGTGCCCGCAGGAAGAGCGATGAGCACACACACGAAAGTCTTCATGGACATATCCCTGGCCACCCACCTGACGGGGCTCGGCGTCGGGGATATCCTGAAAATCACCGAGGGCATGCGCGGTCTGGATGTGACCAGATGGAAGAGATCCGCCACCTCGTCAAGGACAACAGCATTGACAAACTGCTAATCGGCAAGTGCTCTCGAAAAAGGCCACGAGGTGCGTGGTACGTGTGGGCAGTGCAAAGGTGGTCTGTTACTCCGGCGGGGCGCTGAGCGTGGGCAACATCGTCACCCTCGAGTGACCGGACGGGGTTGACAGTGAACTACCACCGAACCTGCTCGGTGGTAGTTCACTTTGTCCTTGACTTCCCCCTATCAAAAGGTTTTATTATTCTTCCCCAACTAATCTCTTACTTACTTTTTTTCTAGTTCGATGGGCGATATCATCTAAAATACTGTAAACTGTGGGCACAATTATTAATGTCAAGAAGGTAGAAACCACTAATCCTCCAATAACTGCCAAGGCCATAGGAGACCTCAGCTCTGAGCCTTCTGACCTACTTATAGCCATAGGAAGCATTCCAAATGTGGCTGTGGCTGCTGTTAATAAAACTGCTCTTAATTTAGTAACTCCACCCTGGATAAGCGCTTCATCCTTACTCAGGCCCTTAGCCCTAAGTTGGTTAACGTAATCTACAAGGACTATGCCGTTATTAACTACAACACCGGCAAGGATTATGACGCCTAATAGAGAAACCATGGAAAGACTATTGCCGGTTAATAGCAGTATTAAGATTACACCTGTCAAGCCAAAGGGAACAGTAAACATTACTGTAAAGGGATGCACTAACGATTCAAACTGTGCAGCCATGATCATATACACTAACAAGATTGCCAAAATAAATACGGAGCCTAAGACAACGAATGTTTCACGCATTCGTTTTGCCTCACCGCCATATTCAACAAAATATCCTGAGGGCAAATCTATCTCTTTTATCTTGGTTTTTATATCATTTAATATGCTTCCTAAATCCCTGCCAGAGAAGTTGGCAGTAACAGATGTCTTTCTCGCTTGATTTTCCCGGTAAAGCTTAACCGGGCCTTTGCCCTCAATAACCTTCGCTACATCCTCTAAATGATGTTGAGAACCAAGGCTTGAAAAAATAACCGCACGTTTTACATCGTCAAAGTCTTGAGCATCTTCATCTCTATATTGCACCCGCAGGTCAAATTCATCACCAGCGGTCCTAAAGCGAGTGGCAACTTGACCTTCAAAATTGGCCCGCATTACAGAGGCGATTTGCCCAACATTTAATCCTAACTGAGAGGCTCTATCCCTATCTATTACAAATTGCAATTCTGGCTTGCCATGGCGAAGGGTAGTATCTATATCATAGAGCCCTTGGATAGGTTCTATCTTGGCCATAATCTCATCAGCTGTTTTTTCAAGTGTTGCTAAGTCCTTACCAAATATCTTTATCTCAATAGGAATTTGGCCTGTGCCTCCTGAAGTAATGAACCTGGCCAGATCAATAAATTCTATCTTGGCACCCTCAATTCGAGGGAATTGTTTACGAATACTATCTTGTATCTCAATACTGGAACGCCTTCTTTTGCTTTTATCAAGCAGGTGGGCAAATATCATCGCCTCGTTCACTCCCGTATTGCCTATTCCACTTCCGCTGAAAGCCACATCTAACTTTGTCCCCTCCATTAAACCGGTAAAGGACCCTAAAACATCGGCTTCTTTCTGGCGAAGCATAATATCTTCTATTTTTTGAACTATGCGGTCTGTCTCCTCAAGACTTGTGCCAACAGGCATCTTAACCTTAACGATAACTAACCCTGGATCAATTACTGGCATAAATTCTTTGCCCACAAAAGGCAAAAGGCACATACCTAGGGCAAATACCCCTATAGATACTACGCAAACCTTGATGCGGTGACGAAGGGCAATGGCAAGAGTCCTCTTATACCAATCTTTTAAGAAACTAAATCCCCTTTCACCAAAATGGAGTTCATAATCTTTCTTTGACTTCTCCTTCTTAAATATCTTAGAGGCCATCATTGGAACTAATGTAAGGGCAACAAATAAAGAGGCAATAAGTGAAGCAGTAACAGTAAGGGCCAACCCCCTCGAAAGCTTTCCCGCAATACCAGTGGCATAGATTAGGGGCAAAAAGACGGCAATAGTAGTAAGGGTAGAAGCAGCGATCGCCATACCCACTTCACTTGTGCCTACAATGGCTGCTTGATTTCTGTTCTTTCCTTCTTCTAAATGCCGGAAGATATTCTCAATAACAATAATGGCGTTAGAGACAAGCATACCTACACCCAAGGCAAGACCACTCATCGTCATTATACTCAGGCTATAACCTAAGAAATAGACAGCGATAAAGGTGGCTAAAATCGACAATGGAATAGACAAGGCAATGGTTAAGGTCGGCCTCCAATTGCGCAAAAATAAAAAAAGGATTACAACCGCTAAAAGTCCACCCCAGATACAATCATTGGCAGTAGTAGAAATCATTAACTGAGTTATCCTTCCCTGATCTAAGGCAATATATATCTTGATATCAGGGGGAAGGTCTTTTTTTATCTCTTTTAGCTTTTTCTTTACGCCATTTACTACCTCTAAGTCATTTGCCCCAGATTCCTTGATAACTGCTAATATGAGGCCGTTCTTTTTATTAGTGCGGCTATAGTTTCGGACTTCAGTATGGGTATCATAGACCTCGGCAAGATCCTTTAGATATACTGGCCTTTGGTCTCTAACAGTAATTACTGTGTCTCTTATCTGGTCTAAGTTCTCAAATTCTCCCAGTGTGCGTAGAAGATATTCTGTATAGCCCCTGGTGATATGTCCACCAGAGAGGTCAAGGTTTTCATGTCTTAAAGTAGATATCACCTGCTGAATGGAGATCTTGAGTGCTTCAAGTTTTTCTCTATCAATCCTTACCTGAATCTCCCTCTCCCTTCCGCCCATAATCATACAGTTAGCCACGCCATCGACCATCTCGAGACGGTCCTTTATCTGGTCCTTAACCAAGGTCCTTAAATCTCTTAAATCCCGTTCTCCAGTGATACCATAGGCAATCACAGGGATAAGAGATGGGTCAAACTTGACAACGATAGGCTTATCTACATCTTCAGGGAGAAACTCTTCAATTACCCCAATGGCATCGCGTATATCCTGGGTAGCAAAATCTATATTAGTGCCCCACTCAAACTCCACCATTACAATGGAGATCTCTTCTTGGGAGATAGAGTCCACGGTCTTGACATTTTTGACCTTACTTACTGCTGCCTCAATGGACTTAGTAACCAATGTTTCTATATCCTCAGAGGCAGCACCTCCATAGGTGGTAATAACCGAGGCCGTAGGATAGGTCAAATCAGGCATAACCTCTACTGTTAATCTGGATAGGGATACTATCCCAAAGACGACAATGATGCCAATTAACATCAAAACCGTAACCGAGCGATTAACAGAAAATTCAGGTAACTTCATAATTTAGTCCTTCTTTATCTCCACTTTAGCGCCGTCTTTTAAACCGTAGTTACCTTCGATAATTACCCAATCAGCTTCTTTTAATCCCTCAACTATTTCCACCGAGTCTTTTTGATATATACCTGTTTTTACTTCTTTTTTATGAGCCACATTATCATTATCTACAAAGACGAAATTACAGCCATTCTCATTAAGCACTGCCTTAATAGGCACGATGAGTGCGTCTTCTTTTTTCTCTAATATAATACTTACTCTGGCAAACATCCCCGGCTTAAGCCGATGCTCTTTATTAGGAACCCTTACCTCCACCTCAGCAGTTCTTGTAGTAAGGTCAACCAAAGGAGCAATCCTTGTAACTTCACCAAGGAAAATCTCATCTGGATATGCATCTACCTTAATCTTTGCCTCGGTTTTTTCTCTTAATTTCCCTAAATATTTCTCAGAGACGTTTACCAAGACCTTTATTGTATCAATATTAGCTACCATAATTACTGGAACCCTCATCATAGGACTTACACTAGGTTCAACCTGGGAACCTTCATCTAAAAATTTTTTTATTACTATCCCATTGAACGGAGATTTAATCGAGGCCTTTTTATATTTCATGCCTTCTATATCTCTATCAATCAATACCAAGACATCATCCCTCTTTACCTTATCGCCTTCCTTAACAAGAAAGCTATCAATCTTCCCTGGAATCTTGCTCATCAAGGTCACCATTTCTTGGCCAGCAATATTACCTACGCAAGATATCTTATCTTCAACTTCACCTTTTATAACTTGAGCTACTTTAACAGTGGGAACCATTACCTCTTCTTGACTCTTATCATTATCACCTCTTATAATCTTAATAATTTTAAAACCGCCCAGTGCTACTAAGAAAATTATCAATGCCCAAATTATAGGTCTCTTCATAGTTATTCGCCTCCTGATTTCTCTGCCCTCGCTAAAACTTCGGCAGGCATGCCTGTTGCCTTTTCTAATCTTGCCTGGCTCAAAATATAATTATATATTGCCTCAAGATTATTTGTCTGGCTTTCAGTTAAAGCTAATTGAGCAGCTAGCACTTCTACATTGTCTACTCGACCATTTTTATACCCAATTTGTGCACTGTTCAGACTTTCTTGGGCCTGGATTACCGCTTTCTCTGATACCTTGATTCTCTTTTTAGCCTCTTCAAGATTTAATAGGGCGCCCTTTACCTCCAAAGCAATTCCATCTTTTAGTTGGGTTTCTAGATGTTCTAATTCTCTTAAAGCAGCCTTTGCCTGCCCTACCTGTGCCTTAGTTTCACCCCAATTCCAGACGTTCACACTAACATTTACGCCTACCATCCAGTCTTCTCTCCATTCTACAATAGGCTCATCACCCTTATGGTATCTATAGTTTCCAAAAAGTCCTACTTGTGGCCAGTAGTTACTTTGAGCTACGCCAATACCAGCCTTGGCCATTTCAATATTGTGCTTCATCTTATAGATCTCAGGCCGATGTTCTTGAGCTAGTTTAAATAATTGGTCTAAGTCATAATCTTGTTCTATAATCTCAAATACATCAACTACCTTCACAGGCGAATTTAGGTCTCTACCTAATATGGTGTTAAATAGAGACTTTGCTAACTCAACGCCATTTTCAGCCTTAATGAGCGCCTGCTCTGCATTTGCCAACTGCACCTCTGTTCTCAAAAGGTCGATATGAGGAACAATACCGGCGTTATAGAGACCCCTCACTGTCTCGAGATGCGCCTTCATCTGCTCTACTGCATCCTGACAGACTTCCCTATACTTTTGGGTCACTAATATCCCAAAATAGGCCTCTTTAACCTGTAAGATTAGATTTTGCTTTGCCCCTTCATAATTATATTTTGTGGCTTCTAAATTATTTCTTGCTTGCTTATTTAAAGAAAGGATCTTGCCTCCTGTAAAGAGTGGCTGTTGGACCACAGCCTGGGCATTATACATATCATCATCACCGATCTTTATTGAGAGGGCCTGTGGTGTAAGAACGCCTGCTTCTAAATCTAAACTCGGAGGTTTGTTTAGATGGGTATAGGAAGATTCTGCTTTAAGTTTTGGCAAAAACAAAGTCTTTACCTCCCAACTTTTTTCTTTAGCACCAATGATTTTTTCTGAGGTAGCCTTCAAGGCAGGGTTATTTTTTAAGGCTATATCGATGCTCTCTTCTAAAGTAAGTGCCTCTGGGTTCACTTTAGCTTCGTCAGCATAAGAATTTATTGGTAAAAAAAATAATAAGACAAGTGCAGCTGTATACTTCACCCCGTTAGCAATACCAATCTTACTGTACGATAAAACAAAATTTCTAAGGGAGTTCATATGTAAGCCTCTCTCGACTGTCTATCCTTAACTATGCCTGTAAAGTATATCTTCAAAAACATAGGAAGCTTCTCTGTAATCGGGTATTTTCTACCTTCTATCTGCCACATATAGACGAGACCATTGAGCATATTTGTCAAAATGCCGATCGCACCCCTGACATCTATTTTCTTTATCTGACCTTTGGCTATGCCTTGTCTGAATACCTCTTCCATTTTATTGATGTGCTCATAATAACGGTCAAAATATCTTTTCTGTATCCTCTTTTGAAACTCACTCTGTTCATGAATTAATATTCCAATAAGGTTTGAGTGTCCCTCAAAAAATCTTAAATATGTCTCTATCGCTTTCTTGATCTTATCTAGGGGTTCTTTTTCATTTGCCATCGCTTCTAATACCAAATCCTTTAAATTTTCTATGCCTCTATCTACAACAGAGAGAAAGAGGTCCTTTTTGTCGTTAAAATACCGATAAACTGTTCCCTTACCTAGACCTGCCTGATCTGCTATTTCATCAACCTGGGTACGGGCAAATCCTTTTTTAGAAAAAACACGAGCTGCGACATCAAGTATCTGTTTTTGCCTCATTTGGGTAAGTGCTTTTCTCTTTGCTTTATCTGTAATCTTCATTTTATAATCTCCCTTTAAGTGGACTGACGAGTCCGTCACCATAAAACATACCTTATATTTTTGGCCTTGTCAAAGGGTTTTATCAAAATATTTAAACGCCTTTACAACCCCCCTTAAAAATCCTATAATAACCTTCACTTTTCCTTTGGAATGTAAGGCAGAAAGGGAGTTTTTTTATGGGGGAAAAGATCGTTATATTTGATACTACGTTGAGGGATGGGGAACAGTCACCTGGGGCCTCGATGAATGTGGAGGAAAAGCTCAGGGTGGCCAAGCAACTGGAGAAATTAAACGTCGATGTGATTGAGGCAGGCTTCCCCATGGCCTCTGATGGGGATTTCGAGGCCGTAGAGGCCATCTCCAAGGCCATAGAGGGGTGCGAGATCGCTGCCTTGGCCAGGGCAGATATCACCGATATCGATCGGGCCTGGGGTGCGGTACGGTACGCCAAACGCCCTCGGATCCATACCTTTATCGCTACCTCTGATATTCACCTGAGGCACAAACTCAAAAAGACAAGGGAGCAGGTGCTGGAGGATGTGGTGCGGGCGGTCTCCCACGCCAAGGGATACACAGAGAATGTGGAGTTCTCCACTGAGGATGCCACCCGGAGTGACCTCGAATACCTCTGTCGGGTTATTGAGGTGGCAATCGAGGCGGGGGCCACCACGATCAACATACCCGACACCGTGGGTTATACCATCCCCTCGGAGTTCAGCCGAATCATCAGGACCATTAAAGAACGGGTCCCCAATATCGATAAGGCAACCATCAGCGTCCACTGTCACAACGACCTGGGGCTGGCGGTGGCCAACTCCCTGGCCGCCATAGAGAGCGGTGCACGGCAGGCGGAGTGCACCATAAACGGTATAGGGGAAAGGGCGGGGAACGCCTCCTTGGAAGAGATCGTCATGACCATCAGGGTCAGAAAAGACCTCCTCGACTTCTACACTGACATACATACTGAACAGATATTTCCCGTCAGTCGTCTGGTCTCCACCATTACAGGGATGGTGGTGCAACCAAATAAGGCCGTTGTGGGGACCAATGCCTTCGCCCATGAGGCGGGGATACATCAGGATGGGATCCTTAAGGAAAAAACCACCTACGAGATTATGACACCTGAGTCTGTTGGCATCCCCAAGAGTTCCTTAGTCCTCGGTAAGCATTCAGGCAGACACGCCTTTCGAGAAAAATTAGGAGAGCTGGGGTATGAGTTGAGCAGTGCGGAATTGGACGTCGCCTTTAAACGTTTCAAGAAGGTGGCCGACCAAAAAAAGGTGGTCTATGATGAAGATATAATGACCATTGTGGAGGATGAGATCTTCAGGGTTCCGGACAAGTATAAGTTGATCAACATCAATGTCCAAAGTGGAACGGTCACCATCCCAACGGCCACTGTCCAGATGGAGGTAGATGGAAAGCTCGTTCAGGATGCTGGCTTCGGAGATGGACCGGTGGATGCAGCCTTGAAGACCATCCAGCATATCACCAACTCCAAGAGCAGATTGGTGCGGTTTGCGGTGGCGGCTATCACCGGTGGAACTGATGCCCAGGGAGAGGTAACGGTGGGGATAGAGGAAGATGGTCAAACGACCATAGGCCAAGGTGCCAGTACCGATATCATCATCGCCAGCGCCAAGGCCTACATCAACGCCCTGAACAAGCTGGAGTACCGGAAAAAGAGGCTACAAGGACTTTAAATAATGGGCATGACTATCACCGAAAAGATCCTGGCGGAGCATGCCGACCTGAAGGAGGTAGCTCCAGGACAGATCATTAACGCCAAGGTGGATGTGGCCTTGGGTAATGACATCACCGCCCCCTTGGCCATCGAGGCCTTCAGAGAGGTGGGGGGGAAAAGGGTCTTTGATAGGGACAAGGTGATCCTGGTGCCCGATCATTTCACCCCTAACAAGGATATCCAGTCAGCCGAGCAATGTCGGCTGGTACGGGAGTTCGCCCAAGAGCAGGGGCTGAGCCACTATTTTGAAGTGGGGCGGATGGGGATTGAACACGTCTTGTTGCCCGAAAAGGGACTAGTGGGGCCCGGTGATCTGGTCGTCGGGGCCGACAGCCATACGTGCACCTACGGTGCAGTCGGGGCCTTCGCCACAGGTGTGGGGAGCACTGATCTGGCTGCTGCGATGGCCATCGGAGAAATATGGCTCCGGGTCCCCGAGACGATACAGTTCGTCTACTATGGAAGTTGGCAGCCATGGGTAGGAGGAAAAGACCTCATCCTCTACACCATCGGAAAGGTAGGGGTGGATGGAGCCCTCTATCGGGCTATGGAGTTTACAGGTGAGGCCATCTCTGCCCTGGAGATGGCAGGGAGGTTTACCATGGCCAACATGGTCATCGAGGCCGGTGGGAAAAATGGCATCTTCCCCCTCGATGAGATCACCTTGGAATACCTCAGGGGGAGGATCGAAAAGGGGTATAAACTCCACCACAACGACAAAGACGCCCACTATGCAGAGGTGAAGGAATACGATATCTCACGGACCGAACCCCAGGTGGCCTGTCCCTCATCCCCAGCCAATGTGAAGGGGGTAAGGGAAGTGTCTGGTGTAGAGATAAATCAGGTGGTCATCGGCTCTTGCACCAACGGGAGACTAGAGGATCTAAGGGTCGCAGCCCACATCATCCGAGGGAAACAAGTAGCTCCATATATCCGTCTCATCGTGATCCCTGCCACCCAAGAGATATATCTGCAGGCCCTCCGGGAGGGACTATTGGAAATCTTTGTGGAGGCTGGGGGGGTGGTAAGCACTCCCACCTGTGGTCCCTGTCTCGGCGGCCACATGGGTGTCTTGGGAGCAGGGGAGGTAGCCATCGCCACCACCAACCGTAACTTCGTGGGGAGGATGGGGCACCCCGCCAGCCAGGTCTATCTCTCCAACCCTGCTGTGGCCGCAGCCAGTGCTATAAAGGGGAAAATAGCCCACCCCGAAGAGGTGTTAATGAAATAACATCCTTGGCGCTCTTTCGATGAATGCCATTACCATCCTCATTCAAATACCACCCCGGGAAATAGCCTTCCTCACGTTCGTCCTAGAGTCTTATGAAGGGGTAGCTACAATGAGGACCGTTGACCCCAAAAAAGGTATCGTAGAACTAATGTTCCCTCCCCACCAAAAGGAGGAGATAAGGGAGATCCTGCGCAGTCTTGGGGATGAGTTATCCATCAACTATTTGACACCTTTCAGTTAGAGGCTGATACGCTGAAACCTCTCCACCGCCTCCTCCAGTCTGGACTCCGGTACGGTCAAGCTCAGGCGCACATATCCCTCTCCCGCCTCTCCGAAGCCTCTTCCAGGAGTGACCACCACCCCTGCCTCATCGAGCAACAGTGAAGTGAATGAGGCCGAATCATAGCCAGAGGGCACCTTTACCCAGAGATAGAAGGTGGCTAGGGGAGGGGTCACCTCCAGCCCCATCTTGCGGAGTCCTTGGACCATTACATCGCGTCGTCTTTGATATATCTCGCGCATCTGCTCCACATCGGACTGATCACCACCTAAGGCCTCTATCCCTGCCCACTGGATGGCCTGAAAAACCCCCGAATCGATATTGGTCTTGATCTTTCCAAGCCCAGCCAAAACATCCCTGTTCCCGACCACAAAGCCCAAACGCCAACCGGTCATATTATAGGTCTTAGATAGGGAGTGAAATTCCACCCCCACCTCCTTGGCCCCATCTACCTCCAGAAAACTGGTGGGGGAATAGCTATCGAAGAAGATCTCACTATATGCCGCATCGTGACAGACGATCAGGTGGTAACGTTGGGCAAACGCCACAACCTCGGAGAAGAATTCCTTGTCCGCCACGGCTGCTGTAGGGTTATTGGGATAATTGATAAAGATAAGCTTGGCCTTCTCAGCCACTCTCTGAGGAACTTGACCCAGATCAGGCAAAAATCCCCTCTCCTCCAAGAGGGGCAAGAAAAAGGACTCCCCACCTGCGAAGATCGTACCAGCATGATAGACCGGATATCCAGGACTGGGAATGAGAGAGCAATCACCGGGGTTGAGGAAGGCCAGGGGAATATGGGCAATGCCCTCTTTGGAACCGATAAGGGCCAGGACCTCAACATCGGGGTCCACCCCCACTCCAAACCTCCTCTCATACCATCTACTCACTGCCTCCCTAAACTCCCGCAACCCCTCATAGCTAGGGTAGCGGTGGTTCAGGTGATTGAGGATCTCCTTCATCATCCTCTCTACTATCCTCTTCGGGGTGGGGAGATCGGGATCCCCCACTCCCAAGTCGATGATATCCACCCCCTTAGCCCTTAATGCAACCTTCCTGCGATCCAGCTCAGCAAAGAGATAAGGGGAAAGCCCCTCGATCCTCTCTGACATCTCCACTTTTACTTTATCTTTCAATTCTGCCTCCTCCTTGCCATTCGCTGGACATATTATTACATATGTAGTAAAAGTAAAATATAATAAATTTCTTCCGCCCAAAAATACTAAGGGAGAAATTGACTTCCCATGCGGATCATCCTATCCACCGGTACCCTGTATACCAATCCCCTCGAAGAGACATTCCTCATCGCTAAAGAGGCTGGCTTTGATGGGCTAGAATTGGTGTTGAACAAAAAAATCTGTGAAAGAAGCATCATCTCCTCCCTTCCCAGACTCCTCCAAATCCTACCTGTTTACTCCCTCCATGCCCCCTTTATGCGCTATAAGGGCTGGAGGGGGAGGGTGGGTTCTCTCCTCAAAACCATAGAGTGTGCCATGACGTTTTCCATCCCTTTAGTAAATTTCCACCCCCCTTCCTGGATCAACCTGGAGCTCGGCTTCTGGTACTGGCTCAGGGGTGTTAAGGACTTCCAAGAGGAATTGGGGAGGGATAATGTAATTGTCACCATCGAGAACATGCCGCTGGTAGGGGGGGAGCTTAGGCTCAATGGCTACAGTTGGGGGGATACCGAGAGCCTAATTGCATTCATTACCGAGAGGAACCTCTACCTGACCTTCGACTGCACCCACATGGGGACCCATGAGGTCGACTTCTTCATCGATGAGTTCTTCACCTTTTTTGCCACGGGGAGGATCAAGAACATCCACCTCAGCGACTATGGTCACGGGAAGGAACACCTCCTGCCTGGCCGGGGGGAACTGCCTTTGACACGCTTCCTCCTCCAATTGGGCCGGCTCAATTATAAGGGACTGCTGACCCTAGAATCGATGCCCTCCGAGTTCTCCAAAGAAGAGGATATCGTCAGCACCCTGAGAGACATTGTTGAGTACTTGAGGGCGGAAATAGAATAAAACAAACTCAAATTGCAAAGAAATGTTGACATAAAGGCTTAAAAATGATAAAAGATAATTTCCCCGAGGAAACCTCCTTGGGGAAAGGGAAGAAGCCATGTCTGACAGATTGGGACAACTCCTCTTAAGGGGAGAGATAATCACTGAAGACCAACTCAAGCAGGCCCTGAACGAGCAGAAGCTCAAGGGGGTAAGTTTGAGTTCCGCCCTGATAGAGCTGGGATCTCTCTTGGAAGATGACCTCCTAAGTTTCCTCCACAAAAGGTATGGGCTCCCCTCCATAAACCTCGACGATATGGAGTTGCAACCCAAGCTGGTGGAGTTGATCGGGCAAGAGTTTATGCATAAAAATCAAGTAGTCCCGGTACGCAGAAGTGGTTCCACCCTTTATTTGGCAATGGTTGACCCCTTTGATGTCTCGGTGATAGACGATATCAAGTTCCGTACAGGCTATCATGTTGAGGCCTTGGTGGCCTCGGAGACAGCCATCAGGGGGGCGATAGATAGGTTCGTTGATCCCACCGCTTCCATCAACGGGGTCCTTTCTGGTTTCGAGGACGAAGGCATGGAGGTGGTGAGTCACGAAGAAACCTTCGACATCAGCGAACTGGAAAAGACCGCAGAAGAGGCCCCAGTGATAAAACTGGTCAACCTCATCCTTGCTGATGCCATCAGCAAAGGAGCCAGCGACATACACCTGGAGCCATATGAAAGATACTTTCGGGTGAGATATAGAATCGATGGGATCCTCTATGAGGTAATGAGGCCACCCATCCAGATGAAGAACGCTCTCATTTCCAGGGTCAAGATTATGGCCCAATTGGATATCGCCGAAAGGCGCCTCCCACAGGGTGGGCGTTTCCTAATCAGGATGCAGAACAGGGAGATGGATTTTCGGATATCGATTATCCCCATCCTATTTGGAGAAAAGGTGGTCATGCGGCTCCTAGACAAGGCGAAGCTCCAGCTAGATATGACCAAATTGGGCTTCGAACCTGAGGCGCTGGAGATATTCCGAAAGGCCATCCATAAACCGTTCGGTATGATCTTAGTTACAGGACCTACCGGGAGCGGAAAGACCACCACCCTCTATTCCGTCCTCTCTGAGCTGAATCAGGTCTCTGATAACATCTGTACTGCGGAAGACCCCATAGAGTTCAACCTCCCTGGGGTAAACCAGGTCCAGATGCATGATGCCATTGGACTAAACTTCACAACGTCCCTCAGAGAATTTTTGCGCCAAGACCCTGACATCATCATGGTGGGAGAGATCAGGGACCTGGAGACGGCCGAGATAGGGGTAAAGGCCGCCTTGACAGGGCACCTGGTCCTCAGTACCCTTCATACCAACGACGCCCCCAGTGCGATAAACCGTTTGCTGGATATGGGGGTGGAACCGTTTCTCGTCTCTTCATCGACGATCATGGTGGTCGCTCAGAGACTGGTTCGCATCATCTGCCCTGAGTGCAAGGAATCCATCGAGGTACCCCCCAACGCCATCATCGATCTTGGGATACCAGAAGAGGAAGTCTACGATTTCACCTGCTATCGTGGTCGCGGCTGCAGTAGCTGCAGCAACATCGGATACAGCGGCAGAATATCCCTGTTCGAGGTGATGCCCGTGAATGAAAAGATTAAGGAATTGATCCTACGAAGGACCCCTGCCCATGAGATCAAGAATGCGGCTGTTCAGGCGGGGATGAAGACCTTGAGGGATAGCGGGATCACCAAGATCAAACAAGGGGTAACCACCATCGAAGAGGTGCTCAGGGTAACTGCAGAATAACCTCAATAGGAAGATTAGCCATGCCTGACCTACAGGATCTGCTCAGGACGATGATCGAACATGGGGCCACGGACCTCCATATTACCACCGCCACCCCTCCCCAGATCCGGGTGAACAGTAGACTTATCCCCCTCGATCTTCCCCCTCTGGGCCCTGCCGACACCAAGAGGCTCACCTACAGCATCCTCACCGATGCCCAGAAACACCGCTTTGAGGAGGAGCACGAGCTCGATTTCTCATTTGGGATAAAGGGGCTGTCCCGGTTCAGGGGAAACATCTTCCACCAAAGGGGGGCGGTGGGAGCGGCCATCAGAGCCATCCCCTATAAAATCAGGACCTTTCAAGAATTGGGCCTCCCCCCCATCATAGAGGAGATAAATAGGAGACCCAAGGGGCTCATCCTGGTCACAGGCCCCACTGGCTGCGGTAAATCCACCACCTTGGCCGCCATGATAGATAGGATAAATGAGGAGAGAAACGCCCACATCATCACCATCGAAGACCCCATCGAGTACCTCCACACACATAAGGGATGCGTTGTGAATCAGAGGGAGATAAACTCAGATACCTTTAGCTTTCAGGCGGCGCTGAAACATATCCTCCGTCAAGACCCGGATGTGGTCCTTATCGGAGAGATGAGGGATTTGGAGACAATAGAGGCGGCACTCACCATTGCCGAGACTGGACACCTCACCCTCGCCACCCTGCACACCAACTCCTGCGCTGAGAGCATAAACAGGATTGTCGACGTCTTCCCCCCCCACCAGCAGCCTCAAGTAAGGACGATGCTCTCCTTTGTCTTGGAGGGGATTCTCACGCAACAGCTCTTGCCCCGGTCCAACGAGAAGGGGTTGACCCTGGCCCTGGAGGTCATGATCCCTAATCCTGCCATCCGCAATCTCATAAGGGAGGACAAGGTCCATCAGATCTACGGGCAGATGCAGGTGGGACAACTCAAGTTTGGGATGCAGACCATGAATCAATCCCTCATCAACCTTTACGAGAGGGGGCTTATCACCCTCAATGACGCCATGAGCAGATCCCCCAACATGGAGGAGTTTCGGCAGATATTGGGGGAGACCTCGGTGAAAAAGTAGACTAAAAAGAGGGCGCAATGCCAATATATATTTGGAAAGGGAGGACCCCTCGCGGAGAATTTCGCAAGGGAGAACTTGAGGGACCCAATGAGACGGCCATCAGGGCCTACCTCAGACAACAGCAAATCATCCCTATCAAGATCGCCGCCAAGGGGAAGGAGATCAAGATTACCCTCCCCTTCATGAAGGGAAAGGTAAAAAAGAAGTCCCTGGCGATCTTCACCCGTCAATTGGCCACCATGATCGATGCGGGTCTCCCCTTGGTCCAATCCTTGGATATCTTATTCCAACAAGAGGAAGACGAGACCTTTAAGGAAACCATAAAGGGGGTAAGGGAAGATGTGGAGGCCGGAGCTACCTTTGCGGCGGCCCTACAGAAGTATCCCCGCATCTTTGATCACCTCTACGTCAACCTAATAGTGGCGGGGGAAGAATCTGGTAATCTGGATGTCATCCTCAACCGCTTGGCCACCCATATCGAAAAGATGGAGGAGTTAAAAAGGAAGATCAAGTCGGCCTTGGTATATCCCGCCATGATTGTCTCTGTAGCCATCATCGTCACCGTCGTCCTTTTGGTCTTTGTCATTCCGATCTTTGAGCAGTTGTTTGCAGGAACGGGGGTAGCTCTCCCTCTCCCCACCCAGGTCGTCATCGGCATCAGCAGGTTTGCCAAGAAATATATGCCCTTTATCATCCTCTTCTTTGTGATCTTGTCCTTTGCGTTGAGATACTACTACAAGACGGAAAATGGAAGGCTCAAAATCGATGGATTCATCCTTAAATTCCCCATCTTTGGGGAACTCATCAGGAAGGTGGCTATCGCCAGGTTTGCCCGAACCCTGGCCACCCTGGTGACCAGTGGGGTACCCATCTTGGAGTCCCTAAACATTGTGGCCGGGACGTCGGGGAACAAGGTGGTGGAGCAGGCCATCCGGAAGGGACGGACCAGTATCAGTGAGGGGCAGACCATCTCTGAACCATTGGCCCAGAGCGGCGTCTTTCCTGTAATGGTGACCCAGATGATCTCGGTGGGTGAGACCACCGGGGCTCTAGAACTCATGCTTATCAAGATCGCCGATTTCTACGAGGAAGAAGTGGACATGGCCGTGGCAACCCTGAGCTCCATGCTCGAGCCGATGCTGATGATCTTTTTGGGCGTGGTCATCGGTGGCTTGGTCATCGCAATGTACATGCCCATCTTCAAGATGGCCGGAACCTTTTAGCCAAAGAGGGAAGATGCAACTGCGGCTGAAAAAACTGGTCTTCTATCGACTCGCCCTCATCTCCGCATTACTGCTCATGGGGTTGCTCTTCCATCTCAAGGGGGTCTTCATCTTTTGGGGGCCTTATACCTTTTTCAACTTCTTCATCGGCCTCCTCTACGTCACCACCTTCATCTTCGCCCTCGGCCTGCGGAAGATTGAACAGACCACCCTCTTGACCTATCTCCAAATCGTTTCTGATGCTGTGGGCATCACGGGCATCGTCTATGTAACAGGTGGTGGTCTGAGTTTCTTTTTCCCCCTCTATGTCCTGGTGGTCTTGGAAGCTGGGGTCATCTTAGAGAGGCAAGGGGGGCTCATGGCGGCCTCCTCCTGCGGTATCTCTTACGGGCTCCTCTTAATCATGGAATACTATTGGGTTATTCCTTCCTCTGCCTCTAATTTCCCCTATTACAGCATCTATCTCCTAAATAAACTCTTTCTCGCCATCTTGAGCCTCTATTTGGCGGGATACCTCACAGGCTATCTGGCTGAAGAGGTCCGCAAGAGGGGTGGGGAATTGAAGAAGACTCGAGAGGACTACAGTCGTCTCGAGGCCTTTAACCGCTATGTAATTCAGAGTATCCAGAGTGGGCTTCTGACCATCGACCTGGATGAAAGGATAACCTTTCTGAACCGGGCTGGGGAGGAGATCCTGGGCATTAGGATTTCTCAACACAGGTACCGCCCCCTAACTGACCTGTTCCCCGAGATAGAAAAGGGGTCTGTTGGGAAACCCCACCCCCGTACGGAGATCACCTTTCAGAGACCTGATGGAGGGGAGATAGGGTTGGGGTTCTCCTTCTCCCCCCTGAAGAACCACAAGGGCAAAGAGGTAGGCAAGATCATCATCTTTCAGGACCTCACACACGTAAAAGAGATGGAGGAATCCATGAGGAGGTCGGAGAAATTGGCCACTATCGGTCAACTGGCCGCCGGCATCGCCCATGAGATTCGCAACCCCCTCGCCTCCATAAGTGGAGCCATCCAGTTGCTAAAGGAGGAAGACCAGGCGGGTGAAAGCACCGAAAAGTTGATGGAGATCATCTTGGCAGAGTCTAACCGCCTGAACCGTCTCATTACCGATTTCCTGCTCTATGCGCATCCTCCGAAGCTCGAAAAAAAGGAGGTGGATGTCGGCGCCTTAGTTGACGA
This sequence comes from Deltaproteobacteria bacterium, assembly GCA_030672385.1. Taxonomy (GTDB): domain Bacteria; phylum Desulfobacterota; class B13-G15; order B13-G15; family RBG-16-54-18; genus DAOVGN01. The sequence continues at coordinate 2,820 of DAOVGN010000094.1, read as the reverse complement.
TACCCTGGAGGTCTTCTCCCGTTCTCCGCAATGGACACAGGAAATAAAATTATCCAAAATTATAGAACCAAATGTCACTATTACAGGAGACCCTTCACAGTTACAACAGGTCCTTTGGAACCTTTTCATCAACGCTGTCGACGCCATGGATGGAAAAGGCCTGTTGGAGGTTAGGGTTCTTAAGGATGGAGGGGGGCAGGAGGTGATGCTCCTAATCTCGGATTCGGGCAAAGGGATCCCGACGAAAGAAATAAATAGGGTCTTCGACCCCTTTTTCACCACCAAAGAGGGAGGGTCAGGATTGGGGCTTTCTATTGTGCATAAAATAGTGGAAAGCCATGAAGGTGATATATCCGTGGAGAGCCAATCTGATCGTGGTACCACCTTCACCCTTACCTTCCCCGCTTCATAAACGCTTGACGAATCCCACCTGCCGGAGGAACGAAGATGGCGAAGCAAAAAATACTGGTAATCGATGATGAAAAGAACATGTGTGATTTTTTGGAGATCATGTTAAATAAGGAAGGATATGATGTAACCTGCACTACCAGTGGGGAAAATAGTTTGGAATTATTGGAAAACAACCTCTACAGTATGGTCCTCACCGATATCAAGATGCCCGGCGTGGACGGCTTTGAGGTCTTGCGAAAAACCAAAGAGTTAAGTCCTGATACAGTAGTAATAATGATCACCGCCCATGGTTCTCCCGGGGGGGCGGTCACTGCTATGAAAGAGGGGGCCTACGACTACGTCACCAAACCCTTTCGGATAGATGAGGTGAAACTCACCATCAAGAAGGCCCTGGAGAGGAGCACCCTCCTCGAGGAAAACATCCGCCTGCGCCAAGAGGTGGAGGAGAGGTATAAATTCTGGAACCTCATAGGTAAGGGCACTAAGATGCAGCGGGTATACGAACTGATGGAAAAGGTCTCTCAAACCAAGGCCAATGTATTGATCACTGGGGATAGCGGCACAGGGAAGGAGCTTGTGGCCAAGGCCATCCACTACAATAGCCCCAGGAAAGATAGGTCCTTTATCATCCTGAACTGCGGTGCCATCCCGGAAAACCTCTTGGAGAGCGAACTCTTTGGTCACATGAAGGGATCCTTCACCGGGGCCATTGCCAATAAGAGGGGCCTGCTAGAGGTAGCCGACGGGGGGACCCTCTTCATGGACGAGATAGGGGAACTCTCTTTCCCCCTGCAGGTGAAGTTGCTGCGTGCGATCCAAGAACGTGAGTTTAAACGGGTTGGGGGGATAGAGGATATCAAGGTGGATGTAAGGATGATCTCGGCCAGCAATCAAGACCTGGAACAGATGGTAGTAAAAGGTGAGTTTCGCGAAGACCTCTTCTACCGCCTTAACGTGATACAAGTCAAGCTCCCCCCCCTGAGGGAGCGTAAAGAGGACATCCCGCTGTTGGTCAATCACTTCGTTCGAAAATACAGCCAAGATATGGGAAAGGAGATAGGGGGGATGTCACCTGAGGCCTTGGGGCTGCTGTTGAGCTACGAGTTCCCCGGCAATGTCAGGGAATTGGAGAACATCATCGAGAGGGGCATAACCCTGGAAACCTCTCCGATGATCACAGAAAGGCACATCCGTTCCTATCTCACTGAAAGGATTATCTCCAGGAGCATTCCTCCCTCGATTGAGATCCCAGAGGAGGGGCTTGACCTCAACAGGGTGGTGGAGGATTTGGAAAAGGCCTTCATCATCAAGGCCTTGGGACAGGCAGGGGGGGTAAAAAAGAAGGCCGCCGAGCTTTTGGGGATAAACTTCCGGGCAATGAGGTACAAATTGGCCAAATATGGCCTTTAAACCCTCCTAAACCATCCCTCGAACTCCCTCCAACTCCATCTGACAAAGATGGGCCGCCCGTGAGGGCAGGTGACAGGTTGTGTAGCCTCCTCCCACTCCCTCAAGAGAGATCTCACCTCCTCCTCTTGTAGCCTCCTATTCGCCTTAATGGCCCCACGGCAGGCCAACAGTACACAGATACCATCCAAGACGCGCTCTATTGCATCACCCTCCCCCCACTGCGCCAGCTCTTCACTCAAGGTCTCTAGGAGGGACTGCATATCTTCTCCCTGCAGGAATAATGGTATTGACTTTAAGGCAAAGGTCCTATCCCCGAACTCCTCCAGTTCCAGCCCCAATCTCCCCAGCTCCTCTCGATGCCCCAGGAGTGTTTGCATCTCCTCCCCTTTTACCTCGATGAGCTGGGGGAGGAGGAAACGCTGTTGGGGCAACATCTTCCCCTGTAGAGAGGTCTTCAACCTTTCGTAGAGGATCCTCTCATGGGCTGCATGTTGGTCGATGATCATCACCCCCTCCTCCCCCTCCACCACGATGTAGGTCCCTTTAATCTGTCCCACCATCCGCCAAGAGGGGGGAGAGATCCCCTCACTACCAGTTGTGTAAGAAGGGATCATATAAGGTAAAAAGGCCTCTTTCACCTCCAAGTACTCCTGGGCTCTGTCCTCTGGAGGGCGACCCAATGCGCGCCTTATGGAACCTGAGACCAAACGGTGTACCTCCTCCACACTCCTGAAGCGGATCTCCATCTTCGTCGGGTGGACGTTGACATCCACTTCAGGCAAGGGGACAGAGAGTGAGAGGATGACCACCGGGTACATCCTGGCGGGGATAAATCTCCGGTATGCCTCTGAGATAGCGTGGGAGATCAATTTGTCTCTGATGTAGCGCCCATTCACGTAGATATAGATCCCCTTGGGGGATCCGCGAACATAGCTGGGGACGGTGGGGGGGGGCGGGGCCGGGCCGGGGGGGGGGGGGGGGGGGGGGGGGGGGGGGGGG
>DAOVGN010000024.1 GCA_030672385.1 Deltaproteobacteria bacterium | reverse complement strand
TTATCATAGATGACCAGAAATGGGAGACGTCCATGAAATTATGCAATTTTAATTTTTCTACGGAAGAAAGTTATAATTTTATGGGCGTCCCCAAATTCCCACCTATAAAAATCAATAAAATAGTCGCTGTCCCTATTTGTTCTATTTCAGTGGATTGTTATAAATCATGTTTGGAGCTTAGCCACACCTCTTGATTCGGAAGTACATTAAGACAAGGTACCTCATCATTCTCAATTTTAAAATACCCATACAAGTAGAAGAAAGCACACAGCCTATGATAGCCATCAAATACATGGATACCTTCCGTAGTTTGCTCAAGTATTACGGGCTTAGGGGAAACCCCATGTTTCTTCAAATATGAGCAACACTGCTGGAACCTATCTTTCCCATCACTCATAGAAAGAGAATAGATTGTAGTCTCTTCAAGCACATAAGAATGATATAACTCCACTATTATGTTTATGTCTCTTTTAATAAACAGACTTGGTTTTATCTCAAGCTCAACCCTTTTCCACTTTAGCGACTGCAAGTATGTTAAATCTCTCTCACGGCCTAGAATAAAGCGCCAATCATTTTCAGCCGTTGGAGGCCAACCAACATTTTTTCTTCTCGAAAGCGGCTCTAGCCAAATATCGATAATTTCAGCAGGCATGCCTGGTAAATCATTTTGAATCATGATTTTGGTTTATAATGCTGCTAATCAGCCGCGCGGCATTTAGCGTCGGCTGCATTAGCCTTGTTAGAGATCCGTTCTTCAAGAAATCGTCGAAGGCTTTCCGAAAGCTCGCTTTTACGCTTGCTTACATCGTCCCCCAGGCTGGTAGCTAACATTTCGTATGCGGACAGCATCACCATTCCGCTTAAGGAGAGCTGGCGGACTAGCTCTGAGTCGTCCGGACCGTACTTGATATTGATGTTTTCGGAAGCCCCGTTCTCCAAATACTTCTCAAGGGACAAGGAGTTTACATGCACTTCATTGCAGAGAAGTGCATACGCTGTGTGATAGGTACTTTCATTTCCGCCGATTTCTGCGACCTTGCGTACTGACAGAGATTCTGCAGCAGATTCACTTTTGAGTTTCTTCAGTTCAGCGAGTTTTTCCGACGAAAACACGCTTCGTAGGTCGCTCAGGCTATCCCCTGTAGACTTTCGAATGGCATTTGCCATGCGCAGTCTTTGCATATGGAAATAGTCGATATACTTTTCGACATAGGTCTCGTCAGCGAATATCGCATCGAAATGAAAGTGCGCTTCGATATGGGAGCGAAATACAACCGAACTCGCTCCCGTCATGCCTTTTAGGTTCAGTAGGATGAGCGCCTGATACAGCTCGAGCATTCTCGCGAATAGCAATAGGGCAACGAACCTTCTCGTATCTTGAGTGTTTGCAATGCGACCGCTGAGGAATTCGTGGCATAGACGGTTAATCTCTTCCGCGACCCTCACGACTTCTTCGTATGTCTCCCTGTTGGTCCGCGCCCATTCCTGAATCGCACCAGACAAGAATCCGTTTTCGTCGAATAATATCATCGATTCGGATGATCTCTAACCTTAGATTATACTGCCTATATGCTGCTTTATGTTACTGAAAGATAAAATTCATGTTGAAATTATCAAATAAATCAAATAGGTTTGTCAACAATGTTCGTGATATTGAAATCGAAAAATACCGAACGTGAGTTCCTGGTATGAAACTGCTCGATCAAGTACGTTATGTGATGCGGGGAAAGCACTATTCGACTCGCACTGAACAGGCATATATTAAATGGATAAAACAGTATATCATATTCCACCAAAAAGGTCACCCAAAAGATATGGGAGAAGAAGAGAGAAAACGGATCGGATAGGGTAAATTTAGCTTGACACGAGGGATATTGTGATTTATGGTACAAGCTGTTATCTGTTGCTAAGAATCTCGCATAAGGACAAATCTACGAGGGGGTGTACGTATGAAAAAGGTTGGAATTATAGGAGTAGGACAGAGTGCCTTTGTCCGAGGATATCCCGGTGCTATCAGGGAGTTGGCCTTTGATGGTTTTAAAGAGGCGATGGAGGACGCAAAGATATCGGTTAAGGATATAGATGCCTCCCTTATTGCTTCTGCCCCGGAATATGATAAGCAGAGATCACCTGCAGGGGTAATTGCTGAATACCTTGGGCTTATTCCCCAACCCACATGTTATATTGAGACCGTCTGTTCTTCCAGTAGTATGGGATTGATGGTGGCCTATTCCATGATTCAAGCTGGTCTCTATGATGTGGTCGCAGTCGTTGGATTCCAGAAGATGTCAGAGATCTCCTCGATGGAGGTCCAGGAGAGAATGGGAAGGGGTGCCGATATCCAGTGGGAGTCTCCCTTCGGGACGATGATGCCTGCATATTATGCCATGTATGCCCGGGCCTATATGGCAGGACATGGGTTAACCCTTGATGATCTGGCCAAGGTCAGGGTTAAGGCAGCTACCTATGGCCAGATAAACGAGAAGGCGGTCTACCGAAAGGCAGTAAAGTTAGAAGACTTTAGTGATCCGGAAAGTCGGCTGTCAGGTCCGATAGCGGATCCATTGAGGGTAGGTGACTGCTGCGCCAATGCAGATGGTTCCTCTGCTATTATCGTAGCGAGCGAAGAGAAGGCCAAGGCCGTGTGTGAAAAGCCGATCTGGATTTTAGGGCTCGGGGCCGCCTCCGAAGCGGTCAATATGGCGGGCAGACCCGATCTCACTGGTGGTTTACGGGTAGGGATTGAGGCAGGAAAGAAGGCATTCAAGATGGCAGGGCTGACCCCGAAGGATATTGATGTGGCTGAGGTTCACGATTGCTTCACCATCGCTGAGCTGATGGCCTATGAGAACTTGGGGTTTGCCAAACCAGGAGAAGGTAAGGAGCTGATCCAATCGAAGGAGACCTATAAGGAAGGGAGTATCCCGATTAATGTTGATGGCGGACTCCTCTCCAAAGGCCATCCCATCGGTGCTACTGGAGGCTCTCAGGTCAGGACAATCGTTTTGCAGCTTAGGGGAGAGGCAGGACCAATGCAGGTTAAAGACCCTGCTATTGGCCTGGTTCACAATATTGGTGGTGTGGGTCTGTATGGGAATGTGACTATCTTAGGGAGGTAAAAATGGCTAAACAGGAGAAAGAAGAGGATACCAGGTTCAGCAAGTTCGGTACGGTAAGCTTTACTGCCCTTACCAAGACCAATGATTTTATAGACTATTTGGAAAAGGGAAAGCTCATGGGGACAAGGTGCAAGAAGTGTGGCCAGATCTTTTTTCCTCCCCGTGCCAATTGCTATAGTTGCTTCTCCAGTGATATGGATTGGTTTGAAGTCTCAGGGAAGGGGAGGCTTTTGAGCCACACGAAGTTGGAGTATGCCCCTGTCGGTTTTGAGGATGATCTCCCCTATGCCCTGGCATTGGTCGACTACGGAGATTATAAGGTCTTCGGGAGGCTGAACAAAGATATTCCAGGGGGTGAGATCAAAGTGGGGATGGAGGTAGCGCCCCAGGTGGTCAAGCTCCCTAAGGGGCACATAAGCTACGAGTTCACCAAGGCATAAGCAAAAGGGCCTGAGGGGATGCCCTCAGGCCCTTTTTACAGCCTCATAGTAGAGTCTCTGATTAAAGACCCGGTACTTAATTTTTCCCTCCTTGGTAAGTTTATCCAATATCTTCGTGACCTCAAGGTCGTGGACACCGAGTGTCTTAGAGAGGTCATCTGGGGTCACCGGCCTGCGGTGGATAAGGCGTATCACCTTCTCCTCTAAATCTTTCCAGGGTATGGCATGTCCATGTCCCTCGAACTCCGCAATAATTTCGGTACCATCTCCAAGGGCGGTTTTGGCACTCTCCATCTTGCTTGGGGTGAGGGGAAAGGCATAGTCCTCCACCGAAGGTCTCACCACCGTGTTGAGCTGTACCTTGTCGGGTCGGATAGTACGAATGACCTCCTTCAACCCCTCTATCTCTCCCCTGACATCATTCACCCCCCTGCACAGGAGGGTTTCCAACCAGATCTGACCCTTGTACTCTCTGCGGAAATCCGCCAAGCCCTGGATGATCTCCGTGATCTCCAAGGGAGGATGAGGCCTGTTGACGGTGTGAAAGATATGGGAAGTGACAGCATCCAGGGACGGCATGACCAGATCGGCCAATAGGAGTTCTCTTCTCACCTCCTCAAGGCAGAGGAGAGAACCATTGGTGATGACAGCCAAGGGTATGGAGGTCAAATCCTTGATCCCCTGGATGATCTCCCCTATCTTGAGGTTGAGTGTGGGCTCACCTGAACCGGAGATGGCTATATAATCCACGTTGTCTCCCCAATCTCCGAGGGCCTGCTTGACGTCCTGGAGGATGGAGTGGGCGGGGGTATACTCCCTGCGCTCAACGGTCTGGAGTGTGGTTCTGCCTATCTGGCAGTAGATGCAATCGTAGGTGCAGACCTTTTTCGGGACCAGATCCACCCCCAGAGATATCCCTAAGCGCCTGGAGGGAACGGGACCATAGGTATACTTCACTTTCGTATCCTCTTTATCTCCTCTATAAGAGTATGATGGGAGTCGAAGGCGACCTGCGGAAGATCCTTCAAGGGAAAGTACCTTACCTCTACGGCATCGTCTCCTGCTATCAATGTTCCTCCTTGGGGGATGACCTTATAACCGATGATGATCAAGGGGCCATAAAAGGGGCTGTCCTCATAGACTATATCAATCAGCCTCTCCACATCCCCGGTTACTCCTGTCTCCTCCTTGAGCTCCCTTAATACCCCCTCACCAGGGCTCTCATCCACCTCTACGAAGCCCCCGGGGAGGCACCACTCACCCTTGCTTGGGTCCATCCCCCTCTTGACCAAGAGGAGTTGCCCATCGCCGTTGAAGACCAGGGCTGCGGTGGCCGGAAGGGGGTTTTCATAGTGGATGGTGTCGCACCGCTTACAGTAGAGCCTGCTCCTTCCATCGCGGGAGATCCTCTCCAATTTCCCCGCGCAAAAGGGGCAAAAACGCCTCTTTCTCTTCACTCTTCAGCGTCTCCCATATCCTTCATAATGGACGAACTCTTCGATCTCCCTCCTCTTGGTGGGTGCTATGGCTTTTTCTGGAAAGCCGAGAGATGTCATGGCCACCACTGCCCTGCCCTGAGGGACCTGAAGGACCTGCGTTGCCTTAGCAGCATCGAAAAGGCCGACGATTACTGTCCCGAGGCCCATGGCATAGGCGGCCAAACAGAGGTTTTGCATGGCCAGGGCAACGTCAAACATATACCAATCCCCTTTATCCGTACAGACCTCTCCTTTGAAGAAACCCGCTTTTCCCTCGATACCCAACAACACCAGCGGTATGGGGGCCTGCATGATCCCCTCCCGGGCGGGGTTTCCTTTTGCCAGGGTGTCGGCCAACCTCCTCCTGATCTCTTCCTCCCTGACCACGATGACCTCCCAGCACTGGGTATTGGCCCAGGAGGGCGCCCATCGAACGGCCTCCAGCACTGCCTCCAGATTATCTTCGGGAACTGGGTCTCCTTTATATTTCCGTATTGATCTCCTTCCCTTGATGGCCTTCATAAGATCCATGATGATCTCCTATTTATATAGAATCTCCGTCACCAGTGTGAGCGGCATCCTCTCCTCCATCAATACCTTGCACCGCTGGGCTATCTCCTGCAATGTGCAGGCGGCCTCTGATTGTGGGAGGGAGTTTATGAATGGTTCCCCATTATCCGCACATCTCGCCACCTCAGGATCAACTGATATCCTCCCCAAGAACGGTATCCCGAGATCCTTGGCTACCTTTTTGCCTTCACCCTTACCAAAGGGGGTTGATGACTTTTCACAATAGGGGCAGGCAAAATCGACCATATTTTCCAACAAACCGATGATGGGGACACGGAGTTGGCGGAAGAAGGCGGCCGTTCTACGGACCTCCATTAACGACAGGGCTTGAGGGGTGGTGACGATTAGGGCACCGACCCCCTCTTTAAGGAAATGTACGGCGCTTATGGCCTCATCTCCTGTTCCGGCAGGCAGATCGACGACGAGGAAATCCAACTTACCCCAATGGGAATCAGAGATGAACTGTTTGATCACCCCGTGCTTGATGGGCCCGCGCCAGGCGATAGGGGTATCCTGATTGTGCAGAAAGAGTGCCATGGAGACCACCTTGAGTCCTTCCATGGGAGAGGCGGGTTCTATTCCCTCCACTAATCCCTCAACCCCTTGGGGTTTGATGCCCAGCATCCTGGGGATATTGGGGCAGTGGATGTCGGCGTCCAGAAGTCCTACCTCCCTCCCCTCCTGGGCCCAGAGCACCGCCATATTGACGGCGATGGTGGTCTTGCCCACCCCTCCTTTTCCCGTTACGATCAGTACCTTCTGGGCGTCCATCTCCTTTACACCTCAATCACAGAGCCCACGTTGCAGAAACGGAAGCGATGGCCCATCTCCTGCGCAAGTCGAGCCCCGGCATATAATCCCGTACAGTGTGAGACCCCTAAGTTGTCGATAGGGAAGGCCTGCAGCTCCTGCATGACCTCCTCCAGACGTTCAGGTCCATAAAACCCCAGGTGGGTACCTCCTATGACCCAGAGAGAAGAGTCCCTCCCTGTCAGGGCCTTTACATGTGAGAGTATATTGATCAAACCAGCATGGGCACAGCCGAGCAGAAGGACCTGTCCCTGGGGGGTGTCGATGATCAGGGAGAGGTCGTCTAACAACTCATCTTCTTTAAATCCATCCCCCTCCTTGACCACTAACATCTCATCCTTGCCCTCAAAAGGGGTCTGGCGGGGGACCACACCCGTGGTGATGATACCAGGGACAACCTCCACTACCTGGTCAGAAAGCCTAAAAACCCCGCTGCACCCTTCTAAAGCCTCCCGAGAAAAGGGAATACCGATATAGTGTATTACGTCATTGAGCCGTGCATATTTGGGCTGGAAGATGTGCGGATGAGCGGTGATCCTCGCACCCCCTGCCTGCAGGAGGAAGTCCATGAGTCCTCCTGTATGATCGTAGTGTCCGTGGCTGAGTACCACGTCCTTGACGCCCTTGAGGTCCAGCCCTAAGAACCCGGCGTTGTGTAACAGTCCCTTTCCCTGCCCTGTATCGAAGAGGATTTTCTCATCATCCCTCTCGATGAGGGCACTGAAGCCATGCTCCCCTATCAATCCCCACCCAGTAGGGACGGTGTTTTCACATATGATGGTGATACGCAATCCCATTTCAGCCCTCTCTTTTTGATTTAAACAATTATACCAGTTGTTGTCAAGTTTGACAAAGGGAAGAGGGCTTTGTTATCCTTGGAGGGGAGTTTTAGGATAAAAGGGAAGGGATGTTCAACGCCATCACCGATATAGAGGGGATCCGGGTAGGACATGCCAGCAACTTTGAGGCATTGACAGGCTGCACGGTAATCCTCTGCGAGGAGGGGGCTGTAGGGGGGGTAGAGGTACGGGGCTCTGCCGCCGGGACCCGACAGGTGGATGCCCTCTACCCCGTCCATCTGGTTCAGCGTGTCCATGCCATCTTCCTCACGGGAGGAAGCTCCTTCGGCCTGGATGCAGCAGGAGGGGTGGTACGTTACCTTGAGGAGAGGGGGAAGGGATTCGATGTGGGGGTCACCTATATTCCTATTGTCCCCACAGCGGTGATCTTCGATCTCGCCCTGGGCGATCATAGGGTACGCCCTGATGCCGAGATGGCCTATCAGGCCTGCCTCAATGCCTCTTCCAAAGCGGTGGATGAAGGAAGCGTGGGAGTGGGGACCGGGGCCACGGTGGGCAAGCTCTTTGAGTTAACGAGGGCCTCCAAAGGCGGTGTGGGGACGGCCAGCATGGAGGGTGGTGGCGGGATTATGGTGGGGGCCTTGGTGGTGGTGAATGCCCTAGGAGACGTGGTGGATGAGAGGACTGGGGAGATCTTGGTTGGGCTCAGGGAGGATGAGGAGAGCCTCCGTTTGGTGAGCACAACCGAACTCCTCCGGAAGGGGGTTCAAAAAGAAGGACTGGGGAGGCCGCCCATGGGCAATAC
>DAOVGN010000086.1 GCA_030672385.1 Deltaproteobacteria bacterium | reverse complement strand
GACGGTCTTAGTGGTTCCACTATTTCCCGGGAAATCCTGGAACAGAGATTGAATCAAGTAGGCCATGACCTGATTGAGCTAATCGGTTGAGCGATTTATTAAACATCAACGTACTGGAGCGCGTTCGGTGGACCAACTATTTCTTCCTTTCCGTCGTTTTTGTAATTGCTATCTTGTATCGTGACGGCTGAAACTAGTGATGATTGATTCCAGGGATTAAAGGCAATATCTTCGCCCAAATTCTTTTTGGTTGCTATTCCGAAAGCTATAGCAGCGATTTGCCGGGCTTTTGTCTCGGACTCTGCCCGCACGATAATCTCACCCCGATACGTACTCGCCTCCCAATCGCGAGAACTAATATCTGTTGGTTCCAGTTTCCAGATAGCCACGTGATCCTCCTTTAGTGCCTAACATTATCTTTTAAGCTTATTCCCCTGATGAATCAATTCTATTGAGCAACAGGTTGCCAGTCAAGGCTTTTTTGTGAAAGATAGGGGAAATTAACCCGCTGATTCCTTCTGCTGCCAAAGGACTTCTTTGTCAGTCCATGGGCACTTAAAGTCACCGTATTCCAAAGATTAGTTCCCCTTCCTAATAATCTGTATGAGGTGATCCAATTCTTCGGGAGTAGGTTTTTCACTCCGTATCGTTCGGAAAAACATCGGCAGTGATCTTACGGTCTCCTCATCAGATAAGATATCCTCTGGAATAATCCCAGCATCTATCTGTGCCTTGTCTTGCATCTCCTTCCATGTTTCAGATCCAATTTCAATATCCAAGACGTGTGCGATTTTCTTTAATTTTTCTTCATCCTGCGGGGGCGAAAGCAATCCCCGTTCAACTTTGCTCCAATTACTGGCATCTGTTTCAATCAGTTTACAGAATTCTCTGAGGGTGATACCTTTGTTGATTCTCCTCTCTTTGATAAATTCTCCAAACATCTCCCTCTCCTTGGTTTACAGTTTGCTATCTTTTTCTCGTCACGGGTTGTGGTAATAATTATACCACGTGGTAATTTTAATACCACATATCATGAATGTCAAGAAAAAATTTTATCTATTTTTTAGGTAAGCTGGGGCCTTTTGGTGTGATGATCGGTGTTCTGTTCGAAGGTGTAGGCGACCTGGATTATCCGCTCCTCCTCAAAGGGCCTTCCGATGATCTGGAGCCCTATTGGGAGTCCTCCGCTACTGAAGCCGCAGGGTATGGATATAGCCGGCACCCCGGCCAGGTTCATAGAGATGGTGAAGATGTCCGAGAGGTACATCTGTAGAGGGTCCTGCACCTTCTCCCCCAGGTGGAAGGCGGGGGTGGGTGAGGTGGGGGTGATGATCACATCGCATCCCTGCAAGGCCTCCTCGAAATCCCCCTTTATGAGTGTCCTCACCTGTGAGGCCTTGCGATAGTAGGCATCATAATATCCTGAAGAGAGGACATATGTCCCCAGCATGATCCTCCTCTTCACCTCAGCTCCGAAGCCCTCAAAGCGGGTCTCCAGGTACATCTCCATGAGGTCCTTGGATTTGGCGGCCCGGAAGCCGTACTTCACCCCGTCATATCTGGCTAGGTTGGAGCTGGCCTCAGCGGGGCAGATGATGTAGTAGGTGGCCACAGCATAACCGGTATGGGGCAACGATATCTCTTTCACAACCGCCCCCAGATCTTCCAAGACCCTGATTCCCTCCCACACCCTTTCCTCCACCTCTGGGTCCATTCCCTCTACAAAGAACTCCTTGGGGATACCCAAGACCCATCCCCTTACGTCCTTCACGAGGGCTTTTCTGTAGTCAGGGGTGGGGAGATTGGCCGAGGTGGAATCGAGGGGGTCGTGTCCGGCGATGACGTTCAGCAAGATGGCACAGTCCTCTACATCCTTAGTGATGGGGCCTATCTGATCCAATGACGAAGCGAAGGCCACCAGACCATAGCGGGAGATCCTTCCATAGGTAGGTTTCATTCCCACCACTCCGCAACAGGCGGCGGGCTGCCGGATGGAACCTCCGGTGTCGGACCCGATAGAGGCGATACACTCATCGGCGGCCACGGCTGCCGCCGAGCCGCCGCTGGACCCACCGGGGATGGTATCCAAGTTCCAGGGATTGCGGGTGATGGTAAAACGGGAGTTCTCCGTGGAGGACCCCATGGCGAACTCATCCATATTCGTCTTGCCGAGGAGGATTCCCCCCTCCTCTTTTATGTTTTTGACGACCGTGGCATCGTAGGGCGACACGAAGTCCTCCAGAATCTTCGAGGCACAGGTGGCCTTAATCCCCTGGGTGCACATGTTGTCCTTTATTGCCAGGGGAACACCCGTCAAGGGGGAGATTTTCCCTGCGGCTATCCTGTGTGCGGCCTCGTGGGCCCCCTTCATGGCCTCCTGCTCTGCCACCATGAGGTAGGCCTTTATCTGTGGATCAACCTCGCTGATCCTCTTTAAAAGGATCTCGGTGATCTCCTGAGAGGAGACCTCTCCCCTGCTCAATCTCTCATGGAGCTCATGGATGGTAAGACGGTACAATCTCTCCCCTGCCAAAAGGATTCTCCTTCCCCTTAGATGATCTTTGGCACCCGGAAGCACCCTTTGGCCCTATCCGGGGCGTTCTCCAGGGAGGCCTCCTGGGAATAGGCCTCCCTCACCTCGTCCTCTCGCATGGTGTTGCGGTGAGAGACTGCGTGAAAGGTGGGTTCTATTGCACTGGTGTCCAGCTCATTGAGCTTCTCCATGTAGTCCAAGATGGCGTTCAACTGGACGGTGAAGAGCTCCTTTTCTGCTTCGGAGAGCTTCAACCTCGCCAGATGCGCCACATGCTCAACCTCTCCTATCTCTATCTTCATCAATCACCTCACATATGTTCTGCCAGGGCCTTGACAATATCCCCACGTGTCAAGATCCCATCGACCTTATCGTCATGGATCACCGGAAGCATATTTATATCATGCTCCACCATCTCATTCGCCGCCTCTTCTACGGTGAATGAGGGATCTACCGTGATCACCTCCTTAGTCATGATCTCCTTGGCAGGGGTTTTGTATCTTTCCAAAAGCTTCTTTTTATCTATCTCCTCCGCCTCGATGTCCACGCTTAGATAATTGGTGATGTCCGTCCGAGAAATGAGCCCCACCAGTTTTCCTTTTAAGACCACCGGCATGCCGCTTATATTGAAGAACTTCAATTTGTTCAGGATGGCCGACACCTTCTCCTCCGGATTACAAGTGATTACTTTTTTGTTCATCACCTGGTTTACCTTCATGCTACGGTCCCTCCCGCAAAAAAGATGTTGTGGGCCAACTTCTGCAGGCCTTCTACCTTTCGCAAGGCATCTTTGAGCTCCGCCTGATCCCCTTCCGATAGCCGGTGGGGATCTATATAGTTATCTCCTTCCAATCCCTGGCGGATCAACTCCACCTGATGGAGGAGACGATGTTTAACCAAGACATAGTAGGCTTCTTTGAGTTCTGCGGCAAATTTTTCATCCAAGATCTCCGCCTCCCTCAGCCCCCTTATCCGCTCCATGGTATTGGTGGGGGACACCTTATATCTCTTGGCTAGCACCCGCACGATAAGGACCATGGGCGCCCACCCCCCCAGCTTCAGATTTAGCTTACCTTTATGTTCGCCTGAGCGCTCCGTGACGAACCGCTTAAAAAGTCCCAGGGGGACGGACATGAGGACTGCGGAGCGGGCCATTTCGTTCAAGAAAGCAGAGTCCTCTCCTATACGTTCATTCACGAGAGAGATCAACTCCTCGGCCACCCCTTGGTCCCCCCCCACATACCTTAAGTCCAGGAGGATAATGAGGTCCAAGCTGGCGAGGATCCCTGTACCATACTTGATCTTTCCCTCTACCCTCTCCTTCCAATCCGCAAGATTTCCCCTCCACTTCTTATTGGTTGGCATGACCTCCCCCTTACACCTCTCGATTCCAACCTCATCCAGTCTATCTACCATCTTTTGAGAGAAGATCTCATAATATCCATCCAAGATATCCCTCTTCTTGGGAGTGGAGGGTATCTCCCCCACATCTATCTTGGCCAATTTCATCCCTGCCCTCTTATCCAATTCCCAAAGCTGCTCCGCCCCCTTCTCCTCGTATCTATAGGCTAAGAGGTTGTCTTGATCGGTAAAGAGGGTCTGTTCTCGTCTGCCATCGCTCCCCATAGTCAGCCACGCATAGGGGGTAGGTGGGGGACCAAACCCCTCTTGCACCATCTCTCCTTCCACCAAAACTAGCAACCTCTCCGTGATCTTGTCCCGGTATGTGGAGCAGATCTCGTGGGTCCCCCGTACCGAGTAGCTCTCCAGAAAACCCTCCAGGGCCAATTGATTGAGGTCTTGGTGCAATTCCCTAAGCTCCTCCTTGGTCTCGGCGGAGGCGACAATGGTCAACTTGTCGTGATAGCGTGCGTAAAACTCCTCGATGCGGCTGAGTTCCGCATAGACCCTCTGTTGAAACCCCTGCATAAGATCAAGACGTTCCTCCCAGCTAAGATAGCGGGGGCGGTACTGATCGGCGAATTTCCCTATTATCTCCTGGCCCATGTCGGCCTCAGTCGCCCTCAAGCTCCTTGAAGATGTCCAATCTCCTCTCCAGCTTCTCCTTGAGAGAGGAAAACTCCTCAAGCTTCCCCCGCTCCTTATTGACCACCTCAACAGGGGCCTTCTTGAGGAAGGTTTCGTTAGCTAGTTTCCTCTGGGTGAGCTCGAGGTCGTTGAGGAGCCTCTTCAATTCCTTGTTAAGCCTCCTCTGCTCTCGCTGGGGGTCTTCGACCACTCCCTGAATGGGGACAAAGACCTCCACCCCATCCGCCAGGGCAGTGGCAGCTGCTCGGGGGCGTTCTCCCTTTACCAGAATCCTTGCCTCATGGGCCCTGGCCAGGTCCTTGATAAATCCCTGGTGTTCCTTGAGGCTGGAAGCGATCTCTTCATCCTCGGTGACTAGGATCACATTCACGAATGTGATGGGGGATATATCCATCTCCCCTCGGATATTCCGCACCCCCGTGATCACCTCCTTGATGCGTTCCATCTCCCTCACCGCCCCTTCATCAACCAGCTTTGGCCTCACTTCAGGGTAATCGGCCACCATGATACTATCACCTTCGTGGGGCAACCTTTGCCATATCTCCTCAGTGATAAAGGGCATGTAGGGATGAAGTAACTTGAGGGTCTTATCCAAGACGTAGACCAAGGTCTTCTGGGTGATAACCTTTCGACTTCCATCATCACCCTGATATAAATAGGGCTTGATGAGCTCCAGGTACCAGTCACACAGCTCATGCCAGATGAACTGATAGAGGATTTGGGCACCTTCGTTAAATCTATATTCTTCCAGGGCCCGGGTGACCTCGGCTATGGTTCGGTTGAGCCTGGCCAGAATCCATTTATCAGGGGTGCTGCACACCGTGAGGTCAATCTCCTCGTGGCCATCTTGATAGTCTCGCAAATTCATCAGGGAAAATCTCGCCGCATTCCAGATCTTGTTGGCAAAGTTCCTGTACCCCTCTATCCTCTCCTCAGAGAGGCGTATATCCCTCCCCTGGGCGGCAAAGGCGGCGAGGCTGAAGCGAAAGGCATCGGTGCCATATTTTTCAATCATCACCAGGGGGTCGATTACGTTCCCCTTGGTCTTGCTCATCTTTTGCCCCTCCATATCCCTCACTAGGGCATGGATATATACATCTCGGAAGGGGACATCTCCCATAAATTTGAGCCCCATCATCATCATCCGCGCCACCCAGAAGAAGAGGATGTCAAAACCGGTGACCAAGACCGACGTGGGATAAAAGAGCTTCAATTCCTCTGTCTCTTCTGGCCACCCCATGGTGGAGAAGGGCCACAGCGCTGAACTAAACCACGTGTCCAAAACATCCTCTTCCTGCCTGAGTTTAGAGGAGTCGCAGTG
This sequence comes from Deltaproteobacteria bacterium, assembly GCA_030672385.1. GTDB lineage: Bacteria > Desulfobacterota > B13-G15 > B13-G15 > RBG-16-54-18 > DAOVGN01. The sequence goes on along the minus strand of DAOVGN010000086.1, from coordinate 5,061 downwards.
GGAACACTTCTCTGGTTCATCCCTGGCCACCGTAACCCCTCCGCAATCCTCACAATACCAGGCGGGGATCCGATGTCCCCACCATATCTGCCGGGAGATACACCAGTCGCGGATGTTGTGCATCCAATCAAAATAGGTCCGCTCCCACATGGAGGGGATGATCCTGGTTCTCCCCTCCTCCACGGCCCTGATAGCCGATTCGGCCAGAGGCTTGGTCCTGACAAACCACTGCTTGGAGAGGAAGGGTTCCACCATGGTCTTGCAGCGGTAACAGTGCCCCACACTGTGACGGTAGTCCTCGATATCTAAGATGGTACCATTCCTCTGGAAGTCCTCGACGATTCGCTCCCGGCACTCGAACCTGTCCAGGCCTTGATAGGGACCGGCCTCTGCCGTCATTCTCCCCTCCTCGTCGATGACCTTCACCGCCTCCAAGTTGTGCCTTTCCCCTATCTCTAAGTCGTAGGGGTCATGGGCCGGGGTGATCTTCAAGGCCCCGGAGCCAAACTCAAGATCGACATAGTCATCGGCTATGATGGGAATCCTCCTGTTCACCACCGGCAGGATTACATACTTGCCTATCAGGTCTTTATAACGTTTATCCTGGGGGTTTGTGGCCACCGCCGTGTCCCCCATCATGGTCTCAGGACGGGTAGTGACCACCATGATATATCCCCCCTCCTCTAGGGGGTAGCGCAGGTGATAGAGATGGGCGGAGATCTCATGGTGATCCACCTCTAGATCGGAGAGGGCGGTACGACACCTAGGACACCAATTGATGATATAGTCTCCTCGGTAGATGAGTCCCTCGTCGTAAAGGCGTACAAAGACCTCTCTGACCGCTCGTGAGAGGCCTTCATCCATGGTAAAGCGCTCCCTGCTCCAGTCACAGGAAGAACCCAATTTCTTCAATTGGTTGATAATCACCCCCCCATACTTCTCCTTCCGTTTCCAGATCCGCTTGATGAACTCCTCCCTGCCCAATTGATAACGGTCAAGCCCATCTTTGGCCAACTCCCTTTCCACCACATTTTGAGTGGCGATACCCGCATGGTCCGTGCCGGGCATCCAAAGACAATGGTAGCCCTTCATCCTTTTGTAGCGCACAAGGATATCTTGCAAGGTGTTGTTGAGGGCATGTCCCATATGGAGGGAACCGGTGATGTTCGGTGGCGGGATGACAATGGAAAAGGGTTCCTTCGGGGAGTCCACCTCCGCCTGAAAGTACCCCTTCTCCAGCCAAAATCTATACCACTTATCGTCTACCCTTTTCGGATCATAGACCTTCTCCCATAGCTCGGTCATGATAGCAACCTTCCATACTCCTCCCTATCCTTTTAGCAGTTTCTCAATCTCTTTGCGCACCAATTTGGGCACCGCCTTCTCGAGCTCCTCATCCGTGACCTTTCTCAACTCATGGCCCAGAGCCGTGGCCAATCTCTCCGCCAGTCCTTTCACGGCCTTCTTCAGGTCCTCTTCCATGTCCTTTTCAGGGGCGCCGATCTTTTTGAGACCCTCCTCATTTACCTCGAAAACTGGCTCAAAGGTATCCATGAACTTCTCCTCAAATTTCTCTTCTTTCTTGGGTCCCTTCTCCTCTTCCTTCGGGGTTAGGTCCTCAATCTTCTCCAATTCCGTGGCGCTCTTACCGAGGATATCCTCTAACCTCTCGTCCCTGATCTCCTTTTCCTCTCCTTCTCCTATCCCTAACTCACCGAAGAGACCTGTACCCTCTGCACCCTTTACTATAGGCTCAGTCTCCATCTCATCTAAGGGGAGGTCCAAACTCAGGGGTTCCTCCTTCTCCTCACCAAACTCCTTTTGTAACTCTGCCTCCAATTCACTCAGGGATGTCTGAATGGTAAACCCTTCCTCTTTTTTCTCTTGGGGAGGAGGTGGCACTGCAGCAGGAGACTCCACTATATCTCCCAACTCTAGTATATCCTCTGCCTGTCTCTCCTGAGGAGGTGGCCCAGCAGCAGGCGACTCAACCATATCTCCCAACTCTAGGATCTCCTCCACTTTTTGTGCTTGAGGAGGTGGCCCAGCAGCAGGCGACTCCACCATATCCGCCAACTCCACTATCTCTTCTGCCTGCCCCCTCACGGGCTCCTTCAGAAGAGCAGCCGTTTTCTCCTGGGCCAGGGCCGCGCGTACCTTGTTGATGGCGGCATTGGCCTCGAATGGCTTTACGATAAAGCCATCTGCTCCCACTCGGCGAGCCTCATCCTCGTCAAAATCGTCCAAGATCCCGACCAACAACAGAATGGGGGTGTATTTTAAGAGGGGATCCTTCCTTGCCTCCTCACATATCTCAAACCCGTTCTTCATGGGCATATTGATATCCGCAATGATCAGGTTTGGTTTGTCCTGCCTCGCCTTGGCCAAGGCCTCCTCGCCGGTATTAGCAAAGGTGAGAGCAAACTCCTCTCGAGGGAAGGTCCTCTCGAAGACCTTTTGAATGGTAGTACTATCATCGGCGACAAGGAGTTTTGCTGGCATTTCCTACTCCTTCTCTCTGCTTATTTGTTTCTTATAAAATAGGTCTTTTTATGCAAAATTTTGGAGATTTTAGCATAAATAATTAGTAATGTCAAGTAATCATCTTATCACAAATCGCCACCATAAGGGAAGACACCACTAAACGGGAGGTGAACCAGATACGACACGGGCCTCAGCACATGGTTAGACCAGCGCGAAGGCTCCAGAGGTCAGCTCCGACAACAGGTTGGGTATGGGTGTTTTTCTTCTCGTTTACCCTTCCAAGGACTTCCGTTTTTTTTGGACATTGGATAGAAAAGGCACAGAAAACGTGTGCCTTTTTAAAAAATTACGTAAATAGTGGGTACCTTCCGTGCCTGCCAATAGCAAGCCCAACCCGAGCACCCCCCAGCTTAAGGCATAGAGGCCTGTGCCTATGTAGCAAAAATTAATTTTGTTTGTCTTGAGAGCCAGGGAACAGAAAAACAACATGGATCCCCACCCAAGGAGTTGGCTGGCTATTAATAAAATAATTCCTGTCCCAAATTTAATGTTACGTTTCATATTTATGTTTGTGGTTCATGTAGACCTAACGCTTGAAATCGCCAGTTCCAGGGACACCCTTCCTATCCTTCAATCATGTCCCTTCAGAACATATCGCCTTCTCTCCCTCCAGTCAAGAGTATAGGTATGCTGTCCCCAGATCTCTTCTCATTTTGCAGTGCCCTTAGTCCTTTTTTTGGGCCTTGATTTAGGTTGAGATCTTCTCTTCCAGTAGAGGGAAATTTGATATACTACGCTCACCCCGAAAAGGAAGAAGACCAGGAGTGTAAGTAATCGAGAGACAGGACGAAATACTATGAATAAGCCAAACAGTACAAAAGGTGTTATTATAGATTGAGCATATTTTTTAATGGTACTTTCGTGCCTTTTATACCAGTTGACTAAAGCACTCCGTTTGTCTTTTAATCGGTGCCAGAGAATTGTCAGCCTTTTTTTGTTCAGATAAAGTATCAAAATAATAAACACAAAAATTAACCACTTGACTATCTTGACAATCCATAACTGTGTATAGGTGACGCTGAAGGTAAGCGGGTCCTCAGGTTTAATGATCGTCTTTGCAAATCTATAGACCTGTCCTCCAGTAGGAACCTGTATTTGTATGGGTAATATACCTGTTGCGCCTGCGGGGACGACGGCTGGTGGTGCTCCCTGCTGAGTAAGACCTTCCAGACGGCCGCTGAATCCAAGCTCGGCATCAACCTGGCTGGATATCTGCTCTTCCTGCAGCGGGACATTTCTGAATTTACTCCTATAGTCCTTTCCCTTATAAACCTTCTTAAGCTTGTCCCTGCGAATTTCACCAGATTCCATCTCCGATGATTTATAAACTTCCTTCATTGCCTTTTCATCGTACCGTCTTTGTGCACCTGCGAAAACGTTCAGTCCACGTATTATCTCCTCTTTCTCCAATGTGCTCTCAAAATAGATGTACCCATAATCATTCGGAAGATACACGGACCACATAAGCTGACTTATCAGCAGATCAACCGCAGGCAGACTTGATTTTCGCAAACCCAACATCGAAAACCTCTCTTCTACCAGACAATAGATAACCTCAACGGGAAAGGTATCGAGACGATTGTTCACAGAACGGGATCGTATGAGCGGCACGAGGAGCTTCCCCTGCGCATTGATGGATGACTCAACCGGTTCATTGCCAACCATCACACTCCAGACATCTGCTTTTTCTGGCAGCTGAATTTCCAGGAACTGCTTTGCGCTGTTTCTTATCTGATACACTAAACGGTGCACAACTTTGCCATCCTCTGTAAATAGTGTGACCACACTACCAGAGTTAATCGTTGCAATCGGTACAGCGATTTTTTCATGTTTTTTAACGTCAAGTACCAGACTATAAGGGTGCTTCAGATATTTAAATCCGAGGATGAGGGGCTTAACTGATTTATTATAAAGAGAAGGAGGTAGTTTCTGTACGGGGACCTTTTCTAGGCCTTCGCTCTCCGTCGCTATTACCTCGGCGCTTGTGTTGAGCTCAATACCGATAAATCCTGTTTCACGAACCGTGTCGAGCACCCGTATCCCGGCAAACGCATTCGCTAACCCCGTTTCAGAAAGCGCCGTTTCCGCTGTAATAGTGACGGTGGCCGCTCCCTTTTTACCATAGGTAAAAGGTATAAGGATCAGACGTTGGCCCTTTTGTACAACTTCCTGCCACTCCCCCACGCCTTCACCTGATACTGTGAGCAGATTCATATCTTCCGGAATTACCAATCGCACAGCGTCAACCTCACTATGGAGAATGTTGTAATTGATATCCGAATTAATTTTCAGGGCATCGTCTTCAATAGAAATAAGATGATAGACTTCACTATAAAGCTTGGGCGGAATCTTTTCGGTGACGGCGACCTTTTTCCTCCACCGAACACTAATTGTACGTCCAGTGGCAATAACCGCAGAAACAATGGTTGTATTACCTCTTAGGCTTGTCAGCACCTGCTGTGCCTGCGGGATCTCCACGTCAATATTCTTCAACGGTATCTCAAGCCTTAGGAGGGT
>DAOVGN010000047.1 GCA_030672385.1 Deltaproteobacteria bacterium | reverse complement strand
AGAATGCAAACGATAAGTACCCATGATGAGGATTTCTTATGTATGTTTTGATGAATAACGTCATCAAGCTAAGCTGCGGACGCGCAGCGAAGCTGTTAATCCGTCAGTTTCAGTGTTAGGCCGGTTGGATATTTCATTGGTCACGTGTCAAGGGCAGCCCAAATCTTAATTACACAGCGACCGGTTAGGTTGGAGATCTGGTACATTCTTCGCTGCGGACCAGGGCCAAGATGGCGATTTCGGGAAAACAGTTGAAGCGCACGGGCAAGTATGCCCATCCAATGCCCCTCGAAATGAAGACGTTAGTCTTTTGGGACCTGATGAAGCCACTCGAATACGCCTTGTTTTTGACTGGCAGAAGTGGTGTCCCGATGAACGGTATCTTCACCTGCCCGCCATGCGTATGTCCTGAGATCATCAGGTCGACCCTGGTCGTGTAGTCTGTATCGGCGGTGTCAGGGTTGTGTGCCAGCACGATTCTGCACTCATCCTGCGGAACTTCTTTGAGCAGATGGTCAAGGTTTAAGTGGTCTTCCCACAGATCGCCTGCGCCGCCGAGCCACAGGGTCTTGCCATTGCGCGAGAAAGGAACAGCCCTATGCCTTAGGTTGATATGGCCGCTTGTGTCCAACCAGTGCAGCGATCTTTCGGTACTTGCCCAGTGATCGTGGTTTCCCAGGACGGTATAGACTCCTTCTGGCGCACGCAGTTTCGCCAGGACATGCCAGATCGCATCGATTGCACGATGGGAGCTTTTTCCGAGCACGTAGTCACCCGTACAGACCACGATGTCCTTTTTCAGCTCGTTCGCCTTTTGTACGACATCGGCAAGAATGCACAGGGGCATCAAGGGGCCGTAGTGCAGGTCGGTGAGCTGGAGGACTCGAAGGCCATCGAACTCATGAGGAAGGTTGGGGACTGGTATGGTGTATCGGTTTACTCGGATGATGTATCGCTCTATGAAGACAGGATAGCTCCCCACCAAAGCGACGCTAGCACCGACCCAGAGTGCCCTTTTCAGGAATTGCCTTCTGTTCATGGGAGAACTCACCGTACGTATCTAACTCAGCAAATAATCGTCGCCGAAGGTGTTGTCCGCGTTGATTGGCATGTTAGAATAATGAAAGCGTTATTTAATAGGTAGTGCAATCTAAAATTAAATTTCTACCACTTAATAAAAATACCCAGAATAGAACAGTAAGCCAATGGATTACCACTGGAATCCAAATTGATCCTGATTTTAAATACGTGACGGTACAAGCAATAGCCATTAACGCTGCAATACAAAGGAAAGTAGCATTCGTAAAAATTGGATAAGCAGCAGGGTTTATTGTTGAAGCATTTAATGGGTGCCACACTACAAATAAAAAGATGCTTACTAAAGCATAAAGGATAATTTTTTGATTACTCATTTTATTTCTTTTATGAGGGAGTAATAAGACACGAAAGAACAATTCCTCTACAAAAGAGGGAAAAATTAAGAGCGAAACAGGGAGTATTATAAGAAGCCAGTACTTTGCTTTGAGCAGGCCGAACGTGAAAAAGCCACTGATGAATCCAATGGCAAGTGCACTAACCATATAGATTAAAAATACTATGATACTAAAGACAATATCTGAACCCGTAGGTCGAGTTACAAGACTAAATCTCAGGTCTTGAAGGCGATTTATAATTAATGACTTTAGCATATTACTATTTGGTCTCTAAAGCTGGATATCAGCGGCGCGGTTTAACGCATCCGCTGTGATGAGGGGTTCGGTTTTGTGCCCACGGATTTGTCAAGACCAAAGATTCGACCGATCTCCCCCCTAAGATTCTTTTTCTTCTGCTCTTTCTAATTTTGTACTTGGTTCTAATGCCTTTTTGATGCTTTCCAAGAAAGTCTGGGGATCGCAAGGTTTTGTTAGGAAGTATTCTGCTCCCAGTTTATACGCCAATTCCTCATCTTCTTTACTGCCTTTGGCAGTGAGGTAAATAATCGGGATAGTCCAGGTTCGCGCTGACTTTTTCAACGTCTCACATACCTTATGTCCATGCATGGCCGGCATCATGATGTCCAAAATGATTAAATCAGGCTTCTCCTGATGAGCAGTTCGCACACCTTGTATCCCATCAAAGGCAACCACGACCTCGTATCCTGCTGCTTCTAACCTGAACTGGGTCACTCTCACAAAATCAGGCTCATCATCTACAATTAAAATCCTTTTTTTATCCATCTTTTCCTCCTTTACTTCCTTCGTCACTTATTTCCTCAACCCAAAACCCCTTCGAGATTTTATTAATCATATCCACCTCATTCGTGGCATCATCAGGATACGTGACGACATCTAAGATGAGTTCTATATCTTTTGGCCATCCTTTCTCTCGAATCTCAGCCTCAATCGCCTGCCCAATCCTCTCCTTAATAGAGAGGGCGTTTCTCCTCGCCGTATCCATCAATATCGCTATGATAATCTCACCATATTTATATCGGGAGACGATATCACTCTTTCGGCGCAGGGTCCTCACAATGACTTCTTCAGTCTCCTGCAAGATCGCAAAGACCTTTACATCTGTATAATCTCTTTCAATCTTTTCAACATTCTTCATACAAATAACGATCAGGGACAAGGGGCAATCCTTCACTTCTGCCTCTCTTAACCCGTTGGTCAGATATTCCCGAAAGATCTCATCCTGACTGAGTCTGGGTAAGCTAAGAGTAAATGTGCTTCCTTTACCAAGCTCACTCTCAACCCATATCTTCCCTCCATGCATCTCGACGATCTCCTTCGATATGGCCAATCCTAACCCCGTTCCCCTTTCTCCTGGACCATAGACTCGATTAAACTGAGAGAACCGATCAAATAACTCAGGAATATTTTCTCTGGCAATTCCTAAACCTGTATCCTTAACGCTTATCTCTATCTCTTCCCTTTTATCTTTTATCCCTAACGTAATGTGGCCACTTTCGGGGGTGAACTTAATGCTGTTTGAAACTAAATTGGTCAGGACCTGGCTGATCTTATCTGGATCAATATAGAGAGGTGGCATTTCTCCCTTCAAGCGAGTCTCGAGCGTAATGTTTTTTTTCTCGATTTGTTTCTGAAATGACACGAGCACCTCTTCGACTAAAGATGAGATGTTCACCGATGATTTTTTCAACTCCACTTTCCCGGTTTCAATCTTGGAGACATCTAAAAGATTCCCTATTAATCGGGCTAACCGATCAATATCTTTCTTGGCTATCGCGAGAACTTCCTCCTGATCTGCGTTGATTTGACCCAAGGTGCCATCGAAGACAAGGGAAATTCCCTCTTTAATTGTAGTTAAAGGAGTGCGCAATTCATGAGATACCTTAGAGATAAGCTCAGATTTCATCCTGTCTATCTCTTTCTCCTTGGTGATATCGGACATAATATGAACCCCACCAATGAGATTGCCGCCTTCATCCAGCAACGGATCAACAGAGATGTTGAACCACCGGGCATCTATTGGCAAAACCATGGTCTCGCTGCGGCGAGTCTTCTGCATGCGCTCAAAGGGACAACCTTCGATGGGTTCTGACGTGCCGTGCACAAGTTTACAACAGGTGCGGCCGATAATATCATTGAACGATTTTTGAAGGAAATGCGTCATAGCATTGTTGCATCGAATAATCCTTCTTTCTGAGTCGATCAGACAAATAACATCGCTAATGGCATCGAACGTAGTCCGCCATTCCTGAGCAGCTGTTAGCAGCATCTCGTCCATCCGCTTGCGCTCGGTGATATCTTGTCCAATACCTAAAATCCCTATCACCTGGTCATTCTCATCGAACCTGGGGGTCAAATTCAAATTGACCCATAGCTTGCGTCCATCTTTCGTTACCTCCCAAACCTCGCAACTTATCCCCTGTTTATTTTTCAATATAAATGACCTGACCTCTTCTATTTTCTTTTTTGTCTCCTCTTCATCATCTGGGTATAATATATCTGTTTTACAACGGCCAACGACCTCTTCAACCTTGTATCCAAACATGTCTTCAGCGCCTTTATTCCAATAGAGGATATTGCCCTCCAGATCGGTGTACAAGATGGAAATATAGGAAGAACTTTCCAAGATGTTCTGCAAAAATATGTTTGTTTCCTTCAGCGCTTCCTCCACCCGCTTGCGCTCGATGGCATAGCGTATGGCGCGCACCAGCAATTTGCTATCCACCTGATCTTTGACCAGATAGTCCTGCGCGCCTTTCTGAACTGCTCTTACTGCCAGCTCATCATTGTCAGTTACAGTCATCACGATGATCGGCACGCTTGGTGCTTGTGCATACACCCTGTCGAACGTGTCAAGCCCCTGGCTGTCTGGCAACTTGAGATCTAACAGGACCACATCGACCCCTCCCTCGCCAAGGCTTTCCAGTCCCCTCGAGAGCCGTCTGGCACACACCAAATCAAATTGGGTGCCCTGTACCCTGTCCAGCATTATTCGTATTACTTCAGTGTATTTGGAGCTGTCCTCGATCAACAGGACTTTAACAATTGCGGATTGCATATTTCGGGTTTCGAATTGTTTATTCATTGTTTGTCTCCTCAGTCATTATTCCAAGGGACACTATCATTCTATTGGCATATTACCACATAATCTTAAAAATTAAAAAACAATGGTAAGGTACCATTTTATACCTCTGGTGGCTTAAAGTAGTACCTTACCCTTAATAATTTTGGCATATTACTATTTGGTTTTTGGTTTCTGACGCTGGAGATCAGTAGAGCGGTTTACCACATCTGCTGTGATGATGGGTTCGGTTTTGTGTTCACGGTTTTGTCAAGATTAGAGATGCAATTCCGCTTTTCCTTCCTCATTTTTGCTTTTTGCGACATACCCTCCGAGAAGGGCAAGGGGAATCGCAAGGGCAAATCCAACCATCGTGAACCCCACAGGATAGGCACTGAAATTCAAGGGAGTGTAAAGCGCCAAACCGAGCAGAACGCCGATGACCCCTACCATACCTCCGTGCAAAACCTCAGCGGTTTTGGCAATGCGTCCAGCAACATACCCTCCCAAAAAGGTAAAGACAAAACCGATAACAAGACTGCTGAGGTAAACAGCAGGGCCCTGAGCCATTTTGGCCTCGATCTCAGTTGGAGGGACTCCCTGCACAGCCAATATAATACCCATTATGAGTGCGTAAACAAAACTGGCCAGTGTCGTGCCGCCAATATCCACAAAAAAACCTATCAAGATTGCCTTAAGATTGATCTTACGAGAATTATTCATACTGTTCCCCGTTGGTCTAAGAATGAGGTTCTACTGTCCAGGTTACCACGTCCACTGCTATGAGGGGTTCGGTTTTTTGCTCACGGTTTTGTCAAGCGTAAAGATTCAATCCCGGCTTCTTCCCGACTAGACCCCTATCCGACTATCAATTACTTCACAACTACGTACGTACTTCCTGACCAAGTCTGGGTATAATTGTGCCCTGGCTGCTGGATTCTGAAATCAACATAGTAGATTCCCGCAGATTCAACCAGAACAAGGTATGGGAAAGACTTCCTATTTCCTCCATGAATAGAGTAAGACGTTAGGTATGGCTGTTTTAACGTAACGTCTCCAAAGATGCCATATCGTCGTGTGTCGCCGAGTTTTATTCCATTTCCATCCGAAAAGGTAACAGGAGTTACCATAAGAGGACCGTTTTCCAGGATCAGTGTAGCGAGTGCACCACCATTATTTGCAATGTGAATGGTACCTCCTATATATTTAGCACCATTCTGTATGCCACTTTTTATTTGCTTGCCGTCTATCTGAATAACTATTTGAGGTTCGTTTGGTGATGTTGCATAACTAATTCCTATATACCCCTCCTGCCCTTGATAAAACGTGGATAATTCTGATAGTTGTTCATCGCTAACATGTGCTTTTAACTGTTTTGCGTAAATATTTACAACAGTGGGGTTCGTCTGATATTTAAAAAGTATTTTGGAGTAGAAGCTAGCCTTCGGTTTTTGCCCTGATATGAAATTAACGTAGATGGCGTGTGTAATTTTTTGTCCAGGAGGCAAGCTAAATGTTCTGGGATGCGAAATCTCGTAGTTCTTACCATCTATATATTGATCTTCTAAGCGGTTGTCAGGCCAAAATTCGCTTTTTTGTCGACTTATTGTGACGGAATGTATGCCGGCGTTTTCTATATTGTAAAAGATTTCCGCTCTACCGTCTCGATACATAAATCCATTTATATTAGCAGATACTTTTGGTTGTAATTCGCTGATTAACAGGGCTGTTTCTTTAGAAAACTTCGCTTCGCTCACTCTTGCGGCATAGCGTTGAACTAAGAAGTAATTTCCAAGCCAACCAATTACTAACACAATCAACGTTAAGACTTCCAGTCGCTTTCCTTGAGTGAACCACTCTATAACTTTCATCGATTAATCTCTACCTAATTTTGGAACCTAACAATTAATATACAGAAGATTTTCCGTATTTCATCCTAAAATATAGAATGAAAATTCTGTAAAGCTTGTGTATAACTCAATGAGAATAGCAAATGATGGGGCATTGCAATGTTTTGTCTCTTATTGTAACTATTTTAAGTAATAAAATCAGTAAAGTCAAGAAAAAGGAGATGTTGTTTGATAAGTTTGATGAACCGTAATCCCGCTGGCAGATCGAGAGATTAAGAGGATGGAAAAACGCCGAACAAAGCTCCTTGATCAGATTCGAGAAGCGTTCCACTTACAACATTATTCTACCCTTATAGGACAAGCGTATATCGTGTATACTTCGGCAAGTAAGACCTGACCATTTGTCGAGAAGAGCATCGAGCAGACCGATGAAAGACACTAGAAGGTTGGCTTATCAGTTCATCATCCTGCTGGGGATGGTGAGCCTGTTCGGGGATATCACCTACGAGGGCGCGCGCAGTGTCACCGGCCCCTTTCTCTCCACCGTGGGGGCGAGCGCTGCTGTTGTCGGCCTGGTTGCAGGGCTGGGGGAGTTTCTCGGCTATGCGCTGCGGCTGATCTCCGGATATATGGCCGACCGCACGGGCAGATATTGGATTTTCGTATTTATCGGCTACGGCCTCATTCTGTCCATCCCACTCTTGGCCCTGGCAGGTGTGTGGCAGGTGGCTGCCATCTTTATCATTGTGGAGCGCATGGGCAAGGCCATCAGGACTCCGGCGCGGGATACCATCCTCTCCTATGCCACCAAGGAAGTGGGCAGGGGTTGGGGTTTCGGCATCCACGAGGCCCTGGATCAGGTGGGCGCTTTTATCGGCCCTTTGATCTTTTTCTTCGTCTTTTTCCTGCGGGGTGGGTATCGGACTGGCTTCACGATCTTATTGCTGCCTGCCCTCTTGACCCTGGTCGTCCTGGCGGTAGCGAGGCGAAAGGTCCCCGCGCCAGAGGCGATGGAGCGATCTCACGATACGACGCCACCTGATACAAGGAAGAAGCTCCCCAAATCCTTCTGGGTATATACCCTCTTTGCCTTCCTGAGTGTGGCGGGTTTTGCCAACTTTCAGCTCATCTCCTATCACCTGAAGGTCCAATCAGTGGTGCCGGAGATACAGATACCCCTCTTGTACGCCATGGCAATGGGTGTGGACGCCGTGGTGGCCCTCATCATCGGCAAGACCTACGACAGGGTCGGCCTTATCTCGTTGATCACCCTGCCGCTCTTGACTATCCCCATCCCCTTTCTGGGGTTTTCAGGAAGCTACGCTCTCGCCGTCGTGGGTGTGGTCCTCTGGGGGGCGGTCATGGGGATCCAGGAGACCATTATGCGCGCTGCCATAGCTGATCTGACACCGATGGAACGCAGGGGTTTCGCCTACGGTATCTTCAATACCGCCTACGGGGCATCCTGGTTTTTGGGGAGCTTGTTGATAGGAATTTTGTATGAGATATCTATAGGTTATGTAATTATGTTTGCCGTGGCGATGCAGGTACTTGCCCTGCCAGCCTTGTTTATACTTGGCAGATCGTTGTCGCCTAGGAGAGGCCAGGAGGGATGAATGAGCCTCAAAATAATCTCATTCCCCCTCCTGCAAAGAAGGGATTGTACTGTTTTTCCTGTCCCACGGTGGTCTGTGGTCCATGTCCAGGATAGACCACCACATCGTCCCCGAGGGTGAAGATCTTGGTCTGCACACCGCGAATGAGCCCTTCGTAATCACCGCCAGGAAAGTCGGTCCTGCCGATGGAGCTGGCGAAGAGGGTATCCCCCACAAAGACCATCTTATCGGTGACGAGCGAGATCCCTCCTGGCGAGTGGCCAGGGGTGTTGAGGACCTTCAGGGAGATATCCCCGAAGGTGATGACATCACCCTCGTCGATATAACGATCCGGTGCAGGGGAATTTTGCACGTTCATCCCCCAGGCCGCTGCACTGCTTCCCTGATGCGTGATCATGGGGGCGTCGGCGCGGTGTATCAGGAGTTCGGCACCGGTGGCCTCCTTGAGGGCCTTGTTGCCCCCGGTATGGTCGAAGTGTCCGTGGGTGTTGATGATATAGACCAGGCGCAGCTCATCTTTGGCCAGCTCAATCAGGATTCGGTCCACCTCATCCCCGGGGTCGATCACCGCTGCCTGTTTGGTCCGCTCGCACCCCAGGATATAACAGTTTGCCTGAATCGGTCCTACGACTAATGATTTCAGTATCACGAAATACCTCCTACAATATTTTTAGACCAGCACACTCAGACCCTTGAAACCGAAGTAGACCCCAAGGATCAGGAGAAACCCACCACAGATGCCGATGATCCATCTATACGTCCGGTCATCCATGACCCTTTTGCCCAGGGTGATGGCCCCGGCGATGGAGACATACCAGGCTACATCCGCCATGATATGACCGGAATAGAAGGCGCTCAATCCTTTTACCCCGTACTGCTGGGAGAGGGCGATGTACGATAGCCCGATGGTCGCCCACCAGATGATAAAGTATGGATTGGCGATACTGGTCACAATACCCGCGAGCACAGGTCTGCTGCGTTCTCCCTCTGCAAGCTGAATTTTCAGGGTGGCCTCCTTTGTTTTCCTCATCATCCCTATCCCCATCAAGATGAGGACGACGGCACCCCCGGTTCCGACGATTCCAAAGACGAGGTCCTGTTGCAGGAGGCTACCAAGCCCCAGGACCAACGCCACAAAGAGGGCAAATTCAATGATCCCATGACCCAGTACAACCAGAGGGCCTGCCCAGAAACCCCGTCTGGTGGTCTCGGCGATGGTCACCGTGAGGACCGGCCCTGGCATGAGCGCTCCGGAAAGCCCCACTACAAAAGAGCTTGCGAATATTCCTGCCAAGGCCCACATCATATCCTCACAAGACTATAGGGAATATAAGCATGCGGGGGGAGACCGTCAAGGTTCAGGTGTTAGGGACAGGTATCTACAAGCAGTTCCAAAATGGTGAGAGATGCCCCTTCACCTCCACCACCACCTGTTTCACCTGCTCCATCCCCACCTCCTCATCGAGCCAGGGGGGCAGGGGGGTTGGTTCTTTCAGGTCCACCTCGATCCCCGAGACCCCGCTGACCAGGGCCGAAATCGTATCGTTTCATCTCTTCACTGTGAACTAAGGCGGCCTTCATCTCTTCATCCCCATGTCTATAAAAGATGCCTTCAACTTTTCTCTGATGAGGTGACCAGCGAGATCAAAGACCCCCTGGGCCTGATCGATGAGGGCAGAGTCGCTGCTGGCGATAATCCCTTTATATCCCTCCATGATCCGCTCCGGGACCTTCACCGCCGAGGCATCCCCACAAACCCCCCGCTCCCTCATGAGGGCCCTGATCCTGGCGGCCAACTCTCCACTGCCGCTGATGGGGGAGTCGAGGAGGAAGATGACCTGTGCCGGTCCTGAGGCCTCCAGAAGGTCGGCGATCAAACCCAAGGCCTCGGTCGTTGCCGCGCCCTCTCGATATCCACCGGAGACCCCTGAGATATCCCTGATAAAGCCGTCGTCGGCCAACAGGATGGTCTTTCCCTTCAGGGCGCTTTCCAAGGTGATGATGACGTTATAGCCGTCTATGGCAAGCTGCTTCCCCCTGATCTCCTCCACAGAGACCATCTTTCGCCTCCTCGCCTCAGCTACGTGAGCAGGGAAGACCCCTCGGCGCAAGAGGTGTCTGAGGTCTTGGGTGAAGTTATATCGGTTGCCCACCGCCTGGAGGGAGCCCTCTCTCGGATAGCCACGGCTCAGGAGGTAACGTAGATCCTCGATGGCCTCCCATAGCTCTTTTGGTATTTCCATTGCTATCTCATTTCTCATGACGACTTCGTCACCCAGAACGATGACAATCCTTTATCACTCCCTCTCCCTCTGGCGGGAGAGGGTCGGGGTGAGGGTGGATATGGTTTTCCCCCTCACCTTATTCCTCTCCCCAAAGGGGAGAGGAAATATTGAGAGTTTATTGTAGTAGGGTCGGGTTCAGGTGAAGACCATGCTGGCAAAGCTCACCATCCCCATGCCCTGAGGGTCGCGCCATTGTTGATATTTCAATAATTCCCCCTTCTGGGCTTCTATTAGATGTAACAGGGCATAGATGGGGGGCAGGCCGCAGATGTTTCTTCGATCTCCTTCCTGGAGAATAAAGCGATAAAAATCCTCCTCGTTCAGTCGTTCCACAGAGTTCAACATCTCCAAATCCTTCCCCCTGACCTCCGCTAGGACTCCGGGTGTGACCATCTCATGGTCCCCGAACTGAGGCCCTACATGGGCCAGATCAGCGCTGGCGATACAACAGGTGTGGGGGAGGGGGGATACGACCTCCTTCAAGATGGCGATGGCTTCTCGATAGAGGGGGTCTTCCAGAGGGGAGGCTCTTTGTTTGATCATCTCATGGAACGAGCTGCACAAGATGGGGAGGATCTTAAACCTCCTGTTTCCCAAAATATACTGGAGGAGGAGGACCTGAAACTCTATGGTATGCTCCTGGCGGTGAGAGAACTCGTCACCAAAAGGGTCGAAGGGGAGTCGTTGTGTGATCTTTTCGACGAGTTCCCCCTCGACTGCGACCTTGCCCAGGGGCGTCTCAAAGGTCTTTCGGGTAAAGGCAAAGGGGTTCGTCATGGGGGTGTGGCAGGTGCCGAGGATCACGTAGAGATCAGCCCCGGTGGACTCCCCCACGGTGTTATAGGCGTGGGCATAGCAAGCCCCTCCCCGGGCGAAGTCTATGTGCGGGGCCACGATCCCTCTGATTGCTCGTCTTTTTTCCCCTTCTTCGAGGGGCCGGGGACCTTCCTTATCGGTGAAGTATCCCCTCAGTTGTGCCTTCAACCTTTCGGGATGATCCTCATATCCCCTGCCGGCAAAGGCCGCCTTTCTGATATCTGCCGCTTTGAACTCCTCCTGGATATGGCGGAGGTGGTTCAAAAAACGGGGGCCTTCCAGAAAATAGTAGGAGTCCAGTTGGTCGGTGAGCTCTTCGATTTTATCGGTGAAGAGGAGCTCTCCATATTTGTGCATATAGGCCGCCTGCAAATCTCGCAGGCTGTGCGTTCCATCCATCAAACTGATGAGAAAAAAGGCCTCGGGAGGGACGAAGATGATCTCCGTGCTTATCCCGGTAGTGTCCTTGATCCCGATCATCTCCCTGCCTGACATCTGTACCGGGAATGCCTCCAGCGGGCGGACCTTCGGGTTTTGCACCTTCATCTCCGTCTTCATTACCACCACCCATCCATCTCATCTATGACCTCCCTGGCGATGGCCTCCCCGGAGGGGTTGCTCCCCCAGAGGGCATAGACGGTGCGCGGGGCCCGGTACCTCTCGATGAGGTCCACCAATCCACCGCGGATGGAAGAGGCATGGTCGCCTGCTACTGTGATCACCGTCTGTGTAATCTCTTCCAGGTCTTTATCAAGGGTTTCCTCTTGACCTCCTTTTACATCACCTCTCACTTCTTCTAACCCGATCTGCAGGCCCCATCTCTCGGCAATACGGCGCAGGTCCTCCTCTTTTATCTCTTGGAGGGGGTCTCCAGGGTAATAGCTAAATCGTACCAGATAGTCCACTCTCTCCTCACATCCCCAGGTAGCCCTTATACTTCTGGGTCTTCTTTTTTCTCTCCCCCTTTGTCTTGATAAAGAATGCCTTCGAAGGCTTGAGGTGGTAGGTGAAGTGGCGCCGAAGGTTTTCCTCGGTCCACCGATGCCGTCGGATTGCCTCATCCGTGAATACGACCGTGATCGTTCCCCCTTCCACCTGGAGGGTGCCCCGGACGGCGCAGACCGGGCATTCCACTGTCTTCATATCCTTTAGGATCCTGAGGTTTCGGTCGTGGCAGATGGGACAGATCCCCTCCTCTCCCTGATAGGAATGGTCACCTCTCTTTATGGCCTGGACCACCTTTTTGCCCAAGGTACGGGCCCTCTCTATGGCCTGGGAGAAGAGGGGGGCCTCACTGAGCCCCTGGACGTGGATGAGGAGCTGATCGATGATATCTACCCCCAAGGAGAGGAGCCAGGTATTGGTCTGCTGGAAGACATTTTGGGTCCACCCGCGGGTGGCATAGGGGACGATGACCCCTCCTACCTTTCCCCTGATCGTGTTCTGTTGCATGGGGGCAAAGCCCCGATCGATGAGCTGTTTTATGATGGCGGTAGCTTCCAGGATGTAACAGGGCACCCCGACTATTATTCCATCGCTCGCTGCCATCTTGGCGAAGATGAAGTTGGCGTCATCCTCTATGACACAATCCCTTCCCTGGAAGAGGCATGCTGCACACCCCCGGCACGGTTTTACCTCGTAGTCGGTGAGACGGAGGATCTCCACCTCCGCCCCCTCCTCCTCGGCCCCCATGAGGGCCTCCTTGGTGAGGATCTCGGAGTTGCCAAGCCTTCGCACACTGCCCACCAATCCCAATACCTTCATTGGCTGCACCTTTTTTGCCTCCTATATCATTCAAAGGGGGGGAGAGTCAATACGGATGATACAGATGAGATAGATCCCACGGCGCCCTGATGTGCCTACGCATCAAAGAGACCGATCATTCTTTTTATGTTTTTTACAACAAAGTTATTTTTCCCTTGACAAATAATAAGGATTTTGGTTATGTGGTACCAAGCTAGGGGATCCTTCATGGGGGTACGTCATAGTAATACTGGGTTTCAAGGTGTTTTGAAAGGCCCATGAAGGGTCATTTTGTTTTGTTATTGCTTTGGTTTTTTTCAATAAATCATGGGAGGGGGTGAGAAGACTTTTTTGGTGAGGGGAGAAGAAGATTTTTGCAAAACTTCTGTGAAAGGAGGAAGTGCTGATGGATCTTTTGTTTCCCTTTAAGGTTTGGCTTTGGATCGTCATTTTGACCACAGCGATGAGTTTTATCGGTACGTGGATCGTTTTGGCGAAGTCAAAAAGTTTTAAAAAGACGAAGAAGTAAACAGCTCAAACTCAAACAAGGAGGTATAAGACATGGAGTTCTTAGCTGTACCGACGGCAACGGCGGCCTCGGGTCTATGGGCTGCTATCGGTGTTGCTGCCATGCTCCTCGTGACCCTCTGGATCGGCCTTATGGGTAGGAGGAGATGGGGTACCTTTGATGAGTACATGGTGGGAAAGAGGGCGATGGGTCCCATCACCACGGGGTGTGCGGTGGCAGCCGCCTACCTCAGTGGCTGGGCCTTTTGCGGAAGCGCAGGGATCAGTTACATGCTGGGATGGTCAGGGATGTGGTTTGCGGGTATATGGACCCTAGTCGGCATCATGCCCTGCGTCTGGTTTACGGCCCTGAGGACCCGTGAGCTGTCTGCCAAACTGGGTGCCACCACCTTGCCAGAGCTTCTGGGGAGGCGGTTTGGCAGCAAGGCGTCGCAGACGATCATAAGCCTCGTCATGCTGGTCTACCTGTTGATGTACTCCATCGGGCAGTTGAAGGCAGCGGGCGGTACCTGGCATGTGGTGACCGGATGGAATCCTCTTGCCTGTCTCCTGGTCGCTGTCATAGTGACATGGATCTACATGACCCTGGGAGGTTACACCGCCACCCAGTGGTCCATGGCATTTCAAGGTGCCTTTCTGGGGGCCGTGGGGTTGGTCATGGGGATCATGGCACTGGTCTATATAGGAGGGCCTACCGGGCTGAACGAAAACCTTGCCGCCCAGAGTCCTGCCTTGATTAAGCTGATGCGACCTGAGTTGCCCCAGCTCGGCAAGACGCAGTTGTTCGCCAGCTGGATAGGGTTGCTGGCGTGCCCCATGATCTTCTTTACCATGGCCACTGGTTTTCCTCACAATGTGAGCCGGTTTCTGGGCATGAGGCAGCTTACCAAGAAGGATTATGCTATCCTGTGCCTTTTTGTCTGGCTTGTGGCAGGGATTCCCATCATGATAGACTGCGCCTGGAACGGGCTGGTCGCCCGGGCGATATACGGGCCAGCGCTCATGAAGATTGTGCCCTGGAAGGCCGACCTTGCTGATCCTACCATGGCGTGGGCAGTAGGCGGGATTCCGCTGCTGACCTTCTACACTTCAGCGCTGTTTGCCGCTGCCCTCTCCACCCTCTCGGCGATGGTCTTTATCATGGCCGGTAACGTATCCAGAGACCTGGTAAAGCTCTGGGCGCCAAAGACCAAGGACAAAACCCTCATCTGGCTCACGAGGTTCCTGCTGGCCGTGTTCCTCTTCCTCCCGTTCTACTACACCTTACACCGCCCGCCTGCACTGCTCGCCATCTTCATGGGCTTTGCGGCCATCGGCCTCGGCGGAACCTTCATCTACGTGACCGCCGTTTCGTACTACTGGAAAGGGGCTACGTCGCTGGGTGTCATCACAGCGTGCATCTTTGGTCTTGTTGCAACCCTGTGGGGAGCCTGGGGTGTGATGCACAAAACCCTGGGTATGGCGAACATGTTCTGGATCGTCTTTTTCGGCTCCGGTATCTGCTACTTCTTGGGTAGCTTCATCGGGAAGAAGCCCGCTGCCGATATCATCAACAAGTGTTTCCCTAAGAAGAGGTAAGGTAACAAGAAAACGGCACAACTGGGGGAGGCTTTATGCCTCCCCTTTTTTATGAAGACGTGTCAGAATACCCTGTTCTGTGAACGGGGATGAATGACATCATTAATAGTTCCCTCCCCCATCAAGGGGGAGGAGACTGGATGGGATGCCCCGCCCTGTGGGCGGGGGGAGGTTCACTATTGTGCGTATCAAGGCTATACTGTACCGTGTGGGAGGTGTAGACTAGCTTTTGCTGTGAATCAGATACCGATGAAGGAGGAAAGGACGACTGAATGAAGCTTCTTGATGACCTTTTTTGTTATCCCTGGACGAGCCCCACCGAGAACAACTGTAATACCTATGTGATCGATGGCGATGTACCCACCCTCATCGATGTGGGGCACCTGAGACATCTGGCCGAGCTCTTCGGCTCCATGGAGAAGGATGGGGTATCCATTGGCATGATCTCCTTGATTATCTCCACACATCTCCATCCCGATCACCACGAGGGGGTGGCGACCTTCTCCAAGAGCGATACCGTGGTTGCCTTTCACAAGGAAGAGGAGCGGCACCTCAGGGCCTTTGGCTATCAGATATACCAGGCCATGGGGCTCCCCATACCTGTTGTAAAACCCCATTTCTACCTTAAAGAGGGGATCGTGAGGTTGGGGGGAGAGGAGTTAGAAGTCTACCATACCCCTGGCCACTCCCCTGGTTCCATCTCCCTCTACTGGAAGGAGAGGAGGGTACTTTTTACCGGTGACGTCCTTTTTAGTGAAGGGGTGGGCAGGACGGATTTTTATGAGGGGGACAGCGCCCTCCTCAAGCGAAGCATAGCAAGGCTTTCACAGCTCGACGTGGAGTATCTCCTGCCTGGACATGGAAGGATCATCGAGGGGAGTGAGGCAGTAAAGGAGAACTTTCGCTGGATAGAGGAAAAGATCTTCCCACTTATGTAGAGTAGGGTTGTGGGTCTTCGGCTTTTACAATGACGTGTTGACACTCAATTAAAAGAAGTAGTTACACAGGTGGTATCCCTAGGCTGGGGGTATCATACCAGTTTGTTGAGCATCTCTTTTTTTGCTCTCCGTATTTTTTGTTCAGTCGGCCGATGAAATCGGTCCAACGGGGATTGGAATCAGGGTTCGGTTCTACAGCCGATCCTGATATCCCCTTGCGGGACAATTCCTCTCGGAACCCCTTCTCCATCCCCTGTAATTCATCATCTCTCTCCTTCTGGTAGCTTGAGGTCAGCTCCCGCAGGGCCTTGACTATCTCTTTGCCTTTCCCCTCCTGTACGATCTCCAACCCTGCGAGGCTCGTTGCGGAGGGGTCCTCTGGGGAGTAGTTGGCGATCAGGATCTCGGTAAGTGCCGCCTTCACCTCCCCTTTTGCTCCCTGCAACTCCTTTTTCAGGGCACTGAGTTCCTTTTTGTCCGCTTGGACGAAGTAACGGTTGAAAAGGCGCTGTGTTAGGTCTTCAGCTTCTTTTCTCCTAAATCCTTCCCTCTCCTCCTGGTCTATCTCCATTTTTCCCACTCGTTCCATCACGAGGTCCATGGTGCTCTTAATCTCGGGCATTTTCTGTCTCCTCAGTACTCGATCTTTATCTCCTCGGAGCTCTTCCCCTCCACCGCTGTTTCGCCGAAGACCCTCACCCCGCGGACAACATAGAGGTAGTTCCTTTCATTTTCCAGTCCCTTATCGAAGTATCTGTCTCCTTTTACTGGTCTCTTGTTCAGGGGGTCTGAAGGGAATGGGTTTCCCTCCTCTCTTCGGTAGATATTGTATCCATTTGTTCCTTCCACCAGCTCCCAGATCAGCAGGATTGATTCATCCCTTCCCTCTCCTTTGAGGGATGAAGGGGGTGGTGGAGGTTGTCCCCATTGGATTATTAGCTCGTTAGAAGGGGTGCTGGGATAACCCCAGTGGTTGATGCTGAGCACCTTATAGATATAAATGGTTCCCTCCCTGAGGTCTTCATCCCTCCAGGTTACGGTGCCCCTCTCCAGTCGGTAATCCCCTGGGGCGCGAAGGTCGAGATCTGCCCTTATTTTGAACTCCCCAGGGCACTCCAGACACCCTCCTCGCTCTTCCCTCCTGAGCACCCTGAAGGTCACCAGATCGGCAGGCTTGGAACCATCTACGTTTTTCCGCGGTACACCCCAGCTCAGGTACAGTTCTCCCTCTCTTACCTTTCCTTGTAGGTCAGAGATGGCCTTGGGTACCAGCACATCAGGGGGTATGGGGGGGGCCTTGACGCCGCAGCCTCCCACTAGGATGATGAGGATGATCAGGAGAGGAAAAGTGTTCTTCAACATGCCAGCTCCTTTTGGGCCCTTTTTATCTGTTCAGCCACCCTTTGACGGGCCGTCCCTCCTATGGTTTGACGATGGTCCACCGAACTCTCTATGCGAATATAGTCAAAGACGTCCTCTTTGATGGCAGGGGAAAAGGATTGCAATTGGGCCAGGGAGAGGTCCTCCAGTTTTTTGTCCCTCTCCTCGGCGTACTGCACCACCTTCCCGGCGACCTGGTGAGCCTTCCTAAATGGGATCCCATTTAGGACTAGGTAATCGGCCAGATCTGTGGCGTTGGTGAAGCCCTCGGCGGCGGCGGCCCTCATCCTCTCCTGGTTTACCTCTATCCCATCGAGGAGTTTGGCCATAATTTTAAGGGAGTTCTTCACCGTATCTACGGTGTCAAACATGGGTTCCTTGTCCTCTTGGAGATCCCTATTGTACGCCAAGGGGAGGGCCTTTAGGATGGTTAGCAGAGAGACAAGGGCACCATATACCCTCCCTGTCTTTGCCCTGATAAGCTCCAATACGTCGGGGTTCTCCTTTTGGGGCATGATGCTGCTGCCGGTGCAGAGGGATTGAGGCAGGTGCAGGAATCCGGCCTCCGCACTGGACCAGATGATAAACTCTTCACAGAGGCGGCTGAGGTGCATCATGATGAGAGCACAGTGTGAGAGGAACTCCACTACGAAGTCCCTGTTGCCCACGGCATCTATGCTGTTCTGACTGATCTCGGCAAAACCCAACAACTCTGCCAGATAGTCTCGATCTATGGGATATGGGGAACCGGCCAAGGCGCCGCTGCCCAAGGGGAGGACATCTATCCTGCGCAAGGCGTCGGTCAGCCTCTCTCTATCCCTCTTGAACATCTCGTAGTATGCCATCAGGTGATGTGAGAAAAGGATGGGTTGAGCCTTGCGCAGGTGGGTGTACCCGGGCATGATCGAGTTTATATATTTGGCGGCCTGTTTCACCAAACTGGTCTGGAGCTCCTTTACGAGGTCGAGAATACTGAGTACTCCTTCTTTGAGGTAAAGGCGCATATCCAGGGAGATCTGATCGTTTCTGCTCCTGCCCGTGTGGAGTTTCCCCCCCACCTCCCCGATCTTTTCCTGTAGCCTTTGCTCAATATGCATATGGATGTCTTCCCAGCAGTTGGAAAATGAGAACTCCCCCCGTTCTATCTCCTCCTCTGTCTCCTTCAGGGCCTGAAGGATCTTCCCCCTCTCCTCCCGAGAGAGGATTCCCGCCTTTGCCAGCGCCTCGCAGTAGGCCATACTTCCCTTAATATCGCAACGATAGAGTCTCTTGTCAAAGGAGATGGAGGAGGTAAACTCCTCTGCCAAATCATCTGTCTTTTGGGTAAATCTCCCTCCCCAAGGTTTTTCCGCCAAGACTATCTCCTTTCTCCGAAAATGGCCCTGCCTACCCTGACCATGGTGGCCCCTTCTTCAATGGCCACTTCAAAATCCACCGACATACCCATGGAGAGTTCCGGCAGGGGGATGTCATTCCTCTCTATTTCCTCCTTGAGCCTTCTGAGGGCGATGAAATAGGGTCTGGCCAATTCAGGATCATCAAAATATGGGGGCATGGTCATGAGGCCCTTCAGGAAAAGATTTGACAAGCCCTTTATCTCATTGGCAAGTTCCAAGGTTTCCTCTTTGCGTATCCCGAACTTGGATTCCTCCTGGGAGCAATTTACCTCAATCAAACAATCAATCACCCTGCCTTCTGCAGCGGCCCTTCTGTCCAATTCCCTGGCCAACTTGATGCTGTCCACTGAATGGATTAGGTCGAAGAGTCTCCCCGCATATTTGGCCTTGTTGGTTTGGAGGTGCCCGATGAAGTGCCACTGAAGGCTGGTATGACCTATCTCCTCGATCTTTTTCCTCGCCTCTTGAACGTAGTTTTCCCCAAATATCGTCGCCCCTGCAGAGATCGCCTCCCTTATCCTCTCTGCCTCTATGGTCTTGGTGACCGCGATTAGCCTTATCGTTTGGGGATCACTCCCCACCCTGTCGGCCGCCTTTTCTATCCTTTCCCTTACTTTGCTTAGGTTTCCCTTTATATCTATTTCACCCATGGAATCCGCGACCATGAGTTCCTCGAACACAGAAGGGATGTCTACTTCACTTCTTTAGAAAATATCGACACCCCTTCGCCTTTGAGGAGCTCGATGAGTTGGCAAAGGGGGAGCCCCACCACATTGGTGTAAGAACCCTCTATCCATTCTACCATAAAGGCTCCCTTTCCCTGTATAGCATATCCCCCCGCCTTATCGAATGGTTCCCCTGTGTTGATGTACCAATCTATCTCCATTTCCTTGAGGGGCTTTATCTTGACTCGAGTTTCCTCGGCCCCCTCCATCTTTTTCCCCTCTGCCAATTTTAAGAGGCAATAGCCGGTGATCACCAGGTGCTCTTTACCGGCTAATCGCTTCAACATCCGTTTTGTCTCCTCCTTTCCAGAGGGTTTTCCCAAGATTTCCCCCCCTATGGCGATCACGGTATCGGCCCCTATGATCCAGGAATGGGGATATCTTTCTCCTACAAAAACGGCCTTTCTCTCTGCTATCCTCAGGGCGAAATCTTTAGCTGTTTCATGAGGGGAGGGGGTCTCCCGTACCTCCGCCGGGATAACCTCAAACTCAAGCTCAATGGAGGAGAGAAGGTTTTTTCTTCGCGGCGAAGAAGAGGCCAAAATCAATTCTTTGGACATGGCTCTTGAGGGTGTGGTAGGGGTAAATGATCCCGATTATTTTTGTTTTCCCCTCACAATGAGAAAGATAGAATCCCCATCCCCTATATTCTCCCATTGTTGTTGGAGACTACCCTTGAAGAGGAGGCTATCTCCTTTCTTCAAGATATATTTTTCCTTCTTCACCTCAAATTGGAATTGGCCCAGCAAGCAGAAAACCAACTCATCACCTAGATGACTCATCCCTTTGGTTCCGCTCTTGGCGTCCTTGCTAGCGGTAATCACATGGGCCTCCAAGTCTTGCTGGATGAGGCCTGAGCCGAGGCTCTCCAACCTTATCCCTTTATCCTTGGTTCCCACCTGCTTGCGTTGATCCCCCTTGGTGAAGATCGTATCTTCTATCCTCTCTTCATCGAAGAAGTAATTGATCTTAACCGCCAAGGCCCTGCTGATGTTGAAGAGGGTATTCACCGTGGGAGATGTAATATTCCTTTCTATAAGGCTCAGGGTGTTTACCGAAAGGCCACTTAATTTGGCCAATGTGCGCAGAGATATCCTTTTTTCCCCACGGATGGCCTTGAGTTTGCTGCCGATATCTACAGCTTGGGTCTCTGCCATGATACAACCTCCCTCCTTAAAGGTTTAAAGCACCTTACCATTAGCATAAATCTTTGAAGGAAACAACCAATTATATTAACCAATTTCTGTTTTTTTTCAAGAAAAATTTGGGTGAAAAGTTAGATAAAATTGATTTTAATGGTTTTTGATCAAAATTGTTCTAAAAATAGGAATTATGAGGGCAGGTGATCAGGTACTTTGCCATCTTGTATGAAGAGAGGAGGTTGAGCAAGGCCAGGGGCTTAAAGCCCCTGGCCTTGCATCTGGTTAGCCTCCTGCCAAGGAGATAAAGAAACCAGCGGCAACGACCGTACTGATGACCCCCGCTATATTGGGACCCATAGCATGCATGAGGAGGAAGTTTTTAGGGTCAGCCTCGGCGCCAATAGTTGTAACCTTTAAAGAAGTAAGTGTAAATCCAAGCCATCAGATTTAGTGAAGGATTCCCAAGAATATGCCAGCGACTACCGAAGTAGAAATAGCCCCTGCCATATTAGGGCCCATAGCATGCATTAGTAAGAAGTTTTTAGGGTTTGCCTTTTGCCCCTCTTTTTGTGCCACTCTGGCTGCCATGGGAACAGCGGAGACACCAGCAGCACCAATAATCGGGTTTATTTTCTCCTTCAAGAATAGATTTGCTATCTGTGCTCCCCAAATACCCCCAGCGGTACCAAAGGCGAAAGCTACTATAGCCAGACCTATAATAGCTAAGGTTCTAACATTAAGAAATACTGCCGCCGGCATCAAGGCCCCAACGGTTATACCCAAAAGGAATGTCAATACATCTACAAACACGCCGCCTGCTGATTTCGCCAACCTATCAGTAACACCAGTAACATTAAGCAAATTGCCGAACATAAGCATGCCAATAAGAGGTGCTGATTTAGGGACAAGTATAGCGGCGACTGCAAACACTGCTATAGGGAAGATAACCTTTTCCAACCTAGAAACCTCTCGTGTTTGAGGCTTCATGTATATTTGCCGTTGCTTCTTTGGGATAAGGGCTCTTATTACTGGCGGTTGGAGTATAGGCACCAATGCCATATAGGAATAGGCTACTAAGGTAATTGGCCCCAATAACCCAGGCGCTAAAGCGGCACAAAGGTAAACTGTAGGTGGCCCATCAGACCCTCCGATAATACCGACGCTAGCAGCTTGATTCATGGTAAACAAGCCCGTGAGGTAAGCAATAAGAAATACAATAAAAACACCTACCTGTGCTGTAGCGCCAAACATGAAAGATGAAGGGCGAGCCATAGCTGGAGAGAAATCTGACATGGCACCAACGCCAAGAAAGATAAGCAAGGGAATTATCTCGTTCGCTATCCCAAATTGAAATAGCACATTTAGCAATCCTACCTTCCCACTGCCCATTGCCTCTCCTAGCGCTCCCCCTGTTACTGTCACGGGCATCGGGATAGCACCAGGCTCTGTTGGTGGAGCATACACCATCAGCCCACTCAGAGGTATGTTGACCATTATTACACCCAGCCCTATAGGTATTAATAAGACGGGCTCCATCTTCTTGGCAATGCCAAGGTAAATGAGCCCTCCTCCGATAAAGAGCATTAAGATGTTGCCCCAGGTAAAGCTACTAAAGGCCATTTGATATAAACCAAACATTTTAATTCACTCCTTCAAATCAAATTTCACTTTTTATTTTTTGCAGTTTTTCTTTGTATTACAAATCCTATTAACCAGATCACAATGCACAAAATCGCTAAAACAACAAGAGTCGTTCCGAAACCACCACCAGCAAGTTTTCCCGCTAAAGTCCAATCTATCATTTCATTTTTGCTCCTTTTCTCGCCACAGGCGAGCTATTGTACGCCTAATAACTTTGTAACTAAAGCCCCGATAGCCAACAGGAGTCATTGCCATAGCATTTGCTCAGATGAGGACGGCGATGACCAGGATTCCTGGGGTGAGAAAGACCCCGCAGAAGCCAAAGATGAATATCCTAAAAGCCTGTTTCCAAAGAATCATCTTGACCTCCTTTTTGAGAAATAAATCACATATTTTGTTAGCATATAATTTTGGGTTTGGCAAGCAAAATTAATGAGTTCGTCTCCAATTTGTACAAGGAACAGGAGATGGGGCACCTTCACTGTGACCATTCCCCTGAAAGATTAAAAAGTTTTAATCTTTTTTTAATCGGTTTTTAATCTTCCTCGGTTACAATAAGGGTAAAAAGATAGACCGAGGAAAAAGATGTTTTTCAAGTTGGTGATGGAAGGAGGTCATGTTGGGGCGGGGAAGAGTTACGAGATGGTGAGGTATTTTGATGGGGATGACATCTTTTGCGTCCTTGCCAAGGCCCTACATACTTCTCGCTTGAAGAAGAAGGAGTGTGCCGGGGGTATCAAGCTTATCAAGAAGGTCTCCTGGAGGGAATATGTCAAAGGCAAGATGAGAGAGAGAAGGGACCCCTATCTAAACCGTCATTAAACCCTTTCCACCCCTTACTTCCTTCATTAACCTATCAGACAAAAATTTAAAGAATGAAATTAAAGAATAAAAAAGCTTGAGGTTTTCCCAAGTTATGTAATAATGGGAAAAGATGCATTGAATAAGTGTAATATATGAGTTTCAAAGACATACCAAGACTACGAATAGGTGATTTGGAAGCTGCTATCCCTATTGTTCAAGGAGCAATGGGTGTTGGTATATCTTTATCCGGTTTAGCCTCGGCTGTTGCAAATGAGGGTGGTATTGGGGTTATTGCTACTGTTGGGATTGGTCAGTTTGAGTCTGATTTTAACGCAAATTTCAAGGAGGCAAACAAAAGGGCCTTGCAGAGAGAGATAAAAAAGGCAAGGGAGATGACAACGGGCATTATTGGCGTAAACATTATGGTAGCCCTTTCAAATTTTGATGATCTTGTACAGGTTTCAGTGGATGAAGGCGCAGATTTGGCTTTTCTTGGCGCAGGGCTTCCACTAAAGGTACCTAAAACATTGACGCTGGATAGGGTACTTGAAAGTGCAATCAAGATTGTTCCTATAGTATCTTCTGCAAGAGCGGCTAAACTTATATTTAAATCCTGGGGGAAAAAGCACAATCATGTACCTGATGCTGTGGTTGTTGAGGGTCCATTAGCTGGTGGACACCTCGGATTTAAAAAAGAGCAGATCAATAATCCTGACCATGCATTGGAAAAGATACTGCCGGAGGTGATTTCTGTGATAAAGCCTTATGAGCAGCAATTTAATAAAAGCATTCCGATAATTGCTGCAGGAGGCATATATACAGGTGCGGATATTCATAAATTTATCCAGTTAGGGGCTCAGGGGGCACAGATGGCAACCAGGTTTGTTGCAACTCACGAGTGTGATGCTTCCATAGAATTCAAAGATGCTTATGTAGAATGCAAAAAAGAAGACATTATTATAATTGACAGTCCCGTTGGATTACCGGGAAGAGCAATACAGAATAAGTTTCTTGAGGAGATATCATCAGGAGTTAAAAAATCTTTTAAATGCACCTGGCAGTGTTTGAAAACCTGTGATGTTAAAAATTCGCCATACTGTATTGGTCTTGCATTAACCAATGCCAAAAGAGGAAACCTTGAGGAAGGATTTGCTTTTGCGGGAGCTAACGCTTATCGGATAGAGAAAATCATCTCTGTTAAAGAGCTTATTGAGACTTTATCGGAAGAATATGAAATGGTAGCATGTTTAACCCAATCACCATCAGCACACACCGAGTCCGACTTGGAAGCCTTCGAAATACTGTCATAATTAACCAACCCTTTTATTATTTCATCCTCCTTTCCCCTGTATTCCTCGACGAACTCTTCATCCAAAAACCTGAAGAGAAAAACCAAGGGGGGTTCATGTACCCTCTCAGCCCAAAAGTCGATGGGAAAGTTATTGACACTATTTTGTATTAGAAATATTATTATTTGGATATAATACTCCAGGAGGAGGGGAAAGATGGTGATAATGAAGAAAGGGAGGAGTTTCCTCGACAATCGCACCAAGAAGACTGAGAGGTTCAGGCTACAGGATGTGGATGAGCCCAATTTGTTCAGGGACGTCTTTCCTTATGAAGAGGTATGTTGTGTTGAATTCGACCACCGGGTCGAGCTGATAGATCCCCCAGAAGAGATAGTGATCACCGATACCACATTTAGAGATGGGCAGCAGGCCAGGTCCCCCTATACCGTACAGCAGGTGGTAGACCTGTACGATATGCTCCACAAATTAGGAGGTCCCAATGGCATAATCCGTCAGACCGAGTTCTTCCTCTACAGCGATAGGGACAAAGAGGCCGTCCAGGGGTGTTTGGATAGAGGACATCGGTACCCGGAAATCACAGGTTGGATCAGGGCGGATAAGGGTGATTTTAAGTTAGTCCGTGAGATGGGCCTCAAGGAGACGGGGATCTTGACCTCTGTATCGGATTATCACATTTTTTTGAAGCTGGGCAAGAATAGGAGGGCTGCGATGATAGATTACCTCCGGGTTGTGGAGGCGGCCTTGGAGGAGGGGGTAAAGCCACGATGTCACTTTGAGGATATTACCAGGGCGGATATCTACGGATTTGTTATCCCTTTGGCCCAGGAACTCATGCGCCTGGCCGAGGAGGGGGGGGCATCGGTGAAGATCAGATTGTGTGATACCCTGGGATTGGGAATTCCCTATCCAGGGACTACCCTGCCCAGGAGCGTCCCGAAGCTGATACGTGCCTTGGTGGATGATGCAGGTATCCCCTCGGAGGAGCTGGAGTGGCATGGCCACAACGATTTTCATAAGGTCCTCATCAATTCCACCACCGCCTGGCTATATGGCTGCTCCGCAGTCAACGGGACCCTGCTTGGGTTTGGTGAAAGGACAGGCAATGCCCCCATCGAAGGGTTGATCATTGAATATATCAGCCTTATGGGAGACCAGAACGGGGTCGACCCCACCATGATCACTGAGATCAGAAATTACTATGAAAGGCACATCGGTGAACATATTCCCAAGAATTACCCCTTTGTCGGGGCTGAGTTTAACACCACCAGGGCGGGTATCCACGCCGATGGAATCCTCAAGAATGAGGAGATCTACAACATCTTTAACACCGGTAAGATCCTGAACAGGCCCCTTACAGTGACCATAAACGATAAATCTGGCACCGCGGGGATCGCCCAGTGGATCAATTCCTACTTCGCCCTGACCGGCGATGAGCGCCTGGATAAAAGGCACCCCGGGGTGGCCAAGATATATAAGTGGGTAAAGGAGGAGTATGACCAGGGGAGGATCACCGATATCTCCTCGGAGGAGATGGAGAAAAAGGCCCGGAAGCGTCTTCCCGAGCTCTTCATCTCAGATTTTGACCTGATAAAACAGAGGGCGTATGAGATGGCCGCCCATCTTATCGAAGAGGTGGTGGATGATCCAGACATACGGCCTATGGACCCTGCACGCCAAGAGACCTTTTTGGAGAAAATCGAGCAGGAGAACCCCTTTATACAATTCCTCTATGTCATCGACCTGACGGGGCACAAGATTACCAGAAATATCACCCGTCCTGAAGATCGAGCCAATTACGAGCACATTGGTACCGATGTGGACTACTCCAACAGGGAGTGGTTCATTGAGCCCCTCAAGACGGGGAAGATACATGTAACCGATTTCTACACCTCCTATATCACTGGCGCCCTCTGTATTACTGTCTCCGCTCCCATCAGGAGCGAGGATGAGGAGATTGTGGGTATGCTGGGGATGGACCTGAGATTTGAAGAATTGATTAAGGCTGAGGATCTGACCTGAGAGAGGGAGGGGAAGATAGAGGGTAAAGGTAAAGAATGAGAAGGTAAGCGCAGTGCCCGAGAGTTCCATCACCTTCTTTGTTGAGGGGATGAGGTGGCCACCTTCAAGCCGACCTTTTGAAGTGTTCCTCCTACTCAAGATATTCATAAAGATATTAAAGTCGATGTGAGGTAAGTTGGGTTTGCCTCTGAGTAGGGCTTGGCTATGATAATCCCTGATACAATGACGAAGGCAGTCAAACTTTATGGTAATAAGGAGGCCTTGGTCTGTGGGGATAGGAGGTTTACCTATCTTGAGTTTCAGAGAAGGGTAAATGCCCTTTCCAATCTTTTATGCGCCAAAGGTATAAGAAAGGATGGAAAGGTTGCCATACTGCAGCCCAACTGTCACTACTTTATGGAGGCCTATTACGCCGTGGCCCTGAGAGGGGCCATTTCCGTCCCCATCAATTATCGTCTCTCCCCCAAAGACGTAGCCTTTATCTTGGATGACTCGGAAAGTACCTTTTTGATCGCCGACTGTGAGTTTGTGCAAATGGTGGCCTCTGCCCTTGAGGGAGGGGGTAAGGGGGTGCGGATGGTGTTGTGGACGGGAGAGGGGGAATGTCCACAGATGAGGGTGGAGGCCATGGATTACGAAGAGGCCATAAGGGGATATTCCACTGTCATCGTGGAGGAAGAGGGTATACGGGAGGAAGATGTCGCTCAACTCTACTATACCAGCGGGACCACAGGGAGGCCTAAAGGAGTAATCCTCACCCACAAGAATGTCTGTACTCACGCCCTGGGTACCATCGGTGAACTGCACATCACCGACAGCGACCGTTGGATCCACGTGGCACCCATGTTTCACCTGGCTGATGCCTGGGCCACCTGGGCCATCACATGGGTGGGAGGGACTCACATCTTCGCCAGGTCCTTCAACCCCCCCAAGGTCTTGGAGATCATGGAGAGGGAGCGGGCCACCATTACCAATATGATTCCCACCATGCTGAATTTACTGGTGAACCATCCCGATGTGCGGGGACACGACTATTCTAACCTGAGGGTCCTTTTGAGCGGAGGGGCGCCCATCGCCCCGGAAGTGGTTAAAAAGATAGTGGAGACCTTCCGATGTAATTATATCCAGACTTACGGGATGACGGAGACGAGCCCCTATCTTACCATGTCTATTCTCAAGGACCACCTTACAGGGCTTTCCTATGAGGAGCAGCTGGAGATCAAGTCCAAGACAGGTCGGGAGTTTATAGGGGTACAGTTGAAGGTGGTACGAAAAGATGGTACGGAGGTGGCCAAGGACGAAAAGGAGGTGGGTGAGATCATCGTAAAAGGTGATATCGTTACTCCTGGATACTGGAGGCTTCCTGAGGAGACTGAGAAGGCCATCAAGGATGGTTGGCTCTACACTGGTGATTTGGCTGTGATGGATGAAGAAGGATATGTGACCATTGTGGACAGGAAGAAGGACATGATCCTCACCGGTGGGGAAAACGTCTATTCCACGGAGGTGGAGAGTTTCCTCTATATGCACCCGGCTGTCTTAGAGACGGCGGTCATCGGGGTCCCGGATGAGAAGTGGGGGGAGGCGGTCAAGGCGATCGTGGTCTTGAAGGAAGGGATGGAGGCCACAGAGGAGGAGATCATCGATTTTTGCAAGGAGAGGTTGGCCAAGTACAAGGCCCCCAAGTCAGTGGCATTTTACGATACCCTTCCCAAGACAGGTTCTGGTAAGATCGCCAAACGGGACTTGAGGGAGAAGTACTGGAGGGATGTGGCGAGGAGGGTTCATTGAACTTTGTAGTTTATCTTCCCACCTTTTTTATGATAGTGATAAAAAACATGAAATTCCCCAACCATCAAGATAGGTAGTGTTGGCTTGTATGTATCCCATACCCATTGTCTCCAGAGACATAAACGGAAGGACCAGGATTACCATATCCCAGAAGAAGTACCTCATGGGAACTATGGCGGTGCGACGCTTGATAGATAGGATTGAGGGAGCTAAGCCGGGGCAGGAGTATATTTTGTAGCCCGAACTCATCATCAGGAGGTCATGCGGCTATAAAGGAAGGGGGTAACAGAGAAAATAATTGGGAACCAAGGAGGGAAGCATGAAGGTTACCAAAGAAGAGCTATTGGCCAAGGCGAAGAAACCGGCCCAGGATGCCATGAGACTCCACCCCTTTTATCAGGGGAAGGTGGAGGTAACCCCTAAGTGCGCCATCAGGGACTTTAATGACTTTGCCATCTGGTATACTCCAGGGGTGGCAGAGCCGTGCAAAGACATCAACAAGAATCCCGACACAGTTTTCCAGCATACCAATAAGGCCAATATGGTGGCCGTGGTCTCCGATGGTACCAGGGTCCTGGGCTTGGGGGATATCGGTCCTGAGGCGGCTTTGCCTGTGATGGAGGGGAAGGCTATTCTGTTCAAGTACCTGGGGGGTGTAGATGCCTTTCCCATCTGCCTGGATACCAAAGACCCCGACGAGATCATCAAGACCGTTTTGCTGCTGCAACCGAGCTTTGGCGGTGTAAACCTGGAAGATATCTCCCACCCGAAGTGCTTTTATATCCTTGATACCCTGCGCAAAGAGGCCCGGATACCCATCTGGCATGATGACCAGCAGGGTACGGCAGCGGTCACCTTGGCCGGCCTGATCAACGCCCTCAAGATCGTGGGTAAGGCCATGGATCAGGTGCGCATCGCAATGATCGGGGCCGGGGCGGCGAATATCGCCATCGCAAGGGTGCTTATCGCCGCAGGGGTCACCCCAGGAAACATCGTCATGGTGGACACCAAGGGAACGCTACACCCTGGCCGCAGCGAGCTAAAGGACAAATATAAAGAGAAGTGGCACTTCTGTCAGGTTACCAACAAAGATGGAGTTGTCGGTGGGATCCCCGATGCGATGAAGGGGGCCGATGTCTGCATATCCCTTTCCAAACCGGGACCGGACACCATCAAGAAGGAGTGGATAGAGGATATGGCCAAGGATGCCATTGTCTTTGTGTGTGCCAATCCCATCCCGGAAATCTGGCCCTGGGAGGCCAAGGAGGCGGGGGCAAGGATCGTGGCCACCGGCCGCTCCGACTTTCCCAACCAGGTGAATAACTCCTTGGGCTTTCCGGGTATCTTCCGCGGGACCTTAGATGTGATGGCCACCACCATTACTGATGAGATGAGTATTGCTTCGGCCGAGGAGCTGGCCCGCTGTGCCGAGGACATCGGGATGAACGAGGAGTACCTCATCCCCACCATGGATGAATGGGAGGTCTTCCCCCGAGAGGCGGTGGCCGTGGCGCTGAAGGCCATCGAGCAGGGGGTAGCCAGAGCGAAGCCCTCCCGCGAGGAGCTTTTTGAGAAGGCCACCCGGATCATAAAGAGGGCGAGGGAGGAGACCCAGATCCTCATGAAGGAGGGGTTTATCCAGACGCCCCCGGAGACATAGGCTGGGGAAAGGAGGTTTAGGGGATGAGAGAGGTATCTGTGGGAGAGATAACCAAGGTGGTGAGGGATCTCTTCATCGATGCCAACATCAACCTGGGGGAGGACGTGTTGGCGGCCTTTAACCAGGCCCTGGAGGTGGAGGAATCCCCCATTGGCAAGGAGATCCTCACGGAGTTGATCGAGAACGCCAGGATCGCCAAAGAGGAGGAGATGCCTATTTGTCAGGATACAGGGCTGGCGGTGGTCTTTATTGAGCTAGGTCAGGATGTACACCTGGTGGGAGGGGATCTCACAGAGGCGATCAATAAAGGGGTAAGGCAGGGCTATCAGGAGGGGTACCTGCGCAAATCCACCTGCCATTGTTTTACCCGCAAGAACACCGGCGACAATACCCCGGCCATCATCCACCTGGAGGTGGTCCCTGGGGATAAGATAAAGGTAATCGCCGCCCCCAAGGGTGGGGGTAGCGAGAACATGAGCAGGGTAACGATGCTCACCCCGGCTGTGGGTCTGGAGGGGGTGAAGGACTTTGTCCTCCAGCGGGTGAAGGAGTCGGGATCAGACCCCTGTCCCCCTGTTGTTGTTGGGGTTGGGATCGGCGGGACCTTTGAACAGGCGGCCCTAATTGCCAAGAAGGCCCTTTTGCGTCCCATCGGGAGCAGAAACCCCGACCCCGAAATCGTAGCGATAGAGGAGGATCTGCTGGGCCGGATCAACAATCTGGGAATCGGTCCGCAGGGCTATGGTGGCAGGGTCACAGCCCTCGCAGTGCACGTGGATATGATCCCCTGTCATATCGCCAGCCTGTTGGTGGCGGTGAACATTCAATGTCACGCCCAAAGGCATAAGGAAAAAACAATATAAAAAAACCCAGGAGGGAGGAGATGGCTGAGGTGAAGAGGGTAACCACCCCATTGATCGATGAGGTGGTGGAGGGCCTGCGCATAGGGGATAAACTCCTCATAACCGGCGTCATCTATACTGGGAGGGATGCCGCCCACAAGCGGCTTATAGAACTGATAGAGGGAGGGGAGAAACTCCCCTTTGAGATAAAAGGGCAGATTATCTACTATGTGGGCCCCTCGCCGGCCAAGCCAGGCCAGCCCATAGGCTCGGCAGGCCCAACCACCAGCGGTAGGATGGACGCCTACTCCCCCAAGCTAATCGAGCGGGGCCTCAAGGGGATGATCGGAAAGGGGATGAGGTCACAGGAGGTAAAGGACGCCATGGTGAAGTACAAGGTGGTCTATCTCGGGGCCACCGGTGGGGCGGCGGCCCTGATCGCCAAGAGCATCAAGAAGGCCGAGGTCATCGCCTATGAGGATCTGGGACCAGAGGCCATCAGGCGTCTAGAGGTGGAGGATTTCCCCGTAATAGTGATTAATGATATTTACGGCGGTGACCTCTACCAGGAAGGGGAAGCCAAATATCGTCGGCAGTAAAAAGGAGGGGTATCATGAGATGCCGATGGTTTACCGGGGGATGGTCATGGCTGTTGATGAGGATAAGTGGGGGATTGCTCATTCTCTGTCTCGGATTACACATCTATGTCCTTCATTTTTTGGGAAAGGGGAGGGGGAGTTTGATAAGAACTGGCTGAACCCCACCTGGGCCATTGGAGAGCTGAAGAAGAGGATGATAAGCGAGAAGTTCTAAGATTTGGATTTTCTTAAATATCTTCTACAGGGCATCAACCTTTTGATGCCCTTTTCTTTAGCCAACAGGGCATTGATGGGAGAGGATATACCTGACCTGTCTATCAAACAAACATTCTTTGATCTTGCATATAGATCAATTTCAGGGTAAAATTTATCATTAATCTTTGCAAACTATAAAAGGCCTCCTTTTTTATAATAGGGGGTCAGAGAAGGATGTAATGTGCGCAGGTTATTAATCGTCTCAAACAGGTTGCCAATAAGCATTGAGAAGAAGCGAGGGGAATTACAGTTTCAACCAAGTGCAGGTGGCTTGGCTACAGGCCTGGGATCGTTCTATAAATCATACAGGAGCCTATGGATTGGATGGCCTGGAATCGCGATAAACAAGAAAAATGGATACGATAAAGAACAGATTGAGGAACAGTTGCTCACTGAATTCAATTGTCATCCAGTGTTCCTTTCGCAAAGGGATATAGTGGATTATTATGAGGGTTTTTGCAACAAGACTATTTGGCCCCTTTACCACTACTTTACTGAACACGTAATCTACGAGGAATCATTATATGAGGCATACAAGCGCGTTAATAGGCTTTTTTGTGATGCAATTGTGGAGGTTGCAGAAGAAGATGATATTATTTGGATTCACGATTATCATTTTATGCTTCTTCCCCAAATGGTTAGGGAGAAGATGCCTGATGCAACGATAGGTTTTTTCCTCCATATCCCCTTTCCTTCTTTTGAAATCTTCCGTTTGCTTCCATGGAGAGAGGACATCATACGAGGGTTTTTGGGCGCTGATTTAATAGGGTTTCACACCTATGAGTACGCACGCCATTTTCTCACTACGGTACGCCACTTATTAGGTTACGAGCACACTGTCAGTTA
The DNA here is from genome assembly GCA_030672385.1 of Deltaproteobacteria bacterium. Taxonomy (GTDB): domain Bacteria; phylum Desulfobacterota; class B13-G15; order B13-G15; family RBG-16-54-18; genus DAOVGN01. The sequence continues at coordinate 4,365 of DAOVGN010000047.1, read as the reverse complement.
CATTTCTGGTGCGGATCGCACCATAAGGGTTGATGTGTTTCCTATGGGGATCGATTACGAGAGATATGCAAAGGCTGTAGAGACGTCAGAGGTTCAAAATGCGGCAGAAAAATTGAGAAGCAAATGTGGTGACCGCAAGGTAATTTTGTCAATAGACCGTTTAGACTATACCAAAGGGATCCTTCAACGCTTGGAGGCCTTTTATGACTTTCTAGAGAGAAATCCCCAGCACAAAGAAAAGGTGATCCTTATTTTGGTCGCAGTACCCTCACGGACTAAAGTGGAGCATTACAGGACGCTCAAAAAACAAACGGACGAACTCATCGGCAAGATCAATGGAGAACATGGAACTATCGGTTGGGTCCCTATCTGGTATTTTTATCGCTACTTACGTTTCCCCACCCTCAATGCCCTATACAGTATTGCCGATGTTGCCTTAGTTACCCCTTTAAGAGATGGCATGAATCTGATAGCGAAGGAATATTTGGCAAGCAAGGCAGATGGGAGGGGTGTTTTGATATTGAGCGAAATGGCTGGTGCATCAAAAGAGCTCGGTGAAGCGCTCATAGTGAATCCCAACAATAAAGAGGAGCTCGTGGAGGCTTTGGAAAAGGCGTTGGTAGTGCCAGAAGATGAAAAAATAGAGGTTAACAGGATGATGCAGAGACGGCTGCAGCGCTATAATGTTATGCGATGGGCAGAGGACTTCGTGGATAGATTGCTGCATACCAAAAAAATTCAAATGGAGATGCATGCGAGGATTCTGACTCCCGCACTGAAGCAGAAGTTACTCAAGGACTATGGTAGCAGTACCAAAAGACTTTTGCTGTTAGATTATGATGGAACCCTCATGCCCCTTTTTTTGAGACCCCAGCAGGCACAGCCTACTGAATACCTTCTGCGGTTGCTTAAAAAACTTTCAGGAGACCCACAGAATGAAACAGTAATTATCAGTGGTAGAGACAAAGGTACCTTAGAAATGTGGTTTGGGAATATAGACCTAGGTTTGGTAGCTGAACACGGAGCATGGATCAAAGAAAAGGAGTGGAACTTGATAGAGTCTATGACGAATGACTGGAAAGTAGAGATATGTCCTATTCTTGAGCTGTACGCGGACAGAACACCCGGATCTTTTATTGAAGAGAAAGAATTTTCCCTTGCCTGGCATTATCGCAAGGCAGAATCTGAATTGGCTTCCGAAAGGGCACTGGAGCTCAAGGAGGCGCTGTTGGCCCTTACCGCTAATCTTAATGTTGGGGTTTTAGAGGGCAGTAAGGTAATAGAGGTCAAAAATAGGGGAATCAATAAAGGCAGGGCAGCAATGGTATGGATTTCTAAAGAGAAGTGGGACTTCATTCTGGCAATAGGTGATGATCTAACGGATGAAGATATCTTTGCCCTCCTTCCAGACTCGGCATATTCTATCAGAGTTGGGTTAGGTCCTACAAAGGCACGGTTTAATATCCCATTACAGTATGGGGTTACTGAATTATTAGAGGAACTTATCGCGACGAAAACCGATTAGGTTTAGGGAATTTTCTGTGCAGGAAGAACCGAACAGCCAAACAATACTCCCCTTTGCAGTAAAAGACTGTGTGCTCATTGCCATCGCGACGGGTATTCGGGCGCAGAATTTGAGAGAATTAAGGGATAGATTGGTAACTGTCCGCCCAGGTTGCATCTACTATCACTTTTGGGGAGGACTCCTTTTGCCGAGATTTGAGGAGCCGGAGTTTAATAATGATTTTGCTGCATGGGCACGACATGGCCTTCACGATTACGTTCTCGCCGAAAGACTGGCGGTAATTGATCCCACAGATTTTCCCGATATAGAGACGCTCCGTCAAGAGTTGATAGAGGTTATTGAAAAACGCCTGTACGAGAGCGAGATGGTTCCTTGGTCGAAAGCTGATCAACAGTTTTATTTCAAGCGCTCCAAGATCGTTGTCTTCGATACTAAAAAACGGATCGTGGAACCAAAGATGCTCTCAAATGTTTTACCTGCATTGTCGGTGGGCAGTATTTTTTACCACTTCATTGATGCTCGAAGGCGTACACCTGAAGGTGTTGATGACTTTTCTGCCTGGCTTGTTGCCTTCGGTAAAAAATATGCTAATTTGTGCAAAGAAATAGGGACTATCGATCTATACTTTACGACATTGTCTGAGATACGGCAAAGACTCGCCCGACTATGTACAGCCCATCTTGAAAAGGAAGGGTCATGAATGAACTCGAGCGCTATGCTGAAGTAGCAGGCAAGGACGTTATCGAACACTTGCGCCAACTGACCACCCTACTGAGGGGAAAGAGGGTCATCCATGTCAATTCGACGCGAGAAGGTGGCGGTGTGGCAGAGATTTTGGGAAAGCTGGTACCGCTCATGCAGCAGTTGGGACTTGACACCACATGGGAGATAATAACCGGTAGCGAGGACTTCTTTTTGTGTACAAAAAGTTTTCATAATGCCCTACAGGGAAACGCAATTGATATTCCAGAATTGTTACTTAATGTCTACGAGGAGACCAATGCACAGAATGCAGAGCGGCTGCGTGAGAAGCTTGAAGCAGCAGACATCGTCTTTATCCACGATCCCCAACCTGCTCCATTGTTGAAGTTGTGCCCGAATCGAAATGGCAAGTGGATCTGGCGCTGTCATATAGACATAAGCCGTCCCCACCGTCCGGTATGGAAGTACTTGCAGAATTATATAAATGACTATGATGCGAGTATCTTCTCCCTTGCTGATTTTTCCCAACCGTTGCCCCATGACATATTTATCGTCCCGCCCAGCATCGACCCATTGAGTGAGAAAAATATTGATATCGCTGAGGATGAAGTTGCCTCTGTGTACAAGGAGTTTGGTTTGGATCCTGAGTTACCCATCATACTACAGGTATCTCGTTTCGATCGCTTTAAAGACCCCTTAGGGGTGATTCAGGCCTACAAACTGGCAAAAAAGTTCACTCCGTCGCTACAACTTGTGCTTGCAGGAGGGGGGGCGAAAGACGACCCAGAAGGAGAGGTTGTTCTGGAAGAAGTACGTGTAGCAGCAGCGGATGATCCCGACATTCACATCCTATTTTTGCCCCCTGGGGCCGATCGAACGATCAATGCCCTACAACGAGGGGCAGATATAGTCCTGCAAAAATCGCTACGGGAAGGTTTTGGTCTTACGGTGACAGAGGCAATGTGGAAGGGCAAACCTGTCATCGGTGGAGATGTCGGGGGCATCCGATTGCAGGTCATTAATCACTACACGGGTTTTCTTGTTCATGCTCCAGAAGGTGCCGCCCTTCGTATGCGCTATCTCCTTAGCCATCGCGATAAGCTACAGGCAATGGGACATAAGGCACGCGAGTTTGTCAGGGAAAATTTTCTCATTACCAGACTCTTAAGAGACTACCTCAGCCTGATGGTTGTCCTTATCTATGGCGTCGAAGAGAGGATCGAACTTGGTTAATGACGCCGTCACAGCAACCCCCTTAAGGCCTGCGGGATGTAGTGGATGATCTTCCCTTTCAGCCTTTCATAAAACTCTTTATGGACTACTTGCTCAGGAGCTAAAGGGATCAACCTACCCCTTTTGATCAGGGGAAGGATTAGATCCGAGATCTCTCCTTTTTCCTTTGCCAGCCTCTGAGCGATTCTTACAAAGCAGGGGTTTTTAGGGGATGGCGAGTCCCCTAATCATCGTTTGTCTCTTGAGAAAGAGGCAAACGATCAGCCGAATTTGTTCGGCTGGCGAAGCCACCGAGCTTGTTCGGTGGTAATTCACATCACCCGAATTTTTCCCTTCGGCTCTGATACAACCTCACCAATGATAGCTGCCTCCCTCACCCCTTCTTGATGCAGCTTCTCAAGTAAGGAATATGCATTTTGCTCTGACACTGATATGAGTAAACCACCTGAGGTTTGTGCATCAAACAGGATCAGCAACTTCTCATCAGATATATCGGCGGCACGCTCAATCATAGGAAGGCGGAAATCCCGATTGCGAATCGTGCCTCCGGGGATCAATCCTATCATGGCATATTCTTCTGTCCTATGGAGAATAGGGACCTTTGAGAAATAAATCATCATTCCCACATCCTCTCCCTCAATCATCTCGCAGGCATGTCCCAAAAGGCCAAAGCCGGTAACATCGGTGCATGCGTGAACCACCACCTCTGTCATCACCTCTGATGCCTTCTTGTTCAGGGTGCTCATGCATTCTATTGACTTATACACCGAATTCTCATCTGCCATCCCACCCTTTAATGCAGTGTTAATAATACCTGTACCCAGGGGTTTGGTCAGGATAAGACTGTCGCCCACTCTGGCGCCCCTATTGGTCAACACCTTCGCCGGATGGACGACTCCGGTAAC
>DAOVGN010000042.1 GCA_030672385.1 Deltaproteobacteria bacterium | reverse complement strand
TGATATAAAGCGAGCCTGGTTTGACAGCGAAGGAAGAATTGGAATTAAAGATTACTATAATAAGAACTAGAAATAAAAACTTCAGCGATCTTGCCAGCATATTAATTTTCATGCCCGATTCTCAGTCCTTCTCTGTTTTTGGTTCATACATAAAACATTTTTTGTATAACAAGGCTACGATAAAAAATCAATATCAAAGATCTCCATAAAATAGCTTGCTTGGCCTAAAAGATCAAGCGACAACAAAGAAACTGCCCTTACAGGACGGCTGTCCCAAGAGCATTTTCAACAATTTCATTGATCATTTGGCAAGCGTTCTCCCCCTCCTGCAGGTTGGGGTTTTTTATGCCTCCTTGACAGGCTCAGCGTTTAATTATAACTTAGTCCACAAAAAGGGTAGGAGATGGAGAGGTTAGCTGTCATCATCCTGGCTGCAGGGAAGGGAAAAAGGATGCACTCAGGTCTGGTCAAGGTCCTCCACCCCCTGCTGGGAAGACCGATGCTGAGCTATCCCCTGGAGGTCACCCTAGGGCACCTGCAGCCGGAGAAGACCGTAGTGGTCATCGGCCATCAGGGGAAGCAGATCCAGACCTCCTTCTCAGACCCCAGGGTCACCTTTGTGGAGCAGGAGGACCAGCTCGGAACGGGCCACGCCGTATCGGTTACCGAACCTATCCTGGGAGGATTCAAGAAGACCATCCTCATCCTCTGCGGCGACACCCCCCTCATCAGGACCCAAACCCTCAGGGAGATGTTGAACCACCACCAGGATAAAAAAGCAGTCCTCACCCTCCTGACCGCTCATCTGGAGGCCCCGGCAGGCTACGGGCGGGTAGTGCGGGAGGTTGTTGGTGGGGTGAACAAGATTGTAGAGGAAAAGGATGCCACGGACCGGGAATTGGAGATAAAGGAGGTAAACAGCGGGATCTACTGTGTGCAGGCACCCTTCCTCTTCCAGGCACTAAAGAAATTAAGATCTGACAATGCCCAGGGGGAGTACTACCTTACGGACATCGTCGAGATCGCACATCGTGAAAAAAGGAAGATCTGCACCTTCTCCGCCCCTGACCTTTGGGAAATCATGGGTATCAACACGAAGGCAGGGCTTTCAAAGGCCGAAAATATCCTCAAAAATCGGAGACGCCGCGAGGGCAACGAGGAATAATAGCAGATGGACAACAGCACCCTATACCATCGTGCAGGTATCGGGATGTCTGAAAAAATGCAAATCCTCTACCTTCTGAGAAGCTCTTTAATCGCTTATGTCCTCAATCTCAATACCCTTATTGGTTATAGTGCCTATATGATTCAGCACATATTCGGCAGCCTCTCTGTCGATAACATAGATCATAGTACCCCCGTTTTTAGACAATATGTGCCCGTAAGATATGGGTATTTCGGGGGTGGGATCATTCATGAGTGATTCCATGACCGGTTCTGCCTTGCGACCTCCGTTGGCAAGCAGTACCACGGTCTTTGCCTGATAGACAAGCTCAGCCCCCATGGAAATGGCATACCAGGGGCTTTCTTCCTTGCTCGCGAAATGTCCATCCGCTACAGCATTCTCCACGGTGTTATCATCGAGCTTCACCAAAAGCATCTCGTTGCCATCAAAGGGGATACCCGACTCGTGGAACGCCACATGGCCCCGTCCGCCGACTCCCACGATATGTAAATCGATCCCTCCCCGTTGCCTGATCTTCGCGGCATAGGCGTCCAGAATCGACGCCCGAATCCAATAGAGGTACTCCGATCGGACATCGCGTAGGATAACAATCGCCTTCCCCTTATCGACCCCCTGCTCTTCCCAATCCTCGGGATGGGCCTTGAGCTCCGCTTCAAGCCTTTCCTGATCAACGAGCGTCCCCCAGGGAACATTCACCTCTTGAAACTTCTTCCGCAGTAGGCCGAAGAACTCCTGGATCATAAAAAAGCTGTAGCTCTCTTTATGCAAGGTCCGCTGCTGTGCATTCTCTCCCGGAAGGCCGATATATTCATCGAGATTAAAGCTCTCGATCTTCGACGAATCGAATTCTCCAGTATTGGCAGCCCTGGCAAGATGTTTATAGATACCAATCGGTGAGCTGCCGGTTGCCAAACCCAAAACATAGCTGTCCTTTGTGCTCAGGGTCGTTTTGATATGGTCAACAACGATGCGGGCGCCAACTTCGCTCATATGATCGAAATCACGCGTTATAATGACTTTGAACGGCATATCTTCAACCCCACCCCCTTAGGATTTTAGATGGCTACGTTTTATATTCCGGGCTTAAAACCCTATGTATTCGTCTCACAGATGAGATCATCTATCCGAGTTTCGCTTTAACGACATCGGCGATTTGCCGACAATATCTCTCGGTCGCTTCATCCGTCGGTCCCTCTACCATGACTCGACACATGTTCTGCGTCCCCGAATAGCGGACAAGGACCCTCCCCTTGTCGCCCAATGCTTTTTCCGCGGCCTCGACAACCCGGACAATTTCCGGCACTGTGGATATCTCGGGTTTTGATTTCACGTCAATGTTAATCAGCTTTTGGGGAAAGACCGCCATGATCTTCGCCATCTCAGACAACGGCTTTTGTTCCTTCGTCATCGCCGCCATAACCTGTAACGCCGTGATAATACCGTCACCTGTTGTATGATGTTGCAGAAAGATCACATGACCCGATTCCTCACCACCGATACTGGCAGCTTTGGCTCGCATTTCTTCGAGGACGTATCGATCACCGACCCTGGTAACCGATTGCTCGATCCCGAGATCCTTCAAAGCCGCGCTCAGCCCGATATTACTCATAACGGTACTCACGACCAGATTATTAGCGAGTTTACCCTCTTTCTTCATCACCTTGGCACAAATGGCTATCACCTGATCCCCGGTCAGCACGTTCCCCTTTTCGTCAACGGCGATGAGGCGATCCCCATCTCCGTCAAAGGCAATGCCCACGGCTGCATTTTGTTTGACCACTTCTTCAGCCAGTGTCTCGGGATGCTGTGACCCACACTCGACATTGATGTTCTCTCCATTCGGTTTATCAAAGAGAGTAATCACGTCGGCCCCCAATTCGAAAAACGTCTCCGGGGCAACCCGATAGGTAGCCCCATTGGCACAATCAAGGACGACCTTCATTCCCTCGAGGTTATACTCTTTAGGAAAACTGCTCTTCAAAAAGACGATGTATCGACCCATGGCACCTTCAATTCGATATGCCTTGCCTAATTCCCGGGGCGAGGGGTGAAGGGTATGCATATTATTTGAAAAGATGAGTTCTTCGATCTCGAGTTCCTTTTCATCAGGGAGCTTAAACCCGTCGCTGGAAAAGATCTTAATGCCATTATCCTGGAAGGGATTGTGAGAGGCAGATATAACAATACCTGCGTCAGCGCGCATGCTACTGGTTAAAAAAGCAACCCCCGGTGTAGGCATGGGGCCAAGCAAAATGGCATCCACTCCCATGGAACAGATACCAGAGACCAGAGCATTTTCAAGCATATATCCGGAAATCCGTGTATCCTTACCGATAATAATCCTGGCGTGGTGCCCTTTCCGCTTAAACAAATGGGCTGTTGCCCTTCCAATATTTAAGGCCATTTCAGCGGTCATCGGGTATTCATTAGCTACCCCCCTCACCCCATCGGTGCCGAACAAAGCTCCCATTGTTTCTCTCCTCTTACATGTGGTCTGTTTTGACTGTTGCTATGCTCCTTGTTCAGGAGGCAAGCACGTTAAAGGATATAATCTACAATTATCATAGATCATGGAGACATAATGTGAAACCCATCTCGTTAAAATTATGAGTAATTTCCCATGACTGCTTCGTCACCCACGAACGATGAAAATATCATCTTCGAAACCATACCGTACCAATGTTTGGTGGTGAATTTTACACGCACCATAGGAAGATTGCAAGAGAGAAAGTAGCGCACAAAAGCTTAGTAGCTTTGTCCCCCCTTGACAGGGAATCGGTCTTAGATATAAGGTGATGAATCAACTGAAACCCCTTGCCAAGAGCGTCACCGTGGAGTGAGGCCCCTGCTTAACAGATGACCGATCTCGACCCTGTAAAAGATCTGCTGCGCTCTCTCAACCCTCCCCAGAGGGAGGCGGTCACCGCCCAGGAGAAGGCCATCCTGGTCTTTGCGGGGGCGGGAAGCGGTAAGACGAGGGTGTTGACCTACAGGATCGCCTTCCTCCTCCTTTCGGGAAAGGTCGCCCCAGAGGAGATCTTGGCAGTGACCTTCACCAACAAGGCCGCTGGTGAAATGAATGAAAGGGTCTGTGCCCTGCTGGGCCCGCAGGGACAAAGGGTATGGATCAGCACCTTTCATTCCGCATGCCTGCGGATCCTGCGCTCCCACATCCATCACCTGGGTCTCCCAGGGGACTTCGTCATCTACGACGGAGATGACCAGCAGCGGTTGATGGAGGGGCTCTTGAAGTCCGCAGGCGTGGGCCTACACGCTTACCCCCCCAAGACCATCCTGAAGGAAATCGAGCGGGCGAAGAATCGGGGGATAGGCCCTGACGAGTACCACCCCGAAGACTTCAACCCCTATCAGAAGAAGGCGGCGGAGTTCTACCCCCTCTACCAAGAGGCCCTGAGGGCGGCCAAAGCCCTCGACTTCGGCGATCTCCTCTACTTCGCCCACCTCCTCTTTCAACGCGTCCCCCAGGTCCGTGACTACTATCAGAGGAGACTGCGCCACATCTTGGTGGATGAGTATCAGGACACCAACTCTATACAGCACCTTATCATCAAAGACCTCCTCGGGCCGGACGCCTCACTCTGTATCGTAGGGGATGATGATCAATCCATATACCGCTGGCGGGGAGCAGAGCCCACTAACATCCTGAGTTTTGAGCGGGACTTCCCCATGACCAAGGTGATCAAACTAGAGCAAAACTACCGGTCTACCCAGATAATCTTGCAGGGAGCCAACGCCGTGGTATGCCGCAACCGTTGGCGCAAAGAAAAAAGTCTGTGGACGGCCAATGAACCGGGGGATTCCCTCACCCTCTTTTGGGCCGAAGACGAAGAAGAAGAGGCCCGCTGGGTGGCAGGGCGCATCGCCGAGGAGGGGAGGGGGAAGTACCGCAGGTGCGCTGTCTTTTATCGGATAAACGCACAGTCCAGGGCACTGGAGGAGGCCCTGATGCGCTGGGGGATCCCCTATACCCTGGTGGGAGGGGTGAGGTTTTACCAGCGCAAGGAAATCAAGGACCTCGTAGCCTATCTCCGGGTAATGGTCAACCCTGATGACGAGGTCAGCCTGAAGAGGATTTTGAACGTCCCCCCGCGGGGGATTGGTCCCAAGACCGTGGAGAAGTTACATACGTTGGCCCACCAAAAGGGTTGTTCCCTGTACCAGGCCCTACAGGAGGCCTCTGCTAGGGAGGATCTTCCCCAAGCGGTGAGGAAAAAGGGCCGTGAGGTCGCTTCCCTGTTGGAGAGGTTGCGTGCACAGGCCCGTGACCTCCCCCTCAACGAGCTGGCCTCTCACATCATAGAGGGGACAAACTATATGGAATACCTCATGGCCCAAGGACCAGAGGGGCAGACAAGGATGGAAAACGTAAAGGAGTTTCTCGGTATGCTCAGGGGATCGGGGATTGAAGCCTTAAAGGAATTCCTCGACCAAGTGGCACTCCTTACCGATATCGACGAATATGAGGATGGGGTCAATCGAGTCAGCCTCATGACCCTGCACAGCGCCAAGGGCCTGGAGTTCCAGGTGGTCTTCATGGTAGGGCTGGAAGAGGGCCTCCTGCCCTATTACCTCCGATTAGACGACCCCGAGGAGATGGAGGAGGAGCGGCGTCTCTGCTATGTAGGGATGACCAGGGCCCAGGAGAGGCTCTGTCTAAGCTGTGCGACCAGGAGGAGCCTCTTCGGAGGGCAACAGAGGAGGGTCCCCTCCCGCTTTCTCCGGGACATCCCCAAGGAGATCATCAACCAAGAGGGCAGACGTGCTCCACTGGTACCATCCTCATGGGTGTGGGAGGAGGGGCTGCTTTCTGAGGATACACATTATGAGTATGACTAAAGCTGTTTCCGTTAAAGGATTTCATACAAATTTCAGTTGGAGAAAAATATCTTATACGACTCTTCGCATAATTTTATTGTTGAATAATTCGTAGATTGTCAAGGGGTTGTCTTTCAGAGTTGACAAATTGAATAAACAGACGTTCATAGACTAATAAGTTAGGCTGACAGAGAAAAATGAGTCAAGTAATCATCAATCACATCAAATATGCCCTTTATGATATGGCTTTCCTCGACATCAAAAGGGCCTCAT
>DAOVGN010000055.1 GCA_030672385.1 Deltaproteobacteria bacterium | reverse complement strand
GGGGAGGTGAACTATAAGGAGCTCAAGAGCGGGCAGGTGATCTTTAACGGAAGGGAAGTCCCTACTGCCCCGCTATCCAGTTATCTAAAGGCCAGGGAGATTGCCACCATCCTCAAGGGGTGGATTCAGGAGGGGTGGTTTGCCCTGGGGGCACCCCAAAAGACCCTGCCGGTCTAACGCTTACCTGCCACTATGGAGCGCCAGCGGAACACAAGTTAGGTGCATCCCCTGGTTAGGCAAAAATAGAACCGTCTCCTTATTATTGTCCAGGTAAATTAGTTTCTTTCCCTGATGAACTCAATGATTGTTTTCGGGGTTCCTGGGGGTCCATTCACCCCTTCGTATTTCATGAAAAGCCCGTCAGCTTTTCTCAACCAGTAGTAACCATGCCAGAACATCGACCGAAGACCGGTTAGACTGACTTTAACTTTTTGCACCTCGACCTCTTTCCCTTGTAGCTCTATAAATTGCACCTCTTTTTTCTCTGCTTTCATTTTGAAGGCTAAAAGATCAGTGGGTCTCAATGACCAGAATTCCCCAGAAGATTTATCCGATTTGATGAATGATGTTAATGAGAACGACATTGGCTGGTACCAGGGAGCATCATCAATTGATATCTTTTTATCAATAGATTCACTCTTAAACGTTCCTTTGATCAGAATTGATTTCTTTTCCCTCCTGGCTACAATATCAGTATTTGTGCCTGAATTTTTTAATTCCCATTGTAAGGTAGCTCCCAATGAGTCACACTGGTAGGTGTGTGTTTCACCAGCCCTGGTGCACGTGAGTATGATGTGATCCTTTTCTAACTGCCAGGAAGTTTTTACCGATAGTGTATCTGTCCTTTCCAGATAATCGTACCTCTCTATACAGAATCCTTTTACTGGCGCAGTGAAAAAGATAAGCACCAGTATAATTGAATTACATATAAGCCTTTTCATGGTTCATTCTTTATACTTTAATACAATTCAAATTACTTTATCGTTTTTCCTATCATTGGCATAAACAAATCTCTAAGGCGAACTTCATCGCCTAACATATTAGTTTATGAACGTTTGTTTAATAACAGTTCTTCTTCATTTAGTCAACTGCCTGCCGGATGCCCTGGCGAGAAGATATCCGCACTGTTTATGATCTGCTTGGGCACAGAAGTGTGCAGACAACAATGATCTATACGCATACCCTTGAAAGTTTGCGAGGAGGGGTCATCTTCAGAAAAAGTTTGAGGGTACAAGGGGGAAACTCCCTTGTACCCTCAAATCAACGAGCTAACGTCTGCAGACGTGATCCTTACAGGTTGATATTGGAATATTTCCTCCAGGGCCTGGCTACCTGCTTGTTCTCCAAGATCTCAAGGGCGTGGCAGACGTGCTTCCGGGTGTCATGGGGCATGATCACATCGTCCACATAACCCCTCTCTGCAGGCTGATAGGGATGCTCAAACTGAGCCCGATATTCCTCTATCCGCTTCTTTGCGGTCTCTTTGGGATTATCTGATTCTCTTATTTCCCTGGCGAAGATAACGCTTGCCGCGGTCTCAGCCCCCACGATGTTGATCTTGGCTGTTGGCCAGGCGTAGCAGAGATCAGCCCCTATGCTCTTATCGAGCATGGCATAGTGGGCCCCTGCATAGGACTTTCCGATGATCACGGAGATCAGGGGTACGGTGGCCTCAGCCCAGGCGTAGAGGGTCTTTGCCCCGTGGCGCAGGATCCCCTTCCACTCATGCGGAGAGCCTATCCAGAAGGCAGGGCAGTCCACAAAGGTTACCAGCGGTATATTGAAAAGGTCGCAGAAGCGGACGAACCTCGCCAGCTTGTCAGAGGCGTCGCAATCCAGTCCTCCCATCAATACCATGGGCTGATTCGTCACGATCCCGGCTGCCCTGCCGTTGAACCGCCCAAATCCAACGATGAGATTGCGGGCAAAGTGCTTGTGTATTTCGAAGAAACTCCCCTTATCTACCACCATGTCGATGAGCGGATACATATTATAGGGGGCTCGAAGGCCTGTGTCTGGAATGAACTCATCGAGTTCTGGGATCTCCCTGTTTGGATCGTCGTCAGTCTCAATTGTCGGCGGCTTTTCCCTGTTGTTGGAGGGGAGGTACGACAAGAGCCTCCGGGCCAGCTCTATACTCTCCTTGTCATCTTCCCCGACTACATGGGTGCACCCTGACTTCACCGCATGGGCCTCCCAGCCAGACAGTTTCTCCAGGCTGATTGTTTCACCCGTCACGGTCTTGACAAAGGCAGGTCCAGCGATCCCCATGAAGCCTGTTGTTTTGCTCTGGATGAGGAAGTCGTTCATGACGGGGTGGTAGGCCTGCCCGCCGAGGCATGGGCCAAGTAGCAGGGCGATCTGGGGCACAATCCCTGAGGCGAGGATCTGGGCACGAAATGTCCACCCATAGGCCTCCAGGGTATCCAGTCCCTCCTGAAGCCGGGCACCGCCGGAGTCATTGATCCCGATAAAGGGCCACCCCTTCTCCTTGGCAAAATCGCAGGCCCATACAAACTTCTTGCCATGATACTCGCCAAAGGTACCGGCCATGGCGGTGAAGTCCTCAGAGATAACCACGACATTCCTGCCATCTACCTTTCCATATCCGGCAACGACACCCTCAGCGGGTATGAGTTTATCAGCCATGCCAAATTCGTATTGCCTATGCTTCATGAAGGCACCCACTTCCACAAAGGTTCCAGGGTCAAGGAGCATATCGATCCTCTCGCGCGCATTCGTCTGCCCCTTTTCTTTACGCTTTGCTAAAGCCTTTTCACCCCCCATGTCCAGGACAAATTTCCGTCGCTTCATATAATCGTCATAAGTAGCGTCAAACTTTCCCATTACAAACCCCCTTTTTTATCTATTCTAATCTAAAAAGCTAAGTATGTTCAAAATATCACAAAGTAATTCTATCCGAAAAAATCCCCTATGTCAACACAAAAAGGCTTTTATCTAAAAACCCTCTTATGGTCTTTGAGAATTGACAAGTCACAGAAAATTATATTATTATTCTTGCTATATCTTGGAGAGGAGCGTTGATGAAAGAAGAGGAACTGATCAAGAGGTTATTGGAGGAGAACGAGGAGTTCCGGCGGATCAAGGAGGAGCATACCTGGTTTCACCGAAAGGTAGAGGAGCTGGACAAAAAGTCCTTTTTGGCACCGGCGGAGAGTCTGAATAGGGAGGAGCTGAAAAAGAAGAAGCTCATCTTAAAGGACAGGATGGAGGAGATCTTAGCAGAGTATCGCCGCCAATTGGGGGAAAAGGGATGAAAAAGACCGGGGCCCAAATCGTATTAGAGTGTCTTAAGCGGGAAGGGGTAGAGGTAATTTTCAATTACCCTGGAGGGGCTATCCTCCCCATTGTCGATGAGATTGCCCGGTGGGATTTTAAAAAGATATTGGTCCGGCATGAGCAGGCAGCGGTCCATGCGGCTGATGGATATGCCCGGGCCAGCGGCAAAGTGGGCGTCTGTCTGGTTACATCTGGCCCTGGGGCCACGAACACCGTTACAGGGATCGCCACCGCCTTTATGGATTCCATCCCCGTCGTCGTCTTCACGGGGCAGGTTCCCACCCCCCTTATCGGAAACGATGCCTTTCAAGAGGCCGACATCTTGGGGATTACCCGCTCCTGTTCCAAATACAATTATCTGGTCACCGATGTGCGTGAGCTGGCCAGGACCGTGAGGGAGGCCATTTACATTGCAAGCTCAGGGCGACCTGGCCCTGTAGTGGTTGATCTCCCGAAGGATGTCCTTGCGGATGCCACCGAGTTTAGATATCCTGAGAAGATCCACATCAGGGGGTACCAACCCACAGTCGAGGGTCATATACCGCAGATCAAGAGGTCCCTAAAGCTCATCATGAAGGCGCGAAGACCGGTGATCTATGCCGGTGGAGGGGTGATCTCCTCCAGCGCCTCGCAGGAGCTTGCCAAGCTGGCGGATATGCTCAATATTCCGGTTACCATGACCTTGATGGGCCTGGGGGGGTTCCCAGGCACTCACCCCTTATCCCTGGGGATGTTGGGGATGCACGGTACCTATCGAGCCAATATGGCGGTGACCGAGTGCGATCTGTTGATCGCTATTGGGGCCAGGTTTGATGACCGGGTAACCGGGAAGATAGAGGGCTTTTCCCCTAAGTCCAAGAAGATCCATATCGACATTGATCCCACGTCCATCAGCAAGAACGTAAGGGTGGATATACCAATTGTAGGGGATTGTAAGAGGGTCTTGGCCAAGATGGTTGCCCTTCTCCAGGAAGAGGGGGGG
>DAOVGN010000063.1 GCA_030672385.1 Deltaproteobacteria bacterium | reverse complement strand
AAGGCAGTAACCCAGCCCGGAATTCGGCATATAGATTACAGGCAACCTCCCAGCCAGGTAAGCCCCTGCTGCCAAGCCAACAGCAATATCCTCTCTGGCCGCTGGGACATGGAAAGAGCGGTCTTTTTGGTTGAGAACCTCACAGAGAGAGGCAAGGTAAGAACACGGGACCCCCGTAAAGAAGAGAAACCCACTCTTTACCAATGAGTTAAAAAAATCACTCGTCTTCATCAGCTTTATTGTAGCAATTTTGATTTGACACTAAATCTATATTTGATAAACTAACAAAAATTAAATTATTGTCAATAGGACATTCGTATGAGCTAAGCATAAACGAACTTTTGTTTCGATTATATAACGATAGACGCAATATCCCTTCATAATAGTTTGGAGACAGACCATGGCAAAAACTAAGCCTTTTGAAGAGTATGCGTTCCAGTACGAAGATTGGTTTGAGAGAAACAAATTTGTTTATGAATCAGAGCTTCTGGCAATAAGGGAGCAATTACCAAAAAGTAACAATGGCATTGAGATTGGTGTAGGAAGCGGTCGATTTGCAGTACCATTGGGCATTAAAATTGGGATCGATCCATCAAGAAAGATGAGGGAGATTGTTCAAAAAAGGGGCATTGAGGTCATTAATGGGGTAGCTGAAAAACTCCCTTTTGATGATTCGCAGTTCGACTTTGTGCTAATGGTAACTACTGTCTGTTTTGTAGACGATATAGAGGCTTCTTTTCAAGAAGCATATCGGGCAGTAAAACCTGGTGGGTCTTTGATAATTGGATTTATCGACAGGGAAAGCTCTATTGGAAAGTTATATCAGCAACATAAAAGCAAGAATGTATTTTATAAGGTAGCTACTTTCTATTCGGTTTATGAGGTTGTTCATCACTTGAAAAAAGTAGGTTTCAAGGATTTCAAATTCACTCAAACAATTTTCCATAATTTGGCTGAGATAAAAGATATTGAGCAAATAAAGGAAGGTCATGGTGAAGGATCATTTGTTGTGATCAGGGCGATAAAATGAATAGCGAGGGAATACAGCGTATAACAGAGCGTATCTGGTCCCGTACCTTCGCAACTCCGCGCAAATCCTGCTTCGCAAGACTTCAGATACGCCCGGAACGTTAGCCGAAACAGCAAACAAAGGATAAAAATCTGACAACGAGGTTAAAATGAGAACATATCTTGACTGTATTCCCTGTTTCTTTAATCAAGCACTTCGTGCAGGACGGATAGCAACGGGTGATGAAAATAAACTAAAAAAGCTCTTGGATGAAATAGGAACGATGCTAAGAGACATTCCTCTTGAAAGCACTCCACCAGAAACTGGAATGCTAATATACGAGAAAGTAAGAAAAATCACAGGGAAATTTGACCCATACAATGAACTAAAAAGGGAGAGCACTGAGAAAGCCCTGGCATTATATCCCTCTTTGAAGAATAAAGTTGAAAAGTCGAATGACAAGCTCCTTACAGCAATAAGAATTGCAATTGCTGGTAATGTGATAGACTTCGGCGTGAATAGGAAGTTCGATATCGAGGAAGAAATAGATAATGTACTCAAAAAGGATTTTGCAATATTCGATTACGATAAATTTAAGGATTATTTAGATAAAACCGATGAGATTCTGTATATTGGTGACAATGCTGGTGAATCTGTTTTCGATAGAATTTTAATAGAGGAGATGAAAAAGCCAGTAATATATGTAGTTAGGGAGATACCCGTTATAAATGACGTAACGTATGAAGATGCCATACAGGCGGGAATTGATAAAGTTGCAACTATATTGTCATCCGGAACAAGTGCACCTGGAACTGTTCTTGAAACATGCAATGCGGAATTCAAAGAGGTATATAAGAATTCAAAATTTGTAATAGGTAAGGGTCAGGGGAATTATGAGGGACTTTCTGATGAAAAACATCTAATATTTTTCCTGCTAAAGGCAAAGTGCTGGGTTATCGCTAATGATATTGGTGTCAACGAAGGAGATATTGTACTGAAAGGGATAAACGTCTAAAAATTTGAGCGGCTACTTCGCCTAACACAGCATATACGCTGCAGGCTTTCAGCCCTTACCCTTCGGGACATTGCTCCCTTCGGTTGCAACGTCGCAATTAGGGCACAAGTCTTCAAACTTGACATAAGGATATTTGGGGATAGGATAACTTATTTCAGAGCAAGTCTGTTATAAAAGAGGAGAGGTTGTATGTACAACAAAGAGCTCGAACAGACACTCGTACTCATCAAACCAGACGCACTCAAGAATTCGTTGACAGGCTATGTGCTTTCTCAGCTTTCCGAATTTCATACCGGCTTGCGCTTCGCTGGGGCGAAGATCGTCAATGTAAATAAAGTGCTTGCCGAGGAACACTATGCTGAACATCGGGGGAAGGTATTTTACCCTTCGCTTCTGGATTATATCATGGGACTCATCCATTATCCTGATGAACCGTGGAAGCAGAGGGTGATGGCGTTTGTGTATCAAGGTCCAGACGCAACAAAAAAGATACGAGATATTGCAGGCCCGACGAACCCTCACATAGCCCGAGAGGAAAAACCAGGATGCATCCGAGCACTGGGCACACTGGTTCCCATTAAAGACGCTGGAGGAAATGTGATCGGCGAGCGCATGGATAACCTCATTCACGCCTCTGCTACAGATAGTGAAGCGGAACGAGAAATTAAGCTGTGGTTCAAGCCGAATGATATCCCGCCGTCCATGCATGCCTACCCCACCGAGGTAAGCGAGGATTACTACTCTTTTAATAACAACAAACTCTACATGAACCATGAGCCAGGTAACATTTGCTTTCTCTCCCCTGGTGATGTTGTCTGGAAGTCTGACTTGGAGACACTACGCTTGCTGCACCAAGGTCTTCCAGCACCTTGCTCTCTTGAAACAGTGGTTGCCAAGTACCTCATCAATGATAAGCGGGAAAATCATTAGGGAGTTTAGCCTTTTGTAGTCTGTAGGAAAGCTAGTTATTTTCTTTTGATACAAATCAGGAAATTCTCAAATCTAGGAAAGGTCGGGAACATAATACTAATTTTGGCCTTCGGCCAATTGTCCTCAAAAATTGGTATTATGTTCCAAAAATATTGGATATTGCGGCGCCTAACGCCCCGGAATCACTTCAGATCATCGATCTTGATCTCCATCCCCACCCCGATAGGCAAAAAGGCCGTGCCGTATTCTTCCTGAAAGACCTTTCTTGCCTCCTCCCCTGAACAGTGGCAGGGTCCCACGTTTTTAACACCCAGTGCTTGAAGTCTGGTGACGATCCGCTGTAGCTCCTTTCGGCTCTCCCCCATCAGGTGAAAGCCACCCATCACCAGCAGGACCTCCTCATCTTTAAACTGCCCCTTTACCGCTTCCACGATCTCCACCACCCCTGGATGGGCACATCCGGTGATGACGACCAATCCCAGGGGGGTGCGCAGGACCAACGCTTGTTCCTTGATCCAGGTCCCCAGCTCCCCGCTCGAGAAGACGTCGGGGCATATCTCCATGGAGCCCAACACCCGTTCTGCCCGGGCCCCGTACCGTCTGATCTCCTCGTCAATTGCTCGGGGGAAGGAGTGGGGGACGTAGACAATAACGGCATGGTTCATCTGCAAAAAAGAGGTCAGCCCGCCGATATGATCGAAATGAATATGGGAGAGGACGACATCATCGACCTCGCCAGGATCGATACCCAAGCCCCTCATATTGGCCAGCAACAGGCGGCCATCCCCACCGGTGTCAAAGAGGATGGTCTTCCCATACCCCCGCACGAGACAAGAGAAGCCCCATCCCGTCTCCAAACCCCTCTGATAAGGGTAGTTATCATAGATGACGGTGATGGTCGTGGCTCTTGTCACCTCCTGGGAAAGGGCACTCGAACTGAGGAAAATGCCCATCAATAGCAAAAATGGAAACATCCACATCTCATCCCCCTCTCAAAACTCATTGGTCTCACTTGACCCTCTCGATATACTCCCCTGTCCGGGTGTCCACCTTGATCACATCCCCCTCATTGAGGAAGAGGGGCACCTGGAGCACAGCACCCGTCTCCAAGGTGGCTGGCTTGCTCCCCCCACTGGCTGTCGCCCCCCTTAGCCCTGGGTCGGGCTGCACGATCTTTAACTCCACAAATATGGGGAGTTCCACTCCAATGGGCTGGTCATTGTGAAAGAGGATCTTCACCTCCACATTCTCCTGCAAAAACCCCCTGTTTCCCCCCAGGTGATCCTGCGCCAAGGTGAATTCCTCGTATGTCTCGCTGTCCATGAAGTGATATCTCTCACCCTCCCGGTATAGGTACTGCATAGTCCTTTCCTCCAAAGCGGGGCTCTGCACCTTCTCCCCTGAACGGAAGGTTCGGTCAATGACATTGCCGCTGACCAGGCTCTTGAGCCTTGTCCTGACGAAGGCACCCCCTTTGCCAGGCTTCACATGGAGAAAATCGACGATTACATAGGGCTCCCCGTCCAGCTCTATCTTGAGCCCCTTGCGAAAATCCGCCGTGGAAACTGACATCCATCCCCCTCCTCGTTATCCTATTGTCATAAGGTCCTTGGAGATCTTGGTCAAGACCTCACACCCCCCAGAGGTGACCAAGACCATATCCTCAATCCTCACCCCTCCCCATCCGGAGATATAGATCCCCGGCTCTATGGTAAATATCATCCCTTCTTCGGCCACATCGGGAGAATCCCTCCCCACCACCGGCCACTCATGGACTGCCAGACCCACCCCATGCCCAGTACCATGTCCAAAATGCTCTCCATGGCCGGCCTCGCTGATATGCCCCCTGGCCGCCGCATCTATCTCCGCCAGCGTTATCCCTGGTCTCACCCGCTCCAGGGCCTTGTCATGGGCCTCCCTCACAATCTGATATATCCGCTTCTGCTCCTGGGTTGCCCGGCCCAGGATCACGGTACAGGTCTCATCGGACGTATACCCGTGGTATCGGGACCCGAAGTCAAAGAGGACCAGATCACCCTCATCTAATTTCCTGGAGGTAGGGTGGGCATGAGGGAGGGCCGACCTGGGACCAGATGCAACTATGGGTTCGAAGGCTACCCCTTCACTTCCTCCCCTCTTCATTATATACTCCAGTTCTAGTGCCAGCTCATCTTCCCTCGTTCCGGGCTTGACCATCTCCAAAGATTTCTCCCATGCACCTTCCGCTATGTCGATGGCCCCCTTGATCCAGGCAATCTCATCGCTAGTCTTTACCCCTCGCAGCCTCTCCATCTCCTCCTTTAAAGGGACCAACTCCACCTCCACAACCCCCTCCTGTAACTGTTCAAAGAGGGCTACAGAGATACCCGCTGCCTCAAAGCCCACCCGCCTCAATCCCAGGGTTGAGATATGTGCTGCCACCCCCTTTATCCCTTTCTCCAATAAAAAGGGGCGACATCCCCTTGTCTCCTCTTGGGCCTGGATGATATACCTGGCATCCACCATAAGGAGGTTCTCGCCCTCCCCAACCAGGAGGTATCCCTCACCGCCTGAAAAACCGGTGAGATATTGGATATTCTCCGGACTGAAGATGAGGCTCCCCTCCAACTTCCTCCTGTGCAAGATTTCTTGTATCTTTCTTTCTCCCATCGCCTGCTTCCAGTGAGCCTTCCCAAGGCTAAGGGAAATGAAATAGGATGTCAAGATGGGGAAATGAGTTGACAAGGGGGGCTTTAAAAGGATATAAGAAGTTGGCAGAAAAGAGGGACGACAGTGGTTACCAAGCGAAAAATCCCTAAAAAGAAACTGAAACAACCCGACGAATTTATCGCCTGGGGATCCCAGGCCATGAACTATGCCGTGGCCCACCTGAGATACATAGGGCTGGGTGTCGTTCTGGTGGGGGTGATCATCCTAGCCCTTTTCCTTTGGCGCCAGCACGTAACGGTCAGCGAGGAGATGGCCTTCACGCTTTTGGGAAGGGGAATAAACCTGTATCATCAAGGGGAAAAGAGAGGTGAGGCCCTTCAGGTCTTCACGGAGGTGATAAGGGACCATCCAAGGACCAAGGCCGGGAAGATTGCCCTTCTCTATCGGGGAAGGTGCTACGTGTCTCAGAGAGACCACGATCTGGCCTTAACAGACTACAACCTCTTTCTGAAAAAATCATCGGGCACCTTCCTGCGGGTCATTGCCCTCAATGCCCAGGGGAACTCATATAGAGCCAAGGGAGAATATCAGCGGGCCTTAGATAGCTTCCAGCAGGTCCTTGCCTCAAGAGAGGAATGGCTAAAACCCACTGTCCTCTTATCTATAGGGATGTGTTGGGAGAAACTGGGGGAGGCCAAAAAGGCCTCTGATGCATATCAAGAATCCCTCAAACTATCCCCCTCAGCCCCCTGGGCCACTTTGGCAAGGTTGAGGGTAAAGAAGCTAAAAGAGAAAGATCAACATCCCAGCAAAAAAGGTGATGATTAGAGGGCCCTCTTGATAAGGTCCTCAAGGGTCTCCTTGGGGACAGCCCCGATGACCTTATCGGCCACCTGCCCATCCTTGAACAGGAGCAGGGTGGGGATACTTCTAATACCGAACCTCCCCGGAATAAGGGGGTTTTCATCTACGTTCATCTTTCCGACCTTTATCCTCCCCTCGTAATCTCGGGCCAACTCTTCTACAGCAGGAGAGACAATGTGACAGGGGGCGCACCAGGGTGCCCAGAAATCGACCAAAAAGGGGAGATCTGAATTCCCGATCTCCGCATCAAAAGTATCATCGGATAAGACAATCATCTCTTCGGGCGTTTCTGAGTTTTCCTTCTTTTTCATTTATGCAGTCCTCTTCCCGGCGATAGACCATCGCCTTAATTTAGGATCAGGTAAACCTTCCCGTACCACATGAGCTAGAACTTGAACTAGACGAATCTCCTTTCACCGAGCTAAAGGCGGACAGGAGCTTCTCCGCCCTCTGCTCTCCACAACGGGGGCACGCTACATCCTCGTCTCTCTCTTGAAGCCCCCTGAGGGCTTCGAAGGTATGACCACAGACCTGACACCTATACTCATAGAGAGGCACCTTCATCCTCCTCTTTGTCTTTTTGTATTGACCTTGCCATTGCGTTCAGTCACAAGAAAATATATCCCACACTTTTCCCTAAACTCACAATAATCCTCTGGCCGAGGACAGGTAACATCCTCCACATCCAACCATCGGTCAAATTTATGGCAATGAAGTCTTCCCTTTTGGTAAGACTCAACTGCCGCCTTCATAACCTCTTTTTTATTGGATGCAGCTTCCTTTTTTATCTTATTTCCGAACCCTTTCGGATCGATCCTCGATCCGGCAACTCCTGCTTAATCATGTATCCACACCCAATCGGGGAAGGATATACCTGTTCAAGATGAGCCACATAGCCACAATCCCTATCAACCAAATCAATCCCTTCATTGAACCTTTCCTTTCAACGCCTCAATGATTTTTCCCACCCTGTGGTCTGTGACCGAATAACGGACCATTACCCCTTCCCTCTGAGCCATCACGATCCCTTTGTTCTTAAGGATCGCCAAATGCTGGGAGACTGTGGCCTGGGGGATGTCGAGACACCCCCAGATGTTCTTTACGCATGCATCCTCTTCCAGCAGAACAGTCAGGATGTTGAGGCGGATGGGGTGCCCTATAGTCCTTAGCAGATCAGCCTCTTTTGCAAAATCTTTTAATTCCATACCTACTCTTTAATTAATATATTTATATAATAATATAAACCTATCTCCCCCCCTTGTCAAGGGAAAATAAGGACGTTATTTACACCTCACCCTCTAAACCCTCTAATATAGCGGCAGCCAAGAGGGGAAACATGATCTCGTGGTGCCCTGTCAGGGCGAACCCTTTTCCCTTCTTTGAGGTGGGTCTACGAACCACATTTTGGATGGGGCGGTAGTGCTGGATAAAGTCCATGTTGAGGGTAGCGAAGTCCTCCACTTTGTATCCCATGTTTCTCGCTGCACTCAAGGCCTTAAGAAACACCTCGGGCAGGATCACCGCTGATCCCAAGTTAATATATACCCCTCCCTCTAAAGAGGCCACCAAAGAGGCGAAGAGCCGAAAATCACGATAGGTTAGCTCCCCAAGAATCGAGCCATCCGTAGAGGGGTGAATATGGACCACATCGGTGCCAATTGCAATATGGACGGTCAAGGGGATACCCAACTTGAAGGCCGCAGCACAAATGCTCATCTTACGATAGGGGAAGTCCTCTTTTTGGAGAGCCATCCCGATGGCCTTGCCCACTCCCCACTCCTTGCTGTAACCATCTTTCATGGCAGCATTGATGAATTCAGCTGTCTCCTTGGCCGACCCGAAGAGCCCCGTGCCCAATCCTTCCTCCACATTCTCGGAGGTCTCTCCCACCATGGCGATCTCCACGTCATGTATAATGCCAGCACCGTTCATTGCCAGGGCCTTAAGGACACCCCTTTCCATCAGATCTATAATGATGGGGCTCAACCCCACCTTGATGGGATGGGCCCCCATACCCAAGAGGACCATCTTATCTCCCCGGACAGCCGAAATGATGCGGGAGACCACATCCTTAAGATCTTCGGCCGCTAACAGTTGGGGAAGGGATTGAAGAAAACCCCTAAAGGAAGAACCAGGACGCAGTGGTGAGGCAAAGAGGTCCACCTCTACCTTGCTCTTCCTCTCCTCCAGGGAATAGGTCTTTATCCCCTTAAAATCCAACGGCCGCCAGTCAGATCCCTTTTTCACCGCCGCCTCCTGAGGCAAAGAGCTCACTTTCCACCAATTCGCATAGTATGTGGCCCAAGGTTATATGGGTTTCCTGGATTCGGGGGGTACTGGTGGAGCTAACATTTAACCCATAGTCCGCTATCTCCAACGCCTCACCCCCATCCTGCCCGGTGAGTGCGATGGTCGCCATCTCCATCTCCTTGGCCTTGCGCAACCCCTCAATCACATTGGGTGACCTTCCACTGGTGCTGAGCCCCCAGGCGATATCGTCCTTCCGACCGAGGGCCTCTATCTGGCGGGCAAATACAAGGGAGAAGTCAACATCGTTGCTTATGCTGGTCAAAATGGAGGTATCTGTGGTCAGGGCTATGGCCGACAGGGGGGCCCTGTCTAAGAGATAACGGTTGACGAACTCCGCAGCGATATGTTGGGCATCGGCTGCGCTACCACCATTGCCAAAGATAAGAATCTTGTCCCCCCGGCGAAGGGTCCTTGTTATGAGATGGACGATCTCCAATATGGCATCCAGATTTTCCCTGAAAAACCTCTCCTTTACCCTAAGGCTTTCCTGAACCACATTTAATACCCTCTCCCGCACAATCTTCCCTCCAGACATCACCCCATCAGTTCCCTTACACGGGGGTGTTCCAAGACCTCACTCACCACGTCTCTTTTGCACTTGCGACAATAAGTCTCAAATAATTTAACCATCATCCCCCTCATGTCTGCCAAGCCCTCCTCAGTAATCCCTGTCCCACCCAAGATCTCCAGGCCCTTCAGGGAAGCTAGGGCCTCAGCGTACAGCATGAACCTCTGTCCTCCCTAGGAAAGTCGTTCTAGACCTAAGTTTGTGGCAACAACTATGGTGCAAAAAAATCCCTAGCCTCATCACGCCCCATCTCCCTAAAGTTCAAGACATCCCACCTCGTGTGCGATGGTGACCACCTCCCAGCAGGGATCATCGAACTGAACACATACCACCACGCTGGGATGGGCGGGGTCTAAAGAAAGCCTGCTGTAAGAAACACCCCTCATCCTCCCATCCCCCTCCTGTTGAAAGATAATCCCCTTTCCCCTCATATATCCTAAAAGGGCCCTCTTCAACTCCCTCAGCTCCATCTCTCTCCCCTCTAACAGTAATTATGCTGCTGTCAAAGAGGCGTGTCAATATGAGGCCAGCCCATCCACCAGGGAACGGGCGTTCTTCCCTAGGTCGGGGAGGTAATACCCACCCTCTAAGATGGCGAACCGTCGTCCTTGACAGGAGGATACGGCCTTCTCGGCAACCATCTCTCCGATGACACGGTAATCATCCATCTCCAGGGTGCCCCCCCAGTCTAAACAATATCTATCAAACCCCGCCGAGAGGGCAATGAGATCGTATGGCAGCGCCGATTCCAAGTCCTCGGCAACCCTTTGAAGAAAGGAATTTCTCTCTTCCTCCTGAATGTTCGCCACTACTACATCACTGCGCCCCTGGAAGAAATTGTGGGTACCATCGCCGAAGTGGAGGTCAATATCTAAAATTAGGACCCGTTCAAGCTTGCCTTCCCTAATCAACTTTTCCACCGCAATGGCCATATTGTTGAAGAAACAAAAGCCCCAATGGCTTCCCGGACTGGCATGGTGACCAGGGGGGCGGATAAGTCCGAAAGTGGGGTTCCCCTCCCACGCCAGCTGGGCAGACTTAATGGCACCCCCCACGGCCAGAGAGGCCACCTCAAAGAGTAGGGGATGACCCTTTACCTCTTTCAGGAGGGAGGAGGTATGGACCAGTAAGATATCCTCTTCTGTGGCGGCCTCGGGGGTGACAAATTCAAAACCCCCCTTCAGTTCTTTGCATATTACTTCCACCCTCGCAGGGCTTTCCACCGAGGCCGTGGGATAATCCTCCTCGTACTTTGGGTGGTAAAGCACCTTTAGCTGCTGCATAGATCCTTATAAGAAGTAAATAAAGACATCCTAATCCGCTGGCAAGGACTCAAGAAATCGGGCTTCGTATTTTTTCAAAATCATCCTCGCCATCCCCAAATTTCCCTCCTTGGCAATGGCCAACCCCAAATAGAAACGACTATCCGGCAAGATCCTTAAAAGGAGGTAAAATTCATCAGTGGTCAACAATACCTCTTCGATCCTGTGCCCCTTCTGGAGGGCTTTAAGGGCCTTCTCATTGACCTTGAGCACCTCGGCATAATAGGCAGCAGCTACGTCTGGAGCAAACGTTGGATCACTGGATGTGGCAACAATGGGTATCCCATCATCGATGCCAACCACTTCTGCCGCGATGAAGTTTGGAACTTCACGTTTAAATTCCTCCAATACCACAGTGAGGGAATTTTCCTTTGCCCCACTTTTTTTATCATCCTTAGGTTCTTCCCGCTTCTCTTTTGCACCCAGACCCCCCTTTGCCTCCAAAAGGAGACCTTCATCTTTTCTCCTCGCCCCCTCCAGAAGAAGGTAGGAGAGGGAAGTTTCCATTTCCCTCTTGCTCATTTCCTCTTCACTTAGGGGTGTCACCTCAAACCCCCCCCCTTCCCAACTCACGATCTCGTAAAAAGCCTCCTCGCCTACTTTAGTGCTCGTCCGCACCCAAAAAACATCATCACCTTCCAGGCCGATCTCCCCCTCTTCCCCCAGGGTATTGGTCACCTGGACCCTTACTGCATTGCCGGTAAAGGAGAGAAATTGAAGCAGATCAGTGAACTCCATATCCTTGATGGCCATGGAAAAACCCTTGCGTTCAAGAATTCCCCTTACCGTACTCATTAGTTGTTTAAGGTCCAACGGCTTTTCCATATACCTCACGGCCCCATTTTGCTTGGCTAATGACCTCACCGAGGGAGAGCCATAGGCAGTGATCATAACTACTCTCACCTTAGGGCGGTTCTCTCGAAGCCACATCAAAAGATCAAATCCATCTCTGCCCGGCATCCTGATGTCAGAGATAACCAAAGTGACGCCCTCTTCCTTCTCCAGCATGGAGATGGCCTCTTCATAGCTGGTGGCGCTCAGACAATCGGCGTATGAACCCAAGTAATCCTGGACACTAAAGACCATCGCCTCCTCATCATCTACAATGAGTATTTTCGGCCGCCTCTTTTGCATCTACCTCCCTATCTTTGTCAATGGAGAACTTGGTTCTTCCTGAGCGAAAGTGTCACTTTGGCCACGGTGCCACAACTACGAGGTCCCTTACATAAGGATAAATCTCCCTTGTATTTTTCCAATAGGGTCTCTACCACATAAAGTCCCATCCCCATGCCGGAGGGTTTGGTGGAGGCAAACGGTCTCCTCCCAATCCTTTCCAACACCTCATCATCTATACCACTACCATTATCAACAACCTCAATCTCTACCGTGTCATCGGTAGAGCGAAGGGCAACTGTTATCTTTCCATCCTTTGCCCCCACCAAAGCTTCCTCGGCGTTTTTGATGAGGTTGGAGAGGATTTGATGAAAGTCATCAGGGGTCCCCCAAAAAGGTACCATCTCCCTCCCCAAGCTACCTTCAATTTGTATCCCTTTTTGCCCTAGCTCCTCTCGATAGAGTTCTACTGCCTCCTTCATCACCCCGGCCAGATCAAACTCTTGCATGTCTTGTATCAGGGGCCGGGAGACATATTTGACCGAAGCGAGGAGAGAGTTGAGACGGTCGATCTCCTTGATAATCCTCCCTGTATAGGCCCTGATCTTTTCCCTCTGTCCGGTGGAATCCTTAAATTTTGCCTCCAGGGATTGGGCCAAGGCCCTGATGGCTCCGAGGGGGTTTTTAAACTCGTGGATGAGAATGGAAAAAAAATTGATGAGCTCATCCTCGGCAGGGTAGATCTTGATAAGGTACACATTTCCTTCGAACTTGTTCCCCCATTGTATTTTCGTAAACCGATAGTTCTTCCCCCCCAGGTCGATGGTCCCAGCTGATTCCTTCAGCACCTCCCCCAACCCCTGAGCAATGAGGTTGCCTTTAGACTCATAGTCTGTTTGATGTGACGACGACTTAAAGATTTCCCACGCTTTATCGTCGGCATATAGTAGTTTTCCCCCTTCACCTATGACCAAAATGTAAGGCTCGCTCATCTCTCAAGGCACCCATCCTAAAGTGTACGATATTAGTCTAAATTCGTCAACTATATTGTCTCAAATATCAATGATAAGCATTAAGAGGAAAGGATAGAGAGCACCTTCTGATAAAATGTTCCTTCTTCCAAGATCTCCTGCGCAATGCCAATAATAAGGAGGGGGAAATCGTCGAGGGGCATCTTCTGTAACTTAACATAGTCTTTCTCTGTCGTAATGAACATATCCGCTTTATCTATGTATTCACGCAACATCCTCAAGTCCTTGGGCGCATAATTGTGATGATCGGGGAAACGGATTGCTTTCACGATCTCTGCCCCTAACCCTTTCAATAGATAAAGGAAGTACCCCGGATCAGCGATTCCCGCAAAGGCAAGGATTTTCTTGCCTCGTATATGTTCGGGGCTCAACACCCTCCCTGAGGATGCCTCCAAGAGGGAGACCGGTCTGTATCTGCTGTGATAGATGGGGGTCGCTGGAGCGAGGTTGCGGAGCAGATTCTCCATCTCCCCTAGAGCCTGAGAGGGCTCTGCCTTGCTGAGGATAAAGAGGGAGGCGCGGCGAAGCCCCCCTAACAGTTCTCTAAGGGGACCCCTGGGGAAAAGATGCCCGTTGCCGAAACCGCCACGGGCATCAATGAGGACGATATCCAAATCCCGCTTGAGCCCTATATGTTGAAATCCGTCATCGAGTATCAAGACATCAAGCCCAAATTGCTCGTGGGCGTATCGCCCCATCGCATATCTATGCTTGCCAACCAACAGGGGGATACCAGGCACCATTTTGGCCAACATAAAGGGCTCATCCCCTGCCTCGGCAGGGGTCAGGTATATCTTTTCCCCGTCAGAAAGCACCCCTCCCTTTCTCTCATGGCGCCCCTTATATCCCCTGCTCAATATCCCAACTTTTACCCCTTTCTTCTGTAACTCCCTAGCCAGATAGGCCACCATAGGTGTCTTTCCTGTCCCCCCCAGGGTTATGTTTCCCACACTGATGACTTTACAGGGGAGCTGCTTCTTTTTTAAAAGTCCTTTCTGATAGAGTTTTAACCTGCCCCAGACAACCAACCTGTACAAACAGGAGATGACAAAAAGGGGAAAGAGGATAAGCTCAACCCACCATCTCCCTTGCTCGTGGAAGAGATAATCCTCCCATCTCTTTTTCCCCGTTGCTCTTCTCACCCGTTTAAAAATCCTTCCACTATTTCTATCGTCCTTCCCAAGGCCCCCTGGTATCCTTGGAGGAGGGAAAGACCCCTCTCCCCCATCTCACCTCTTAGGTTGTGGTCATCGAGGAGCCTCCTCAAAACTTCCTTTAGCTCCTCAGGGGTCCTGACCTGTATCCCCGCCCCCCTCTCTAACACGAGCTGTGCGGCCTCGCTGAAGTTCTCCATGTGGGGACCAAAAAGCACCCCTTTGCCGTGGCCCAAGGCCTCCAAGATGTTGTGTCCCCCTACCTTACAGAAACTCCCACCTACAAATATGACCGTCCCCAGGGCGTAGATGGCTGCGAGCTCTCCTATAGTATCCAGCAAAATGACCTCCTCCGGTTGGCCCCCTCCATCTATCATCGTTCTCTTTACCCATCTAACCCTTTGTGAGTCCAAAAGCCCCTCAACCCGCGGGATCCTCTGCAGGTGTCTGGGGGCCAGAATCAAGATCAGTTGGGGGAAATCGACCTTTAACTCCTTGAAGATGTCCAGTATCATCCCCTCCTCCCCCTCATGAGTACTGCCGGCGATAAAAACCGGAGTCCCTTTGGGTAGCCTCAATTCTTGCCTCAATCTCTCCCCTTTGGCCCCCGACACGGTAACTAGCTGATGGAACTTGAGATCTCCGGTAATATACATGGCACGAGGGTCTCCCCCCAGCCCCACTATCCGTTCCCTATCAGCGCCGGACTTGAGGCAAAGGAGGTCAAAGTTCCTCACAACCCCCCGAAAAAAGAACCGCAGGGGACGATAAAACCTATATGAACGCCGGGATATCCTCCCATTAAAGAGGATGATGGGGGCTCCCGTCCTCTTTACCTCTCTCAGGAGGTTGGGCCACAGCTCCGTTTCAGCCACCAGAAAGAGACGGGGCCTGATAAGCCTTACCGCTCTTCTCACTATCCAGGGCAGATCAAGAGGGGCTAAAAAGGCCGCATCGACTCCATGAGATTGAGAGGCAATCTCCCTGCCTTGGGGGGTGGTCGTGGAGATCACAAAGCCATGTTGGGGATAGATCTTCCTCATCTCCCTCAAGACAAGGAGGGTAATGCCTACCTCTCCCACCGAGGCAGCGTGAAACCAGATATAGGGCTTCTCCTTGACCTTTTTCAGGAACTCTTGGGGATAAAATCCCCAACGTTCTCCATGGACATCCCCTTTTGAAATGAGAGCCTTGAGCAAGGAAAAGGGGAGGGCAAAGAAAAAAAAGATGATGAGGACAAAATTGTAAAAAAGATAGCCCAATTCGGTCAATTTTACCTTTCCAGGAAGGAGGTTATTTCCCCTTCTCGAAATAACGGTCAGCCAATTCGGTGATCTCCTTCAGACTCCTCTCCAGGAGCAAGGTCTTCTCCTGCAACTCAGACTCATTTCCTTCAGGATCGACCCAGATAGGCTCACCCCAGATAAAGACACCACGGGAAAATGGGAAGGGGATGAGGAAGCGGTCCCACGTATGCAACACCTTTCTCCTAGAGGCACTGAAGGTCAAAGGAAGGATGGGGCAGCGACTAATCTTCGCCAATTGAATTACCCCCGATTGTACTTGGTAACGCGGCCCCCTGGGGCCATCGGGGGCAAGGGCTACATCATAACCTTCTCCTAAGGACCGGACCAAACCCCTTGTTCCCGAGGTGCCCCCTCTCGTGGTGGAGCCCCTAACCGTCTCTAAGCCAAAGAACTTGATCGTCCTGCCGACGAGCTCACCATCCCGGTGGCGGCTGATTAGGACCTTTACTCCCCTCCCTTTATATACCAAGGGCATCATCAAGAGCCTTCCGTGCCAAAAGGTGCCGATGACATTCCCCCTTTTTGCCCAAAGGCCTTTCACCAGCTCCCCATTAAGCTCCTCAATCCTCATGGTACACTGGAGGAATCTGATAAACAAAAAGGCCACTAAGGGCCCCAATAATAACATCAATCGGTGCCAAAACCCCCGCATAACCTTTCTCAAGCTACCTCCCCTAATGCCCGATCCTCGTCTTGGAATTGGAGATCATAAAGCTTCTTGTACTCCCCGCCAATTGCCATGAGTGCTTCATGAGAGCCCTCCTCTATAATTTCACCCTCAGACAGGACCAGGATCCTGTCGACATTCCTCACCGTTGAGAGGCGGTGGGCAATGACCAAGACGGTCCTCTTCTCCATCAATCTGTCCAAGGCCCTCTGCACTTCCCGCTCTGATTCCGTATCCAGAGAAGAGGTGGCCTCGTCGAGGATCAAAATCGGGGCATTCTTCAACAAGGCCCTGGCGATGGAGATCCTCTGCCTCTGTCCCCCGGAGAGCCTGACACCCTGTTCACCGATGCCGGTATCATATCCTTGGGGAAGTCTAGTAATGAAATCATGGGCATCGGCCATCTTGGCCGCCCTGATCACCTCTTCCTCAGGGATATCGGGTCTGCCGTAGGCAACGTTGCTCCGCACGGTGTCGTTGAACAAAAGGGTCTGCTGGGTCACCACGCCGATCTGATCTCGCAGGGACTTCAAGGTCACCTTACGGATGTCCATACCGTCGATCAATATCTGCCCATCGGCCACATCGTAGAACCTGGGCAGGAGGTTCACCAAGGTGGTCTTCCCTGCGCCGCTGGAGCCCACCACGGCCACCTTTTCGCTGGCCCTTACCTTGAATGTTATCCGCTTGAGGATCATCTCATCATCGTACCGGGAGGAGACATCCCTGTATTCAATATCCCGCGAGAAGGCAGGCATGGACCCGGCATCAGGGGCATCAGCTACCTCTGCCTTGAGGTCCAAGATCTCAAAGACCCGCTGGGCGGCCGCTATCCCCTCCTGGATGAGGAGATTGATCTTACTCAACCCCCTCATGGGATCGTAGAGTAGGGCCAAGGCGGTCATAAAGGAAAAGAACTCCCCCACCGTCATCCTGCCGTTGATGACGCTATATCCACCGAACCAAATAAAGGACCCGATCCCTAGATATGCCAACCACTCCATCACCGGGTTGGAGAGGGCACGCACCTTTACCTTCTTCATGATATACCGTAAGTACTGCTCATTGGCATTCGTAAATCGCCTGCTCTCGTAATCCTCCATATTGAAGGCCTTAACTATCCTGTGCCCAAAGATAGTCTCCTGGAGGAAGGTGCTGATGTAGGCCATGGTCTCCAGGGTCCTCTTGCTGATCTTGCGCAGCTTCCTTCCGAACTTGACAAATGGATAGGCCGCCAAGGGGAAGACCATAATGGCCAAAAGGGCCATCTGCCAATCCCGATAGAAGATGACCGCCATCAAGCCGATGGCGGTAAATAGATCCTTGATCATCCCTGTTACGGCATTGGAGACGGCACCCTGAATGGTGCCCACATCGTTGGTGATACGGGCCATCAAGACGCCCGTAGGGGTCCTGTCAAAAAAGGAGAGGGAGAGGGTCTGTAGGTGGCGGTATAGTCGCTCACGTATATCCGCCACCACCCTCTGCCCGACATAATTCATCAGATACCCCTGCCCATACGTGAAGGCCCCCTTGAGTATCCCCATGCCTATGATCGCCAAGGGGAGGACCTTCAACATGAAGGTGTCTTTGTTGATAAAGATATCATCCAACACATTTTTTACGAGCAACGCAACGGCGGCGGTGAGGGCGGACACACCTAGCATACAGATCATTGCTACCAGAAGCTTAGGCCAGTAAGGAGAGACAAACTTCAGCATTCTCAGGTAGATGCTCTTTTCTTTCATGCCATCCCCATCATCTGCAGGGCGATCCGGGCCACCCTTTGAGAGGCCCCTTTACTCCCCAACTTCTCTCTGACGAGTTCGAACTCCCTGTGGATCTCCTCTCTCCTCGCTGGATCACGGAGGATCTCCTCCGCCTCGTGGGCGATCCTCTTGGGGGTTACCTCACCCTGAATCAGCTCCGGCACTACCTTCCTTCCAACCACTATATTGGCCAAGCCGACGCACTTCACCTTTACCAATATCCTGCCAACCAGATAGGATAGGGGACTTACCCGATAGATGATGACCATGGGGACTCCAGCGATGGCCCCTTCCAGGGTTGCAGTACCCGAGGCCACCAGCAAAAGATCTGAGGCCCTCATCACCTCAAAGGTTCCCCCCTCTACAACCTCAAGGGGAAGCTGTCTCCCTTCTATATAACCCTGGACCAAATCCTTCTCGACAGCAGAAGCAAGGGAAAGCATAAACCGGCAGGATGGAAAACCTCTGCGGAGGATCCCCGCAGCCTCCAGCATCGGCGGCAATAGGGTCTTCACCTCCTGCTCCCGGCTTCCGGGCAATAGGCCGATGAGGAGGGCCTCAGCAGGGACTCCCAATCTTCCGCGGGCCTCCTCACGGGTAAGGTCTTCATCTAGGACATCCAGGAGAGGATGCCCCACAAACTCAACATCCACCCCTTTCCTCCGATAAAGGGGCACTTCGAAGGGTAAGATGACCGCCATCTTGTCCACCTTCTTGGCGATCTTTTTGATACGTCCGGGGCGCCAGGCCCAGACCTGGGGGCTGATGTAGTAAAGGACGGGGACAGCGTTGTCCTTGAGGACCTTGGCCAACCTCAGATTGAAGTCAGGGTAATCGATCAGGACGGCCAGATTGGGTTTATTGCTCATAACAAGGCGCTTCATCTCCCTCCAGGCCCTCCATATATGACCCATCTTTTCCACAACCTCGGTGATCCCCACCACGGAAAGGTCTGAAGAGGAAAAAAGCAGGTTCACCCCCATCCGCTCCATCTCCCTCCCGCCAATGCCATAGAATTCCACCTGAGGGGCTAAAGATGAGATCGCCTCTACCAATTTTGCCCCACAGAGATCCCCCGAGGACTCCCCGGCCACGATCATCACCTTCCTCTTGGAGCCCATCACCTCCATCTCTTCATGGATTTACCGATGACATCGACGATCTGCAAGGCGACTTCCAGGGCCCTCTGGCCATCCTCACCGGAAACCACAGGGGTGGTTCTCTCCTGCACACTATGCAAAAATGCCCTCAACTCCATCTCCAGGGGGTCATTCTCCCTCACCTCCTCTGCTACTGTTATCCCCCCCGTCCCCTTTCCTTCCTTTCGGGTCTCCAGCAGGCTCTGTTTCAGGTAATCTACCACGATGTGGGCATCTCTTTGAAGGATGACCATCTTGCGCAGCCTCTCCTGTGCAATCCTACTGGCCGATATGTTGGCCACACATCCATCCTTAAACGCTATCCGGGCGTGGGCCACATCGTTTTGGGAGGAGAAAAAGGGCATCCCTATGGCCTCAATCCCTTCGATCTCAGAGCCGACAAGGTTGAGGATTATATCAATATCATGGATCATCAGATCCAAGACGATATCCACATCTGTCCCTCTGCCCGTAAAAGGGGAAAGCCTGTACGACTCTATCAAGAAGGGTCTCTTCAAGACGCCGTTCATGGCAGCAAGGGCCCCGTTAAACCTCTCCAGGTGCCCAACCTGAAATACCACCCCCCTTTCCTGGGCCAGGGCATTGAGCTCCCCTGCCTCTTGGACTGTAGAGGTGATGGGTTTCTCCAGCAGTACATCAACCCCCGCCAGAAAGAAGTCCTTTGCTATCTGATAATGAGAGAGGGTGGGAACGGCGATACTCACCGCCTCAACCTGACCCAAGATGTCAAGGTGCTGGTAGAAGGGACGACAATTGGTGCGAGCGGCTACCTCTCGGCAACGGTCCTTGTCAATATCCACCACCCCAATGAGCTCCGCCTCAGGGATGCGGGCATACTTCTCCGCATGGATCTTCCCCAGATAACCTACACCTACCACTCCAACCTTGACCCTCTCCATACCCTCTATCTTTTCGTTGCCCCCCTAGTTACCCCCCTCTTGGTCCCCTTGATAAAGTCCACCAGATGTCTCACCTCCGAAAGGGTGTAAACAGGGTCTTCCTCCACCTGCTTTAACGCCTCTTCTGTTGAGCGGTGGGACCGGAAGATGATCCTGTAGGCCTTTTTCAACCCTTTGATAGTCTCCTCCGAGAAGTCATTTCTCTGCAGATTTAGGACATTGATGCCATAGAGCTTGGCCCTGATTCCCGTGGCGGTTACGTAAGGGGGGATGTCCAAGGGGATGGATGACCCCCCACCCACAAAGGCATAGGTCCCTATCCTGACGAACTGATGGATGGCCACCATCCCTCCGATGA
This sequence comes from Deltaproteobacteria bacterium, assembly GCA_030672385.1. Lineage (GTDB taxonomy): Bacteria > Desulfobacterota > B13-G15 > B13-G15 > RBG-16-54-18 > DAOVGN01. Next base: position 2,518 of record DAOVGN010000063.1, on the reverse strand, counting down.
CGGCGTGATCTTCTATAGCTACATGCCCGCCCAAAATAGCGCAACCGGCCATGACTACGTGGTTTCCTATTATACAGTCATGGGCAATATGGTCACCGACCGTGATGAAGTTCCCATCCCCCAAGACGGTCTTTCCGTTGCCAAAGGTGGTGCCGCGGTTTATCGTCACAAACTCCCGGATAATATTGTTATTCCCTATAATTACATAGGTCTCTTCACCCTTATACCTCAGGTGCTGAGGAGGGGTCCCCAAGGAGGCATATTGATAGACCTGACAACCCTCTCCTATCTCCGTCCACTTATCGATAACTGCGTGGGGTCCTATCCACGTACCCTCACCTATCTTCACCTTCTCTCCGATGATGGCGTAAGGTCCTATCTCCACCCCATCAGCCACCTCTGCCGTAGGATGCACCACCGCCGTCTCGTGTATCATCCCTCCCCAACCTCCTTGTCCATGATGGTGGCCATGAACTCCGCCTCCGCCACTACCTGATCCTCCACAAAGGCCTTTCCCTTAAAGGCCCAGATAAACCCCCGGTGTTTCACCACGTCTAGTTCCAGACGAAGCTGATCACCTGGAACAACCGGCCGCCTGAACTTCACCCGGTTGATGGACATGAAATAGACGCCCTTCCCTTCCGCCTCCTTCCCCATGCTCCTATACGCCAGCACCCCAGCGGTTTGTACTATGGCCTCGACGACTAGAACCCCTGGCATCACCGGCTCTCCGGGGAAGTGCCCCTGGAAGAAGGGCTCATTTATAGTGACGTTCTTTATCCCCACTATCCTTCTGCCCTCCTCCAGCTCTATTATGCGGTCGACAAATAAAAAGGGGTGCCTATGGGGTAGAACACCCATTATCTCTTTAACATCGAGCATCGAAACCCTCCCTGTCTAAACATCACACGACCTTGGCCCTGCCTCTCGTAGACCAGAGGCCCCAGACCCCCAAAAAAGGTCATTCCCTATCAGGGGTTTCAGGGGGTTCTGCCCCCTGGGGTAGACGACCTGAAGGTCGTTCTGCCCTCCCCTCTAATTCCTCCACCCGCTTGCGCAAGAGGTCTAACTCCTTCTTCATCTCCGGAAGCCTGGACCATACAGAGGCCACCTTCAGGAATTGCCTGTAAGGCAGATGAGGACTCCCCAAAACAACCTGATGGGGGGGGACATCCTTGGTAACCCCAGACTGGGCCCCCACGATGACGTTGTCCCCAATCTCTATATGGTCCACCAGGCCTACCTGCCCAGCCAGGGTGACATTTTTCCCCACCTTCGTGCTCCCCGAAATACCTACCTGGCCCACAATGACGCTATTCTCCCCTACCCGCACATTGTGTGCAACCTGGGCCAGGTTATCGATCTTCACACCCCTTTTTATCAAGGTCTTTCCGAAGGTGGCCCTATCAAGGCAGCAGTTGGCTCCGATCTCCACACCGTCCTCGATCTCTACAATACCCACCTGTGGAATCTTGAAGTTCACCTCCCCATCTTTGACAAACCTAAAGCCGTCGGCCCCGATGACAGTCCCCGCATGGATGATGACCCTCTTTCCCAAGACGCAGCGGGGGTAGACGCTCACGTTGGGGTAGATGATGGTATCCTCACCGATCTTGGCCTGAGTACCGATATAGACACCTGGATAGAGTATAACATTTGAGGCGATCTGCGCTTCATCCCCAACATAGACAAAGGGGTAGATAGTAACTTCCTCCCCCACCCTTGCCGAGGGGCTGACCCAGGCCTGCTGTGAAACTCCCCCTGGAGAATAAGGTCGCTGGGTAAAGAGGGTGAGGATCTTGGCCATGACCAAGGGGGGATTAGGGACTATTAAGAGGGGGAAGGAGAGATCTGCTATCTCCTGAGAGACGATGGCCGCTGAGGCCTTGCTTTCTTTCAACTTGGGGAGGAATTTATCACTGCTTACAAAGGTTATATCGCCTTCCTTCGCCTCCTCTATCCCGGCCACCCCCGTGATCGGTACTGAACCATCACCTTTCACCCTCCCCCCGACCTCGTGGGCCAGGCTCTTGAGGCTCCGCTCCATACGACACTATTCCTTGGAGGCATCAAAGGCCTTGATCACCTTGTCGGTGAGGTCGATCTCTTCAGGGGCATAAGCGATGATGCTCACATCCAAGATCAAGGTGTAATTCCCCTCCTTGCCCAACTTATTGAGCACCTTATTGAGGCTCTTCATGAGCTTGTTGAGGATCTCCGCCCTCATCTGCTTGAACTCATCTCGGGAGTCGTTCACCAACCTCTCCAACTCCCTTAGCTTCCGCTGGTACTCTTGCTCCTTCTCTCTTCTGGCCTTCTCGCTGAGCATAGCGGCCTTTTTCTCCAATGTCTCTTTCAAGGCCTTTAATTCCTCTTGTTTTTTTTGTATGACCTTGTTCAACTTATCTCCCTTGGCCTGGATGACCTTCTGGGCCTCACTGCCGCGGCGGGACTCGCTCAAGACCTTATTAAGATCAAAGTAGCCGATCTTTACTGTCTCAGCATACCCCAGGTTGGT
>DAOVGN010000066.1 GCA_030672385.1 Deltaproteobacteria bacterium | reverse complement strand
TTGGTTTCGATACAAAATCGGTATAGATGCCAGAGAGATCACAGCCTTAGGAAGGGTTTTTGCAGCCTTCAAAGGAATCCTATTGACCTTATTCAGCGCAAAGATCCTTACCCTTTTGAAGGTCTTTGTCCTTGATGTTGTTTTGAACGTAAGGATATTGAGGGAGGACTTTCTCAGGTGGCTCATGCACATTTGTATATATGGTGGGTTTGTGTTGCTTTTTCTGATGCATGCCTTGGATAGATTCGTAACCTCTGCCCTATTTCCAGACTATTTTTCGACCATCAACCCGTTTATGTTTTTGAGGGATCTATTTGGTGCCTTGGTAATTTTGGGCTTGGTTATTGCGGTTTATCGGCGTTTCATTTTGAGGGTGCCTCGTCTGTTAACCAACGCCATGGATTATTACGCTATTGTCCTTGTGGCCATCATCATTTTTTCTGGAATTACTCTGGAGGGCACAAAGATTGTATCTCACTCAATCTACCAGCAGATGGTAGATGACTATGCCGGTCTGGATGATGAGCGCGAGCTTAGGTCTTTGGAGGCCTATTGGGTAGATGACTATGGGGTAGTGTCCCCCAGTTTGAAGGGGCCGTTTGATGCGCAGACTCTGGCGCAGGGCAAGGAACTCCATGAAATGAGTTGTGTTGAGTGTCACTCTCGCCCCCAATGGGCATTTACCGGCTATGGGGTGGCCAGGATCATCAGGCCGATAGCCCTGGGACTGGACAGGGTTAATATACCTATCCTCCTCTGGTATATCCATTTCATAGCCTGCTTGCTGGGTTTGGCCTATCTTCCTTTTAGTAAAATGTTCCATATCGTTGCCAGCCCGTTGAGCCTGTTGGCCAATGCTGTTATGGACAAAGAGAGCTCAGATCCAGCCAATATAGCCACCAGGCAGGTCATGGAGCTGGATGCCTGCACCCATTGTGGGACCTGCACATCCCGATGTTCCGTTGCTGTCGCCTCAGAGCAAATTCCCAATCTGAACATCCTTCCATCTGAGAAGATAGCTTCAATAAAGGCACTTGCTGCTGGCAGGGGACTGAGTGAGCGAGAGCTTAAGGATATTCAAGAGGGGATTTGTCTCTGTACCAATTGCTATCGATGCACTGTGGTCTGTCCGGTGGGTATCAACCTGCAGGATTTGTGGTTCAACGTGAAGGAGGCTTTGTTGCAAGAGGGTTATCCTGAGTTTCTTCTTCTCTCACCCCTCTCTTTTTACCGGGGCTTGATGAAGGAGGAAACAATTCAAAAGGATTATGCGAAACCCTTAGCGAAGGCCAGAGAGGCTATTGTTGCTGAGTGTGAGTTAATGAAAGAACCGGATAAGGTCTTACCTCTGACCCCTGCTGATAGGGATTTTCAAAGCGGGCTAAGCTTATCAGCCCAGGCAAGCACCTTTTCGGGTTGCTTTGGCTGTCAAACATGCACCAACGCCTGTCCTGTTGTGGCCAATTACGAAGACCCTCAGGAGGTCCTGGGTCTGTTGCCCCACCAGATCATGCACGCCTGTGCATTGGGAGTGAGGGATCTGGCCTTTGGTTCAAATATGCTGTGGGATTGTCTCACCTGTTATCAGTGCCAGGAACAATGTCCTCAGGGGGTATGTATTACCGATGTGCTCTATGAACTGAAGAATTTAGCAATCAAACAGGTAAGAGAAAAGGCATCACTGGAGATGGAAGAGAGATTATGAAGGTTGCTCTATTTCTCGGTTGCAACATTCCGGCCCGTCTTGAACAATACGAATCCTCAGCAAGGGCGATTTTAGGAAAACTCGGTGTAGGTTTGGTGGATATAAGGGAATTCAATTGCTGCGGATATCCCTTAAGGAACCTCGACTTTAAGGCATTTGTTCTCTCTTCAGCCAGAAATCTCGCCCTGGCTGAAAGGGAGGACCTGAACGTGATGGTTCTCTGTAAATGCTGCTACGGCAGCCTCAAGAAGGTAGCTTATCTTTTGAAGGAAGATGTTTCCTTAAGGCAAGAGATTAATACCATTCTGAACAGAGAAGGTTTGAAATATGAGGGAGATATTGAAGTCAAACATTTTCTTTATGCCCTCTACCATGATGTAGGTATTGAGCCTATAAAAGAGAAGATAGAGAAGACCTTTTCGGACCTTAAGATTGCTACCCACTATGGCTGCCATGTCTTGCGCCCAAGCCAAATAGTCCAATTTGATGATCCGGTGGCCCCATCTATATTTGATCAACTCGTTGAGATCACTGGTGCCAAAAGTATCTATTGGCCGACTCAACTTGAATGTTGCGGTGCCCCATTGTGGGGAATAAATGATGATCTATCGATGGACTTGACCGAAAAAAAACTGTCGGACGGGAAGAAATCTGGTGCTGATTATCTCTGTACTGCCTGTCCATACTGCCAGATCCAGTTTGATACGGTTCAAAAGATGATCCTCGCCAAACGGGGTGGGAACCATCATCTCCCCTCTATTTTATATCCACAGCTTCTTGGATTGAGCTTGGGTATTGATAGGGATACATTAGGATTGGGAATGAATCAGATGGATATAACCTCAATAAAGGGATTTTTATCTGAGTAGGGAGAACCTCAATGGAAGAAGAGATCGCAAAAGATAAGATTGGGGCAGTGATGGTCGTAGGTGGTGGTATCGGTGGGATGCAGGCTGCCCTTGACCTCGCAGATTCTGGCTTTTATGTATACCTGGTTGAAAAAAATTCCGCTATTGGCGGCAGGATGGCACAGTTAGATAAGACATTTCCAACAAATGATTGCTCTATGTGCATTATGGGTCCAAAACTGGTGGAATGTGGCCGACATCTGAATATCGAGATACTACCCTTAACTGATGTAATGGATATCACTGGTGAGCCTGGGAATTTCCAGGTAAAACTCTTAGAACATCCTCGCTATATTGATATGGCAAAGTGTACGGCCTGCGGTGAGTGCGAAAAGGTATGCCCTATTAGCATACCCTCCCTATTTGATCAGGGGTTATGCGATCGAAAAGCTGCTTATAAGCTCTATCCTCAAGCCATGCCCGGTGCCTTTGCAATTGAAAAGAGAGGCACGGCCCCATGTAAGGCCACCTGTCCTGCCCATGTAAGCATTCAGGGCTTTATCGCATTGATAAACCAGGGCAAATATCGAGAGGCCCTGGAAGTCTTTAAAGAGGAACATCCTTTCCCTGGTATATGCGGTCGGATCTGCCATCATCCATGTGAGGAGATCTGTACCCGGAGCGATCTGGATGAGCCCCTTTCTATACAGTATCTCCACTGGTTCCTGGCTGATATGGACCTATCAAGTGAGACCCCGTATGTTCCGGAGGTGGAGGATAAAAGAGAAGAGAAAGTGGCCATTATCGGTTCAGGACCTGCTGGTTTGGCAGCAGCCTATTGTTTGGTAAAAGAGGGTTACCAGGTAACGGTATTTGAAAAGCTTTCCGTTATAGGCGGTATGATGGCCGTTGGGATTCCAGAGTATCGTCTGCCAAGAGAAATAATCGCTGCTGAGGTCAAGGTCATTCAGGATATGGGTGTTGAGATAAAGACAGGGGTTACTTTTGGTGAAGATATAACCCTTGATAACCTTAAAAAGGATGGCTATAAGGCCCTGTTTTTAGCAACCGGTCTCCATCTGAGTCTGATGTTGCGTGTGGAAGGAGAAGACCTTCCTGAAGTGATCAAGGGAATTGATTTCTTGAGGGATGTGGCCCTTAGGAATCAGGTCAGCGTTGGGGAAAAGACAGTTATTATCGGTGGTGGTAATGTGGCCATTGATGTGGCCCTCACGGCCAAGCGTGTAGGGGCTAAGGAGCTAATTTTAGTATGCCTCGAGAAAAGAGATGAGATGCCGGCCTGGGATTATGAGATTGAAGAGGCCCTTGAAGAGGGAATAACAATCGTCAATAGCCTTGGGCCCAAACGTTTTCTTAAAAAGGATGGAAAACTATCGGGTATAGAATTCAAGCGCTGTACCGCTGTATTCGACGAAAAAGGGGCCTTCAATCCCCAATATGACGAGACAGACTTGAGCAGTATGGATGCTGATACAGTAATTGTTGCAATCGGACAGGGCGCTGATCTCTCTTTTGCTGAAAAAGAGGGTATCTCATTTAAAAGAGGTTTAGAGGCTGACCCTGTTACGTTTCAGACAGAAATAGAATGGGTCTTTGCAGGTGGGGATGCCTTTTATGGGCCAAAGTCTGTGGTTGAGGCTGTTGCCTGTGGGAAAGAGGCGGCTGAGAGCATCCAACGATATCTGAACGGCATGGATCTCAAGGAGGGAAGAGAGCAGGATTGGTCCTATGAAAAGCCCGATATAGAAGGGGAACCCCATCTGCCCAGGACTCCCATGCGGAAGATATCCCTTGAGGAGCGAGAGGGCAGCTTCAAGGAAATAGCTCTGGGGTTTACAGAAGGGGAGGCAAGGGCCGAGGTCCAACGCTGCCTGAAATGTGGGATCTGCTCTGAATGTTATCAGTGTATCTCTGCCTGCCTGGCCGGCGCAATAGATCATACCATGATCCCGCAGGAACACACCATAGATGTGGGATCCATTATACTTGCTCCCGGTTTTACCCCATTTGATCCAGGGCATCATGACACATACGGCTATTCTGAAAATCCAAACATTTTAACCAGTCTGGAATTTGAACGAATCTTGAGCGCATCCGGACCTTTTGAAGGTCATCTGGTTAGACCGGCGGACCACAAGGAACCAAAAAAAATTGCATGGATACAATGTGTGGGTTCAAGGAATACTCAAGTTGGAGATAAAGGTTATTGTTCTGGCGTCTGTTGCACCTATGCCATAAAGCAGGCCATGATAGCCAAGGAACACTCTCCTGAACCATTAGATACAGCTATTTTTTACATAGATATACGCACATATGGTAAGGAGTTTGAGAGATATTATAACAGGGCCAAGGATGAAGTAGGGATTCGTTTTATAAAGTCGAAGATAAACAATGTATTGCCAGGTGACGAGCCTGGAAACCTCAAAATTAGATATACAGATGAGGCTGGAAGACTGGTTCAAGAAGACTTTGACATAGTAGTTTTATCTATAGGGCTTGATATTTCTCAGGGATCCCTTGATTTGGCTAAAAAAATCGGTATTGACTTGGACCATTACAATTTCGTGGACACCAGTAGTTTTGAACCGGTTACGACATCAAGGCAGGGGGTCTATACATGTGGTGTATTTGAGGCCCCCAAGGATATACCCGACACAGTTGCCCAGGCCAGTGCTGCTGCGGCCTCGGCTACCTCTGCCCTTGCAGAAGCAAGGGGAACCAGGATCAAAACAAAGGAGTATCCGCCTGAACGGGATGTCAGTAAAGAGCCTATAAGGATTGGTGTCTTTATCTGCCATTGCGGTATAAACATAGGTGGCGTAGCTGACGTCCCGGCGATCGTGGAATATGCCAAAACACTTCCCCATGTGGAATATGCAGAGGCTAATCTCTTCACGTGTTCAGAAGATACACAGGTAAAGATGAAGGAGGTCATCCAAGAAAAGCTTCTTAATAGAATAGTGGTAGCCTCATGTACACCAAGAACACATGAGGTATTATTCAGAGAGACATGCAGGGAAGCCGGCCTTAACCAGTATCTTTTTGAGATGGCAAATATCCGGGATCAATGCACATGGGTTCACATGGGTGAGCCTGAGAAGGCTACGGAAAAGGCCAAGGATTTGGTGCGTATGGCAGTAGCAAGGGCTGCGACACTGGAGCAGCTTTATGAGGTCCCCCAGACAATCTGTCAGGAGGCCCTGGTAGTCGGCGGGGGTGTGGCCGGGATGACGGCAGCTTTGGGATTAGCCGAACAAGGATTTAAGACCTATTTGATAGAGAGGGAGGATAAACTGGGCGGCCAAGCCCTTAGATTACATACCACATGGAAGGATGAAGAGATACAGCCTTATCTTGAAGAGATGGTTAAAAAGGTTACTGAAAATCCTCTGATTGATGTGCATATGCAGACCGAGATCAAGGAGGTACATGGCACTATAGGAAATTTTAGATGCAAATTGACTGATGCCCAGGGCAAAGAGACAGAGGTGAGTTATGGCGCAGCTATTGTTGCCAATGGGGCAGAGAGTTATGAGCCTGAAGAGTATCTCTATGGAGAAGACCCCAATATCTTACTATCTCTGGATATGGATCAGGAGATTATGCAAAATGCAGACAAGCTAAAACAGACAAACACCGCTGTTTTTATCCAGTGTGTTGGCTCCAGGGAGCCAGACAGACCCTATTGCAGCAAGGTATGTTGCACCCATTCTATCCATAGTGCATTGACCCTCAAGAAATTAAACCCTGATATGGATATCTATATCCTTTACCGGGATATAAGAACCTACGGAGAAAGGGAGGATTTATACAGAGAGGCACGATTAAAGGGTGTTCGGTTTATCCGTTATGATACCGAAGACAAACCAAAGGTTGAAAAAAGAGATGGCAGGCTCAGGGTGACTGTTAAGGATCAGGTAATTAAGAGGCCTGTGGAGATAGATACCGATATTATAATCCTGGCTTCGGCTATCGTACCGCGCGATGATAACAGTGTATTTTCCGAGTTCTTTAAGGTGGCTATGAATCAGGATGGCTTCTTCATGGAGGCCCATGCAAAGCTGAGGCCTGTAGAGTTTGCTTCCGCGGGGATGTTTGTTTGTGGATTGGCCCATGGACCAAAAGCCATTGATGAAGCCATTTCCCAGGCAAAAGCGACAGTCTCCAGGGCATGTACTATTATCTCCCACAAAGAGATGATGGTGGGTGGAGCTGTTGCTGAGGTAGACCCTGACCTTTGTGCTATTTGTTTGACCTGTATCAGGGTATGCCCCTTTGGAGTGCCCCAGATCGATTATGAAAATGCAGTAGCAAAGATCGACCCGGGAGCCTGCCAGGGATGTGGTATTTGCGCCTCCATGTGTCCTAATGATGCAATCCAGGTAAGGCATTATAAAGACAGCCAGATAATTCCTAAATTGATGGCCATATATTAGTGTTTGTTGTGTTTATTTTGTTCATTGAGTTCATAGGATTTTAACATTCACTCTGTTAAATGTCGCCCTTGGCGACGCCCCTGCAGGGGATTTAACAAAGCAGGCAAACCCAACAAACTCAATGAACGCAAGAAGGGGAATGAGAAATGGGAGATTATGAACCGAGAGTGGTGGCCATGCTCTGTAATTACTGCGCCTACAGTGCTGCTGATTTAGCAGGTGTTGGAAGGATTCAGTATCCCACTAATGTCCGCATAGTCTACTATCTATGTACGGGCAAGGTAGAGATTGTCCACATCTTAAAGGCCTTTGAGGCGGGGGCAGACGCCATATTCGTAGGGGGATGAGAGCCTGGCACATGTAATTTCCTGGAGGGAAATTTAAGGGCCTTGAAAAGGGTTGAATATACCAAGAAGCTGTTAGATGAGATCGGGTTAGGGAGTGAACGGCTCGACTTTTTTCATATCGCAGCTTCCGAAGCACCCATGTTTGCAGAAACGGTAAAAACGATGACCGAGCGTGCTAAAAAGCTAGGACCCAATCCATATAGGATCAACCTCCAGCAAGAGAGTGAAAAAGACAAGGAGTAATTTATGATCATAGCAGATAGAAAGCCTTTTGAGGAGATCAAGGAATCGGTAAAGGATTATAATAAGATCATGGTCTTGGGCTGTGAGACCTGTGTAGCCATCTGCCAGGCAGGGGGTGAGAAAGAGGCGGAAATTTTGGCATCGGAGTTGAAGCTGGCATTTGGCAATGAGGGGAAAAAGGTTGAAGTCAATGACGAAATCGTAATTCGCCAGTGTGATGATGAGTTTATGTCCGATACGGCGTTTCTGGAAAAGGTAAAAGAGGCTGATGTCGTACTATCCATAGCCTGTGGGGTAGGAGTTCAACATTCCTGTAACTATTTTAACCGCATCATCACGGAGAAACCTATACGAGTAATTCCAGGGTTAAACACTACCTTTATGGGTGCCAATATAGATGTTGGCCTGTGGGAAGAACGCTGTCTTGGATGTGGAGATTGTGTCCTGGAAAGGACAGGTGGTATCTGTCCTATTACCAGGTGCGCTAAAAGCCTCCTTAATGGTCCATGCGGTGGCTCGTCTAATGGAAAATGCGAGATTAATAAGGATACTGATTGTGCGTGGCATCTCATTATCGAACGGCTCGAGGCTCTGGGGGAACTGGAACGAATTAAACCAGTTGAAAAGTACAAAGACTGGAGACCGAGTCACAGTGGTGGCCCAAGAAGGATGGTAAGGGAGGATCTTAGGTTATGAAATCTGGAAGTAACCTCGAAGGGCTGTTAGAAAAGGGTGAATTTGTTATTACCGGCGAGTTGGGGCCTCCAAAGGGTACGGATGTAGAAGTGGTTAAAAAAAAGGCAGCCATGCTCAAGGGCAATGTAGATGCAGTCAACATTACCGATAACCAGACAGCCATTGTTAGGATGTCATCGATTGCTACGTCCAAGATATTGATCGATGAAGGCCTGGAACCGACCATGCAGATGGTAGCCAGGGATCGCAATAGACTAGCCATAATGTCTGATCTCTTTGGTGCATCTGCCCTTGGAATCAAAAATATGCTCTGCCTTTCCGGCGACCATCAATCATTTGGAAATCACCCTGAGGCAAAGAATGTTTTTGATATAGACTCCATTCAGATGATCCATATGGTCAAAACCATGAGGGACGAGCATAAGGTTATCTGTGGAGATGAGATAGAAGGCGACTTCAAGATGTTTATCGGGGCGGCATCTAACCCCTTTGCCGATCCATTTCAGTATAGGGTTCACAGACTTGCCAAAAAGATAGAAGCCGGGGTTGACTTTATACAAACTCAATGTATCTATGATATGAAGCGATTTAAAGAATTTATGAAGCAGGTGGTAGATATGGGGTTGCATGAAAAATGTAAGATCTTAGCTGGTATCACACCACTCAAATCTGTAGGTATGGCCCGTTATATGGCTGCTAATGTCAGTGGGATTATCATCCCGGAAGAAATTATAGACCGATTAAAGGGAGCAGGAAAAGAAAAGGTTGCCTCTGAGGGCATAAAGATAACATGCGAACAAATTCAAGAACTCAGGGAAATAGAGGGGCTTTCTGGCATCCACCTCATGGCCATTGAATGGGAACATAAGGTGCAGGAGATTGTTGAAGCAGCAGGCCTGCTCCCAAGGTCCGTGCTATAACAACAAGGTGAAGGAGGTATCATTATTCCGAAGATCTTAATCGTAGATGATGATTCCGATCTGGTGGAGGTTATCTCCATCATCTTTGTGAACAATGGCATAAAATATACACCCGCAGGTGGTGAGGTGAGGGTAGAGGTGGGGACCGAAGTAGACTACATTAAGACGGTGGTGGCGGATACCGGCATCGGTATTCCCAAGGAAGATCTGCCCATGATCTTTGACAAATTCTACCGAGTAAAGTCAGAGAGGACCAGGGGGGTTGTAGGGACGGGTTTAGGTCTTTCCATCGTCAAGGGCATTGTAGAGGCCCATCTCGGTTCCATATCGGTGGAGAGCGAAGAAGGAAAGTCAACTACCTTCACCGTTTTGTTACCCAGGCAGACAGGATAACGATCAGGAGGTGAGAAGGTGAATGAAAGGACCCTTTCCCATCATAAAGCCCGATGGGTGCGCAAGGGGCTCATCGGCGGGGTGATCCGCAGGGTTGAACAGGAGGGTCTAAAGATCGTGGCCATGAAGATGGTCCATCTTGACAAGGAAGAGGCAGAAGGTTTTTATGCCATCTACAGGGGCGAACCATTCTTCGAAAAACTCACTACTTTTATGTCCTCTGACCCCATCGTGGTGATGGTCCTGGAGGAGGAAGGGGTCATCGAGCGGAGCCGCCAGATCATGGGGGCCACCGATCCCCAGGAGGCCGAGGAGGGGACTATTCGCTGCATGTATGCTGATAATAATCGTGAGAATATGGTCCACGGCTCCGATGCATTAGAGACGGCGGCCTTCGAGATCTCCTACTTTTTCAACTCCTTGGAGATCTCCGGTTTGAGAGGAGTTAGTGTCTTAACTTCATAAACTCTTCTTTAGTTTTCTCCAATTCTGCGATCAACTGATCCACGAGATTGAATAATGTCGATCTAGGGAGTATATCTCCAGCTATACAATAGGCCTGAATGAGGCGCATAACCTTGCCAAAGAGGCCTTCTTTTTCACGGTTGCAGAGCTTTTCTAGAGGGCATAAGTGGCAGTTGTCATTGAACTCAACGCACAGGGCGATCTTTATCGATGCGCCTCGTACTATCAGGATGAAGTGCTGTATGTTGTAGGCAGATTGAATCGCTTCCTTTATCCGCACCCACTTTTCTATGGCGAGGTCAAAGGCATTTTCCCCTTCTTCGTATCTCTTTATCGTTTCTTCAAAGCTCATGAGCTTCACCATGGATCACTCCTTAATGTAACAACCTTTTTCACCATAATAGTGCCACTTCTCACGGTAACATCCAATCTCTATTAAGTCAATGCGCCTTGCAAGGGTGTATGGTAGGGGTCTTTTTATTGCCCGAGTATGGTTACTATGATAAAATGAAATGATAGGATAATAAGAGGCAAAAATCATTATTTGCAAACGGGAAGAGAACGATGGCTCGTGTTAAACTGAACTTACCGGAAGAGTTTGAATTCTCTACGGAGATTCGTGTACGTATAAGTGACATTAATTATGGTGGGCATCTCGGGAATGATTCTATACTCTCTTTGATCCATGAAGCTCGCGTGAGATTTTTGGATGAATATGGTTTTACCGAGTTAAATATTGATGGCTTTGGTCTAATCATGGTTGATTCAGTCGTTCTCTATAAATCAGAGGCTTTCTATGGTGAGATCTTGAGGATTGAAGTTGCTGCTGATGACTTCAGCAGGTATGGCTGTGATATTCTTTATAGAATTACAAATAAAGAGACAGGCAAAGAGGTTGTCCGAGCGAAGACGGGAATCGTCTTCTACGACTATGAAAGAAAGAGAGTCGTCGAAGTTCCAGAGAAATTTAGAGGGATTTTTGCCTCCAAATAGCAATTCGATACCATTATCCATTACAAGATGGATCTCACCCAGTCTTTTCCCGTCTCCCGATTGCTGGGCCCATGATACTTTTAAATAGGGCACAGCGAGACGTGCCCCTGATGGCAAGGCTTGGGATCATCCCGTTGACATGTGGCAAATAGTTTGAGGAAAATAAGGTTCACACCTCTAAAATACATTCGGCAAACCGGCCCCTCAAAAGGGGTCTTTCTGTTGCCTGAGTATTGTTGATATGATAGGACAATAAGGAAGGGAATTATTTTTCCAACCTCAAAACTAGAACTACACCGCCTCTATCGTTGAAGGTGGTTTTTTGGTTATGTTATAGGTAACGCTGATAACTCCGGGCACCTCGGCTGTAATTCGCTCTGCTAGTCGCTCCAAAACCTTAGAGGGAAGCATGGTGGGTGATCCTCTCTTCGCATCCGTGCTTTCCCAGCACCTAACCTCGATTTGCAAGCCGAAATCTCTCCTTCCATCACGTATCCCGGTAACCCTATCCTCATGGAGGATCGCCAAGTATTGAAATGCCCTGCTACTAGATAACTCATCCTCCACAATCCTGGTCGCCTGTCTCACAAGCTTTACCCTCTCGGGTGTAACCTCCCCGATTACCCGTGCAGCCAGGGCTGGTCCAGGAAAAGGCGGCCGGTTATATATCTCCTCTGGCAGATTTAGTGTTTTAGCGACCTTTCTGATTGCTGATTTCCGAAGCTGGACCAACGGTTCTATAACCTCATACCCGTATATTGCCTTCGGATCGATCCCGATCTGTTCAAGGATATTATGCTGCCTTTTGATCCCGGCAACGGTCTCTTCTATATCTGTGTAGTTAGTGCCTTGCAGAAGATATTTTGCACTGGTCTTTTTCACCAGCTTACCGAAGACATCCTTGTAGAATGCCCGCGTGATCGCCTCTCTCTTTTTTTCCGGGTCGGTGAGGCCCTTTAATGCTTTAAAAAAGGTCTTTTGGGCATCGACAAGCTCAACAGGTACTCCTAAGTCTTTAAACAGTGAAACAATATGTTCAGGTTCTCCCTCCCTCATCAGACCGTTTTCAATAAAGTATGTTATTAATCGATTACCCAACGCCTTGTGACCAATCATGGTAACAACTGACGAATCGACACCGCCGGATAGGGCATTGATAGCCAAGCCATCACCGACAATCGAGGAAATCTCTTCAACCTTTTCCGCGATGAATTTCTCAGTATCTAATTCCTTTAACTTGATTTCCGTAATCTCCATGTTATCTCCTATCCTTGCCTCAGAGGGTTTTGATATAGTGAATATTAATCGTCTGTGCCGTAATGTCAAGACCGAACGCTATATTCCTTTTATTTTATTTTTTAACGGTGTGTTGTAATGTTATACTTAATTGTACTCTTCAATAATCCACCAGGGGTGTAACGTTGACGATTACATTGATAATCCTTGGATTGCTTGTTGCGCTGGTTGGGCTGGCCGGCTGCATTCTACCTGTAATACCGGGTCCTCCTCTCAGTTTTTTGGCCTTACTCATACTTTCCTACGCCAAAAATTGGGAGCCGTTTAGTTCGGCATTTTTGATTATTATGGCAGGTCTAGCGATAGTACTGACTATTGTGGACTATGTAGTTCCTGCCGCCGGGGCAAAAAGGTATGGGGCGTCGAAAGTAGGGGTGTGGTGTTCAATCATCGGAATGCTGATAGGGCTTTTCTTCTTCCCGCCATGGGGAATGCTTATCGGTGCTTTTGTGGGAGCATTTGCCGGAGAAC
This sequence comes from Deltaproteobacteria bacterium, assembly GCA_030672385.1. Classification (GTDB taxonomy): domain Bacteria; phylum Desulfobacterota; class B13-G15; order B13-G15; family RBG-16-54-18; genus DAOVGN01. The sequence continues at coordinate 36,482 of DAOVGN010000066.1, read as the reverse complement.
TAGTAGTTGGCAAAGAGGGGAAAAAGGCGCTGCGAGCCGGGTGGGGTGTCTTTATCGGAAACATGGTGGGCATTGGACTAAAATTGGCTTTCTCTGGAGTTATACTTTTCTTTTATGTTAAAGAGATGTTTTAATATTGTGGAGATCTTGATTCCAGCTGAAAGTTGACATGATACAGTCAAACCGGGGGAAGGAAAAAAAGTGGTTTAGGATTTTGATTCTTCCAGGGCACTTTTCAGCGCCACAATGGCTACCTCCAGCTGAGCGTCATCCGGTTCCTTGGTTGTTATCTTCTGCAGCCAGAGGCCAGGAGCTGCCAACCACTGCATATACCGGTTGTTGCGTTTCTTGCCGGTTAGTTTTAGCAGCTCGAAAGAGATCCCACCCAGTAGAGGCAAAAGTGAAAAGTGTGTGATGAATCTCTGTAAGAGAGTAGGCCTGTGGCCTATATTTATTTCGACGATGGTATCGGCAACCGCAAACAGGAAGATTGCTAGCATTACCACAATTAACAAAAAGCTGGTCCCGCAGCGGGGGTGATAGGTGCTATACTTATGTAGATTCTCGATACTGAGTTCTTCACCTGACTCGAAGGCATTGACACTCTTGTGCTCTGCGCCATGATACTCAAAGATCCGTCTGATTTCCTTCCACTGGCTGATGGCCAACAGATAGGCCAAGAAAAAGCTAACTCGTATGGTTCCCGCTACCATATTAAATGGTAGGGCATTCTTTGACAGTCCAATGACCTCGGTAAGAAACAAGGGTAGGGCAAAGAAAATGACGATAGCGACCGCGAAGGCAAGCACTATGCTTCCTGCCAACATAAGCCCATCTTTGATCTTTTGACCTTGCGGGCGTTCCCAATCCACACCCTTTTCAGCCTTTTCTTGTTCCACGAGGGCTACATCAGCAGAAAAATTTAACGCCCGGATTCCTATGAACAACATTTCAAAGAACGTTGCAGCACCCCGCAGGATAGGGATATTCAAGACCTTGTATCGTTGTGAGAAAGCTATATAAGGATCACTTTTGATCAGGATTTCCCTGTCAGGTTTGCGTACAGCCGTAGTTATTCTCTTTGGCGCACGCATCATTACACCTTCGATGACGGCTTGTCCTCCAACAGGTGTATCTTCAGAAGAGATCGTTCTGTGCACGATAAAGTAGATCATTCTGAGCAGATGATTCATAGTTTTATTACCCGAGGATGATATCTATGTTTCTATCGCCCATGCAGAGGCTTCCTGGAATTTAATCCTCGTTACGTTGAAAAAAAGGACCCAGATTTCCATTTCTCAAGGGTGCCCCTCAAGGCAGTGCATGATAGTTACCTTGATTATGAAACGCCACAGGTCTTGCAACTGGTGGCGCTGCAGGAACTGCAGGAAGAGCCCTGGGAACTTGAAAACTCACCGTCGCTCTTGTGGCTGAAGGTAGAAAGAAGCTTCTTCACCTTATTGCCTTCGCATATAGGACAAGAGACTTCTTGGTCACCGAGAACCAAGACTTCAAAATCTTTATTGCACTCCATACAGTGATATTCAAATATTGGCATGTTACGTTCCCTTTGTATAAGTTTGCTTTTCTAGACTAAAATATGAGTCTGAATATAGTACTTTTCGAGTTTGTTTAAACATTTTCCTCTCTTCCCGCTGAAGTCCTCGGCCATCAGCTTGCAGATCTCACAACAGTTGTGATAAAATTCCACTTGGTATTCCTTGTATATCCATTGATAGGTCTTTGGCAACTCTACCCTGACGGTCAACATGGCCGAGGCTCCAAAATCAAAGCTGCAGAAATATCCATCACCCTACTGATCCGTCCAGAGTATCTCGCCTGAACCATCTGCAAGGTTTAGTATCTCAGGTACATTTTCCAGAGGCCTATCGACAGCAGCCGTGGCCCTTAACCCTCCTTGATGCTGCTAAGGCTAACAGGAGAGTCATTTATTTCTAATTCCGTTAAAGATGAAAAGACAGTGAAGACTCTTTCGTTGTTACTATTTGGATCAACAGGAACGAGAAAGAGTCCAAGCTGCTCAAAGTTGATTGAGTGAGTGTAACCTAAAATAGCTTCCCCATCTTTGAACACAGCCTTTACTTTTTTTCCTGAACCGGGACGGCTGTCAAGGTCCTTGATTTCCTTATAATTCTTATCGCCACTGAAATCCTTAACAAAAAAAACGGCTTTAAGGTCATCCACAAAAACTTCCTTGACCTCCTCGCTTTGAATTCCTCCAACACTAAGATGAAACACCGGCCTCTTTGCAAGAAAGTCTGCAGTTGTCCCCTTTAGAATTGTTCCGTCCTTATAATGTACAACCACCTTATTTGCAGTCATACGATCACCTCCTTTTCTAAAGGACTTCTTTCCTCTGGCAAAGGACCCTTATGAAATTCTGTTCTCACCCTCCCCTTCCACAGATATTTGTGGTTACAGTGATGCTAGCCTCTTTAAAGATAGCAGAAGTAACTATATAAAATACTAATTGAAAATCTGTTTATTGTCAAGAATGGAGCCAAATTGCCAAATTTGGTTCTTTGAGAAGATAAATGAGTAGTAAATTTTACGAATTACAGGGGCTGTTCCTGACATACGCTATTACGAAGGGAGCAGCGCTATACACTGGGCTCTTAGGTCCTTGTAGCGGCCAAAGACCTTCATTTTCATCCCAAGTCGCCGAAGAGGTGCTGCAGGATGCTCAGAACACTTATGGCCGCAGTCTCGGCCCGCAGGACCCGTTGCCCCAGTCCGGCGACGAGGAAGCCATGGGTCTGGGCAGAGGAAACCTCTTCTTCTGAGAACCCCCCCTCAGGTCCGATGAGGACGCTGATCCCCGATGAAAGGTCGACCTTTTCCAACACCTCCCGCAGGGGGGTGGATTCTTCCTCCCAGAGGATCAACTTTGTTCCTTCTCTCTGAGAGAGGAAATCTTCCAGCTCACGGACTGTCTCCACATGGGGTACCATTGTCCTGCCGCACTGTTTGGCCGCTTCCTGGGCGATCCTCCGCCACCTCCCTACCCTGAGCGATTCCCTCTCACCTTCCAAAATAGGAACAGAGCGGTAGGTGGCGAGGGGGACGATCCTGTCGGCCCCCAGTTCTGTGGCCTTCTGGATCACGAATTTCATCTTTTCCCCCTTCAAAAGCCCCTGGCCGAGGGTTATCTTCAGGTGGGATTCTCTCTCCGGTCTCAACGCCTCCTTTACCGCCAGATATACCCCTTCCTGGTAATCCTCGCATAGCTCGGTCAGATATTCACCCCCCTCCCCGTCGAACACCATCACCTTATCACCAAGGTCTAGACGCAGGACTTTAAGGATGTACCGCGCCTCCCTGGACTGGAGGGTGATCTGTTCGCCCTCAATCCTCTCAGCGGGAATATAGACTCTAGGCATCTCCCTGATCCACGGAGCGGAAGAAGGCCTCCAGCTTTTTGTTGAACTCCTCGGGGCGCTCCAACATCACCATATGTCCTGCCCCCTCTACGATCTCCAGGTGGGCCCTGGGTATCTTCTCGGCCAGATAACGGGCGAACTTGATCGGGGACAAGACATCTTGATCGCCGCAGATGACCAGGGTGGGGTTTTTGATCCTCGTTACTTCCTCCATGATATCGAACCGGTCACAGGCGGTGAAGTCCCCGTGTAGTATGTTAGGGGTGTTCTTCTTCATCTCCTCTATCCACAAGCCCATCGTCTCATGGGGGATGTCTTTTGCAAATGCGAATTGAGAGATGAGTTTCACTGCTTGGGGGAAGTCCTCCTTGATCCCATTTAAGATGCGGGGATCCACCCGCAGCCTTGCCCCTGTGCTCACCAGGATCAAACCCTTGGAGAGTGCCGGAAACCTCAGTGCCAGATCCATGGTGATGGCCCCTCCCATGGAATGCCCGATCAAGAAGGGCCTTTCCACACTCAGTTCATCTAAGGTCCCCTTAATCCAGAGGGCATAGCTACTGATCTCGTCGGCCCCCTCCCCATGGGCCGCTCCATGTCCGGGGAGCTCCATGATAAAGACGTTGAAATCTCGGCTGAAGTAATCCCTTTGAGGATACCAGGTGGTATAATTACCCCCTGCCCCATGGATGAAGACCAGGGAGTTCTCCCCCCCTTCTCTTTTTCCCTGCCCCAAGACTACATTTCCCCTCATGCCGTAGGCCTCGATAATGGGCATCGGCCACCTCCCTTAAAGACCTCTTGTGTCTCAGATACCTTGTGTTTATTTATCCTCGGGCATTTGCTTTCAATTTCCTGCCCAATTCATCTTTAAATCTCCCCCATGAGAAGAAAGGACCTGGATCCTCCTTTCTCCCTGGAGCGATATCAGAGTGTCCCACTATCCTCTCCGGAGTGATCAGAGGATATCTCTCCATCAACATCACGCATAACTCCACCAGAGAACTATATTGCTCTTCGGCAAAGGGGTGGTCTGGGGTCCCCTCCAGCTCGATACCGATGGCGAAAGGGTTACAACCATCCCTCCCCTCAAAGGAGCTTTCGCCTGCGTGCCAGGCCATTTGGTCGGGGTCCACCAGTTCAATGATCTTCCCTTTCCGATCGATAAAGTAATGGGCGGAGACCTTTGTCCCCTCCAATTCCTGGAAGTATGGGTGAGCTGACGGGTCTAATCTATTCAGAAAGAGGTCCAAGACATAGCCCGTGCCGAACTCCCCAGGGGGTAGGCTTATGGTGTGGATGACGATCATATCCACCTGGTGGCCATCCCGGATTGAGAAGTTGGGGCTCGGTACTCTTTTAATCTTCATGCCAATCTCTTGACATCCCATCTATTGCGCAGACCGTCCCCGAGGAAGTTGAACCCCAAGATCGTGAGCATGGTGGCCATCCCTGGGAAGGTAGCGACATGGGGGGCGAACAGGAGGTATTGTGCCCCTTCATTTAGGAGCCTACCCCAGGTGGGTACATCTTGGGGTCCCAACCCCAAAAAACTGAGGCTTGACTCGGCTAGGATCACCCCCGCTAGACCGAAGGTGGCCTCCACAATGAGCGGGGCGAACACATTTGGCAGGATGTGCCGGAGAATGATCCTGGGGTGGCTTCCTCCTAGGGCCTTGGCTGCCAGGACGTATTCCCTGTTCTTCTCTGCAAGGACCTGGGCGCGCGCGAGTCTAGCATATCCCACCCAACCCAGGACGCACAGGGCAAGAATGATATTCCTCAGACTGGGGCCGAGTATTCCCGCTAGGGCGATGGCCAGCAGGATACCCGGAAAGGCCAACAGGATGTCTACTATTCGCATCATGATGGTATCGAGGACGCCTCCAAAATAACCGGCCAGGGCCCCCAAGGCAACCCCTATGACCAGGGAGATGCCCACCACAACCAGGCCCACCAAGAGGGAGACCCGTGAGCCGTAAATGATTTGACTGAGGATATCTCTACCCAATTTATCCTGCCCTAGGGGATGGCCAGCTCTAGGCCCCTCCAGTTCACCCGTTAGGTCGATGGCCATAGGGTCATAGGGGGCCAGAAGCGGGGCAAATAGGGCAGTACCGACCAAGAGGGCGATGATAACCAGTCCTACCCAGGTCAATCTGTTTCCCATCTTTCCAGTCCCTCATGAGGTTTTGCCTGAACCCCGAAGATACCGTGGGGATCGAGCAACCTCGGACGTTTCTGCTTCCGGTAATATTTTTACGGTAAGGTGACATCATTATGGAATAGTTTTTCGGGGGGTGTCAACCTTTTCCCTCCCTGTCTAATTCCGAGTTGACATAGGTAAGGTGGAGAAGGTATCTTGCAAGAAAGTTAGACAAGGTTTGTGAAAAGTAACTATTATGGAGTTATAAAGATGCCCGTTCCGACGGTTTGGATCTATTGGATGGTCAGTTTGACCATCGTCACCTACGCCAGCGCTTACATCGTAAAGAAATTTCCTGAGCATGGGTTTGCAGCGCTGGTGGCCTTTTACACCATATACCTGGGCGCCTCCCAGATCATGGCAGTCAGGATCGTGGAATTTGATCTGGGGGTTTATCGGGTTTTCGCCCCCGCCGCCGTGTTCATATATCCCTTTATCGCCCAGGCCATAGATATGATCAATGAGGTCTATGGGAGAAAGAAGGCCCATCTGGCGATAATCATCGCCTTTATCACCCAGGTATTGCTCGTGACCTTTATCGCCATGGTAAACAGCCTCTCCCCTGCCCCCTTTTTCCCCTTTGAGGAGGCATGGCAGGGGATATTTAGTTTGGGGATAAGGATTACGGCGGCCTCCTGGATCGCCTTTCTAATCTGTCAGAACCTGGATGCTTACGTATTTTCTTGGTTAAAGAAGAAGTACGAGAGGCGGATATGGCTGCGGAGCATCACCAGTGATCTCCTGGACCTGACTCTGGACAGCGTGATCTTTGTACCCCTGGCCTTCTACGGGGTTATGCCCATCCTTCCCCTCATTATAGGCCAGATCGTTAGCAAGAACATCATCGGCTTTTTGGATACCCCCTGGTTCGTCTGGTATAAGAGGATGCTGCAGAGGGGATGATCTGCTATTTATCATGGTGTCTCTCTTCTCATCAGCGGGGGGTAGCAACATGATGTTATAAGAGAAAATAAGGAAGGAGGAAGGGATGGCCTATAAAATGCTTGCTGGCGTCTTTTTTGCCATTTTCCTTGCCGAGCTGGGTGATAAGACCCAGATGGCGACCCTGTTGCTCGCCTCTGATAGGGAGATGAGTAAGGTCGGCCTGTTCCTAGCCGCCTCCTCGGCCTTGGTGCTGACGACCTTGATGGCGGTCGTCATCGGATCTCAGGTTAGTCGCTGGGTCTCCCCTCAGGTCATCAAGCTAATCGCCGGTATGGGATTTATCGCCATCGGCATCTGGATTTTGTGGGGGATGAGGGCATGAGGGGAATTCAAACATGGAGGATGGTGAAGGATGGGAGAATCGCTGAAAGGAGCGAAAGAGGGAAGGGTTTGATCTTTACCCTGCCGTCCTTTTCCTCCAATTCACGAAGAAGATCCCCATGGATACCATGGGGAGGCCGACCATCAAAGAATAGGTGAATTCCTCGCTGAGGAAGATGGTGCCGAAGAGGACCCCGAAGATGGGGGTGAAAAAGGTAAAGGCGGAGAGTCTGCTCACCGAATAGCTGTGTATTAGCTTGAACCAGACAAAGTAGCTCAAAAAGGCAACGATGACCGATTGATAGAAGATGGAGGCAGCAATGGCGAAGTCGATTCTGTAGACCCATTGTGGCTCAAGGATAAAGCTCACAACTAGCAGGATAGGTATGGAGAAGAAGAGCTGGTACAGAAAGGTGTTTATTGGGTGGATCTTTTCTGCCATAAACCTCTTGATATAGAGAGTAGTAGCCCCCCAGAGGAAGGCCGCCATGATCTCCAAGATATCCCCGATGAACATGGTAGGCTTGGCCGTCTCTGGCCTTCCATGAAAGACGGCGAATATTCCCATAAACGCCAGGATGAGGCCCAAGGTCTTTAAAAAGGTCAGCCGGTCTCCCCTGAGAAAGAAATGGGCCCCCACAGCCACCACAAAGGGGCTCAGGTAGACGAAGACCACGGAGCGGGCGGCATCTGTGTAAAGCATCCCAAAGTATATACAGGCGAACTCCAGGCCGAATAAGAGGCCTACCATGAATCCATGAAAGAGCATGATATCGGTGTGGAATAACCTCTCCCCCTTCCTCAAGCAATAGATCACCCCGCAGATCGAAGCGATGATGGAGCGCAGCGCGGAGGCGAAGACCGGAGATACCCCTTGGTTGGAGTATTTGATGGCAGTGTAGTTAAAACCCCAAAGCAGGGTCAAGATGATGAGGGTGATGATGGCCTTGGGGTCTAAATACTCCTTACTCTCTAAGTCAGACACTCTTCCCCCTGAGATCTCTTCAGGCTGCCAGCCCTTTAAAGCTCGATCAACTCAATCTACATGGGCCCTTTCATTGGTTCATTCCCTTTAAAGAGTGACTTCAATTAAGCTTGTTTTGGTTAGGTATTGTCAAATATTTTCTGTAAATTCTCTCAGAGGCTTTATCCTCAATCTTTGTGCTTTTTGCGGCAAATGGTGGTTATTTTGCCAAGGAAGGGTTCCATTAGGCTGAAAAAATATCATTTTAACTAGTAAAGCCACACCTTGGAAATGGCCAAGGATCTGTTATCTTCTGTCCCTTTTGCCCATCTTAATATGAAATTCACTGCAAAAGCTGTGAGATGTCTGAAAGGTCCTCCATTCGCTGGACACAATTTATGGCTCTATTTGTCCTCTCCTCATCCAAGATAGTGCGGGCATTCCTCTTGAATTTCTCTATTAGTTCCGCATCCGTCATCTTGTCTCTCAATGCAAGGCCGCTTCGGGAGTGTACTTTCCTTCTCGCTCCCCTGTGAAGTAATACCTCGACATCAGGTCTCTCCCTAGCATCGCCATCCATATGGGTGAAGACCTTGACCTTTCTCATAAATTCGGCGATCTTGGGATCGCTGAAGGTCTCCTGTGCCTGCCAAGAGGGACCTATCTCAATCCCGTGAGCCATGACGGCGAAGACATAGGGCACACTAAATTGGGCCTCGATGTGGGTCTCTATCTGAGTAGTCTGCCACAGAGGGAGCGCAGCCAGAGGATTGAGCTGTGCCCGTACTTCTTCGATCTCATCAGGCTGAAGGCCATTGTCGGTGATGATTGTTTGAAAAAGGGCAAGGGCATTCTGCATTGCCCCGCAACATGGGAATGTCTTATAGAAGATCCTATAGGGGGAATACCACCTTTTTCCCAACCCCTCTGTTATAGATTCTGGTATCCATCCATTGCAACCAAAGGCCCTCCAGAACCCATATTCACCTTCGAGGACCTCTCTATCCCCGGTATAGCCCATCTCAGCCAAGAGGACTGCTGTGACCTCTGCCTGGGACAAAAACCCGGCTGAGAGGTACTTGGACATTGAGGAAGGAAGGGTGAAGGCAAACTTCGCCAACATGGGCACAGGAGCCATGTAGCCGGCTATCCCCATGGCGTGGGCGATCTTGTCAGCGCTGAGGCCCAACAACCTCCCTGCACCAGCTACCCCTCCAAATGCGCACAGGCCATATCCAGGTGTGGGAATGGACATCAGTCCCTCATGTTCCGGAATCTTGACGCCGAACCGATCGCCAAATATCAGGCTTGCGCCGATCCTTGTCGCCACCTCATGGGCCAGGGCAACGGCAACGATGAACTCCTTACCTGATACCTTCTTCATCTCCCCGATGGCCAAAGGGGCCGCCATGACGTAGGGGGTAGCATGGTCAGGTGGAGATAGGAGGGCCTCGTAATCGAGGGCATTGATCAGCTCCCCAGCGGCAAAAGAAGCGGCAGCAGTTGATACCTTATCCCTAGTGCCCACGATGGTGGCCTCTGACGGCCCTCCGAGGCGTCGTGCCAACCGTACCGCTATTGCCCCCTTTTCGGTCCGTAATCCCCCTACGGCACATCCGAGGGAGTCGAGGATGAGCCTCTTGGTCTCGTTTACCACTTCAGGGGGTAGATCCTCGTATTTCAGTTCGGATGCAAAGCGAGCGATTTCACCGGTTATAGTCATGGGCTTTATTCTAACAGGCGGCTTGGAAGGCATGATGGAGGGCAGAGAGGGTCTTCTCGGTGTCCCCGTCGGTGTGAGCCAGGGAGAGGAACCCCGCCTCAAACTGGGAGGGGGCGATGTAGATCCCCTGCTCTAACAGGGCCCAGAAGTAGCGCCGGAAGGCCTCGGTATCGCTCCTTTTGGCCGTGGCATAGTCTACCACCGGCCCCGGGGTGAAGAAGGTGCAGAACATGGAACCAACCCTCGTGAAAGAGGTCGGGGTACCTGCTGTGCGGGCAATCTTTTCGGCCTCGGTGCACAAATAGGAGGTCTTCTCTTCCAGACTCTGATAAGCCTCCTCTTCCTTCAGGAGCTTTAGGGTCTCTATCCCAGCGGTCATGGCCAGGGGGTTTCCGGAGAGGGTCCCGGCCTGATAGACTCCTCCTACCGGTGCCAGCTCTTGCATGATCTCCCTCTTCCCTCCAAAGGCCCCAACCGGTAGCCCCCCGCCGATGATCTTTCCGAGGCAGGTGAGATCTGGCATCACCCCATAGAGCCCCTGGGCGCTTGACCATCCCACTCGGAAGCCGGTGATCACTTCATCGAAGATCAAGACGATTTCCTCTTCGTCACACAGCCTTCGCAACCCCTCGAGAAACCCCTCCTGGGAGGGGATCACCCCCATGTTCCCGGCGATGGGTTCCAGGATGATGCAGGCAATTTGGCCAGGGTTGGCTCGCATCAGATATTTTACCACCTCCAGGTCATTGAATGGTGCCAAGAGGGTGTTACGTACATAGTCATCTGGCACTCCGGGGCTGTCAGGAATTCCGAAGGTAGTAGCGCCAGAGCCTGCTTGCACCAGGAGGCCATCAGAGTGGCCGTGGTAGCATCCCTCGAACTTGATGACCTTATCCCTCTTGGTGTAACCCCGGGCAAGCCGGATGGCGCTCATCACCGCCTCGGTCCCGGAGTTGACCATCCGCACCAACTCCACCGATGGGATCGCCTCCACAATGAGCGAGGCGAGCTCCACCTCCAGGGCCGTGGGGGCCCCGTAGCTGGTCCCTTTCTCGGTAGCACGCTGCACAGCCACTACGACCCGGGGATGGGCATGTCCCAGGATCATAGGACCCCAGGAGGCCACGTAATCGATATATTCATTCCCATCCACATCCCAGATCTTCGACCCCTGGGCACGTTGGATAAAGAGGGGGGTGCCCCCCACTGCCCGGAAGGCCCGCACCGGACTGTTCACACCTCCTGGAATATATCTTTTCGCCTCTTGGAAGAACCTTTCTGAATCCTTCATCCTTAGATAATCCTTTCAACTCAAGCGATGCCAAATTGTCCCCACAGCTCAGGGTAGCCTGCTTAATCTACCATGTTAACCAAGATCCATCAATGGCTAAAGGGCAAATAGCCGGCTCTATGTAGGTTTTGTGAAACACTTTCTTGGAAGCCACTAGATGTACAGAAATTTTATTGACAGACTAATCTCTTTTTGCCTAAGATGTTGCAAGAAGAGGGGTTCTAGAAAATAAAGACATTGTAGAGGGGCATTTTGATGTGAGAAAAAGAAGGATTGAAAGCTGATAAGAAGGGTAATGAGAAATAACAAGTCATAAGAAGGAGGGAAGATGAAAAAAAGAGTGTTTTCAGGTTTAGGCATGTTATTGATTGTTGCAGTTATGGGCATTTTTGCCCTTTCCGGCTTGAGTCTTGCCGCCGAATTTTCTGCAGACATGATCCTAAAACAGCGTGGAGAGACATTTACAGGCAAGGTGTATGTTAAAGGAGACAAGATAAGACAAGAGTTTTTCCAGGGAGGAAGAAAACAGGTGGTCATTGTGAGGGGAGACAAAGGGGTGATCTGGAGCCTGATGCCGGAGGAAAGGATGTATATGGAGATGTCGAACCGCGAGGGTTCGCCGAATGACCCTAACATAGGACAGAGAATAGGGAATATGGCTGATAAAAAATATCTCGGCAAAGAAAAGGTAAACGGCTATATGTGTGACAGATATCAATATATCTATCATGATAGATCCATGGGGACTGTGATCCAATGGTTTTCAAAAAAGCTCAGTTACCCCATTAAATCAGAGCATAAAGCACTATCTAGTTATACGTTTACAGAGTACAAGAACATACAAGAAAAAAGCATCGCAGATTCCTTATTCGAGATACCTGCAGGCTATGCAAAGATGTCAATGCCGGGTATGCGGTAATTTCGATACAATTGTCCATTTCAGTATTAGGTATATTTGCCAAACCGGTGGGTACCATAAAGGTGAGATTTCCTCATCAAAACCTTGTCCTTTCTATCCGCAAAACTGTACGGGCCTTTACCCTTTTGTTATAATGTAACCAACCCGTTAAGGCCTAGAAAGTTTAAAAGCCTCGCATATTTCACGGAGGGCAAACGTGAGTGATTGGCTGAAGAAAAAGGAAGTTTTGATAAAAAGGGCTACTGAGGATATTGTAAATTCCCGAAAGACCATTACCTTAACCGGTGCAGGGATTTCAGTGGAGAGCGGCATCCCCGACTTTCGAAGTGCACAGGGGTTGTGGAGCAGATATGATCCTGAGGAGTACGCTCATATCAATGCGTTTCGCGCTAATCCGGAAAAGGTTTGGCAGATGTTAAAGGAGATGATGGAGCTTGTTCTGGGTGCAGAACCCAATCCTGCCCATGTCGCTCTGGCGGAATTGGAGCGGATGGGCCTTTTGAGTTCCGTGATCACCCAAAATGTGGATGGACTTCACCAAAGGGCGGGGAGTAAGGAGGTCATTGAATTTCATGGCTCCAACCATTGGTTGGTCTGTTTGGGGTGTGGGTATCGACGAGAGGCATCTTCATTATCCTTAGAAGATATCCCTCCCCGATGTAATAATTGTGGTTTTATACTGAAGCCGGATGTCGTCTTTTTTGGCGAACCCATTCCCTGGGAGGCCCAGACCAAGGCCTCTGAGGAGGCAAGGATGTGCGAGCTGGCCTTGGTAATAGGGACCTCGGCGGTGGTCTACCCTGCGGGGGAAATACCCATTGTGGCGAAGAAAAGCGGAGCTAAAGTAGTGGAGATAAACATGGAACCCACAGCCCTGACCGGGTCTGTATCTGATTATCTCATCCAAGGACCTGCCGGCGAGATACTTTCCAAGATCATGGATGAGATAAGGGAGAAAATTTCTTAAAGATATGCAGCTCAGAATCTCCTCTTGAGATCAAAAAATTGAGGATTTTGGATATCATTTTCTTTGAGGTTTGCTGTATGATGTTGCAAGTAGCAGGTTAGAGTGGTATAAGAGGATGCTGTCCCGAAAGTCATGGGATAAAGGCAATGAAGAGAAACAAGAGGGGAATTGTTGCAGAAGAACTTAAATTTTGAAGACATAGAGGAGGCGAAGGCCCTCTTCGGTCCCCATAATGACCACCTGAAGGCCATAGAGAAAAAGCTAGAGGTAAAGATTCATACCAAGGGGGGGAGGGCTATCATTGAAGGGGATGAATTAGACGTTGAACTTGCCAGTAGGCTATTAAGGGAGCTTCAGAAGCTCTTGGAGAGTGGTTATCCGATCTATGTCAACGATATCGATTTTGCCCTCCGGATCCTCTCAGGAGACAGGTCGGTCAATCTGAAAGATATCTTTCTGGATACGGTATATATATCCTCGCAAAAAAAGGTCATCACCCCCAAGAGTGTAGTGCAAAAAGAATATATCGATGCCATCAGAAGATATGATATGGTAGTAGGAATAGGGCCCGCGGGCACTGGCAAAACCTACCTAGCCATGGCCATGGCCCTCGCCTCCTTGATGAAGAAGGAGGTTGCGCGCATCGTCTTGACCCGTCCTGCTGTGGAGGCAGGGGAAAAGCTGGGTTTTTTGCCAGGGGATCTTTACGAAAAGATCAATCCCTATCTGAGACCCCTCTATGATGCCCTTCAAGACATGTTGGACTTTGATCAGTCATCAAAATTGATGGAGAGGGGAATTATCGAAGTGGCCCCCTTGGCCTTCATGCGGGGCAGGACATTGAACGATTCTTTTGTAATTTTAGATGAAGCTCAAAACACCAAGCCGGAACAGATGAAAATGTTTCTCACCAGGATGGGTTTCGGCTCCAAGGTGGCAATCACTGGGGATATTACCCAGGTTGACCTACCTGAGGAGAAGACCTCGGGCTTGATCCAGATTCAACATATCTTAAAGAAGATTAAGGGAATAAAGTTCGTTTACTTCAGTGAGAAGGATGTCATCAGGCATCCCTTGGTTCAGGATATTATCAAGGCCTATGAGGAAACCGAGAGGAACGGTAGGTCCATGGAGGGTTGAGGGTATGAAGGCAATGGAGCGGTTGAAAAGAAGGGGGGGGATCCTCCCCCTTTTACTATTATGGGGAAAAATAAAGGGTAGACCTCTTTGGCGCACCCCTAAGAGCCAGCATGTACAGAGATGGCTATTATTGGCTTTTGCCTCTTTGTCCATCGCTGCCTTCCTGTCACCCGCCCTGGAGGTGGCCCCTCCCACCTATAAGATAGGAGATGCGGCTGTAAAGGATGTTAGGTCAGACAGCGACCTTTTGGTAAGAGACAAAAAGGCTACCGAGAAAAAGAGGGAGGCCGCAGCGAGTAGAGTCCTTCCTGTCTATGATTATGACCCTTCGGTACTGCCAGAGATTGAAGGAGTTATACACTCTATCGCTTCCTTAATGAGGAGATATAAGGCCGCAGAAACGCAAATGGGAGAAAAGGGTCTAAAGGGAGAAGTGGAAAAGATCTTGGGTTTTCCCCTCTCTCCTCAAGAATATCAGGCATTAAAAAGTCGGGGGGCATTAAAAAGCACAGTAGGCTTAATTGCTCCCCTAATGAAGAAGGGCGTTGTGAGCAACAGGGAACTCCTCTTTCAGGAAGAGGGGATTGTGGTGAGAAACATCAAAACAGGTGAGGAGGAGATAAGGAGGGATTTGAGCTCCCTCCCAGACTGCGGCGAGGCTAAAGGGATGATTAAAAAGACCCTTGAAGGACCTCAGTTGAAGGACATCCCGGCAGAGCTCAAGGGGGTGATTTTTAAAGTTGCCCACAATCTCATTCTTCCCAACCTTACCTTCAACAGGCAGGAGACGAGCAGGAGGAGGGAGGAGGCGCGCAACCATGTAAAGCCTGTCTTTTTCCAGATCAAGAGGGGTGAGATACTGCTGAAGAAGGGTGAAAGGGTAACAGGGGAAGATATACTCAAACTAGAGGCCCTCAGCGAAGGCTGGCGCAAGGGGGGCAGTGCCCTAGTGATGATCTTGGGGTTTATCTTTTTAACGTGCTTTTTTATTACAGCCTTTTACCTATTTTCCACGAAGAACATCAAAAAGGTATCCCTCGCCAATAAAGACATCCTCTTCTTTACCCTTGTGTTAATTTCTTCTTTGGGGATGGCAAGGATTTCTGTCTTCGTCGCCGAGGCCCTTGCCGGCGCCTTTCCCCGGTTTCCCCTCAGCTCTTATTACTACTTCTTCCCCGTAGTTGCCGGTGCCATGTTGATCAGGATAGTCCTTAATTCCGAAGTAGCCTTGGTCTACTCCATCTTTGTCAGCCTCCTCACCGGTCTCCTGTTGAAGGAGGGGATTTTCTTTCCCATTTTTTATTTTATAGGAAGCATAGTAGGGGCCCACAGCGTGGCTCGCTGCGATCAGAGGTTCCAGCCAATAAAGGGTGGCCTTCTAGTAGCGTTGACATATATTCTCCTCATCTCCTTTCAGGGTATGATCACCGCCAGGATCTTTGAGGTAGAGATATTCTTTGACCTATTGATGGGATTGGCAGGAGGGGTGGTTGCCGGGGTGGTTGTGGTGGGGTTGGCCCCGATCGTGGAGTCGGTATTTGGTTATACGACAGACATCAAGCTATTGGAGCTGGCCAATTTGGATCAACCGATCTTGAAAGAGATGCTCATGAAGGCCCCAGGGACCTACCATCACAGTATGATTGTGGGGAATCTGGTAGAAGCAGGGGCTAAGGCCATCAACGTCAATCCGCTGCTTGCCAGGGTAAGTGCCTATTATCATGACATCGGCAAGACCAAAAAACCGCAATACTTTATTGAAAACCAAAGAGTAGGGGATAACCCACACAATAAGCTCACCCCTAGCATGAGCAGTTTGATCCTTGTTTCCCATGTGAAGGATGGGATAGAACTGGCGAAAAGGTATAAATTGGGGAGTAAAATCATCGACATCATCGGGCAACACCATGGCACCAGGCTCATCAACTATTTTTATCAAAAGGCCAAGGAGCATGAGGATCCGGGTGTACAGGAGGTGGATGAGAGAGACTTCAGGTATTTTGGACCTAAGCCGCAAACGAAGGAGGCGGGGCTAGTGATGTTGGCCGATGCTGTGGAGGCTGCTTCCCGCACCCTTGAGGATCCCACCCCTGCCCGCATCCAAGGGCTGGTTCAAAAGATCACCAATGACATCTTCATCGATGGGCAGCTAGAGGAGTGTGAGTTGACGCTTAAGGATCTTCATGAGATCGCTAAGAGTTTTAATGTCATTCTCAATGCCGCCCATCACCATCGCATAGAGTATCCAGAGGCTCAGCAAGAAGAGGAGAGGCAGAAGAATGGAGGTGTTGGTTCAAAACCGGCAAAAGAGGCAACGGGTAAGGCCAGAAGAGGTAAGGAGAACAGCCGAAAGGATATTAAGCGACTTGGGGTCTCACGAGAAAGAGTTGAGCATCCTCCTGGTCGGTAATGATGAGATAACGAGACTCAACCAAGAATATCTGTCCCGAGACCGTCCGACTAATGTCCTCGCCTTCGCCATGGGGGAGGGGGAGGATAAGAGCTTACACTCATATCTGCTGGGTGATGTGGTGATTTCGACGGAGATGGCCGAGAGGGAAGCTCAGCAAAGGGGTATCACACTACAGCAGGA
Organism: Deltaproteobacteria bacterium; assembly: GCA_030672385.1. Taxonomy (GTDB): domain Bacteria; phylum Desulfobacterota; class B13-G15; order B13-G15; family RBG-16-54-18; genus DAOVGN01. The sequence goes on along the minus strand of DAOVGN010000066.1, from coordinate 20,012 downwards.
GATGGCCCTCCTCCTTGTTCATGGAATCCTTCACCTCCTGGGCTATGAACATGAGGGTGCTCCTGAGGAGGCCGCAAAGATGCAGGCCAAGGAACAGGAGATCCTGGTTCGTTTAGGCTTCGCGGGGAACCATCCAGAGAGGTTATAGTCCTTTCCTCATTTAAATAGATACTTATACCAAAAATAACGGCAGAGGGGGGTAGATCTCGTATATCACCTTCATCCACCACCCAAAGTTGAAACCTTCCTTCTCAGTTATTTTTCTTTAAACTTGCCCTACTCCTCAAGTTTAAAGGAGGCAGGTGTGCACCAAGATCTAGCCCGTGAAACCCTTGGCAATAGAATATGGAGTAACCTTTAACAAACTCCTTTCCCGTATAGATCTTTACCTGTTTTATCTCTTCTACCGTATCAAAGGCACTGGCAAATCTTTTTGGGGGGTGGCGGCCGAGTTTGGTGATATAGAGCGCATTTAGGCCGACCTTACCCTCGAAACTTTCCCAGAGGTCATACTGGCTTTTAACAAGGCCGGTCAGGTTCAAGGTGTAAACCTTGGGGTGCCCTTCCACATAAAAGGCGAGCTCGCTGGCAATCTGCCTCTTATTACTGATGATAAAGGTCTTTTCTCTTCCCAAGTCGGCAAGGAGTTTGCTTACTTCACCCCCCAGTTCTCTCCATCCCTTTAACCTATTGGTTGGTACATCTTTGGCCGGGATATGGGCCCCAAGGCCCAAGGTCCTTACCATATCCATATTATAAGTAAAGAAAGAGGTAATGATTCCCAGAAGCAACGCCGAGACCAGAACCCATCTCTTGATCTTGTCTCGCCAACTCCCTTCGCAGATTACCCCCACGGCCATGATAAAGGCCGTGAAATAGGCCGGTGCAGCCCAATTCACATAACAGACGGAAAAGACACTCAGGATGAGAAAAAAGCCCAACAGGGGAATGGAGTGCCAAAAGAGAAAGAGATAGCGGTCGTCATTGTGGAAGATCCCCCACTTACCCCCCTGCCAAAGGCCATAGATCACCAAGAGAAAGCTGATTGGGGAGAGGATACCGACTTGGGGGCCCAAGAACCAGACAAAGGTTTCGAGGTTAGGGCCTCTGTTTTCTACCAGTCCAGCGGGTTGCTTGAAGGCGGTCCATTGGTGGATATAGTTCCAATAGAGGTTGGGGGATAAGATGAGCAGACTGATGAAAATAAAGAGGTAAGGCTCCTTTGTCCTCAACCAAAATCTCCTCTTGGGAGAGAGGGTAAGATAGAAAAAGAGAGAGGGTATCAAGGCAACTGTAGTATACTTACTGAGGAGCCCCAGACCCAAACTGACTCCTGCCAAGTACCAATATCCTTTCCCCTTCCCTGACGTAGCTAGATGCAGCAATAAGATCGTAAGCCCCCAGAAGAACATCAATGGGGGGTCGATGGTCATGATGACAGAGCCCACGGCGAGCCCTGGGGTGGCATTGCCGATGACGAAGGCCCAAAGACCCACCCTTGGATTAAAAATGGCCTTGCCCAGGTAAAAGAGGACAATACTGCTCCCCAAGGAGAACAGCACTGCCCCCAAGCGGATGAAAAAGGGGTGATCTTCACCAAGACGGGTGAAGAGGGCAATCACCCAGGCCACCAAGGGGGGTTTGCTATAATAACCCAAGGTGAGGTTCCGAGCCCAATCCCAGTAATAGGCCTCGTCAGGGGCAAGATCAAAAGGGGTAAGCCAGATGTAAAGGAGGTGGAAGATGAAAAGCCCTAAGGCCAAGGGCCAAAAGAGCCTTTCATACTTCTTTTCATTCATGATTTTTCCTTCCACACTTTATCCATTTTCAAACTGCAAATATGTTATCTCGCCAGCCTGCTTTTTATCAACACCCGGAATCCAATAAAATATTTTTTCAAATCATGAAAAGATTTGACTGTTGAAAGGAACCGAACCACTACAGAAGGCCGGAGATAGAATTTCCTTAATGCCATTTTCTGAAGGCTGGCAAGTTCCTCAATCGACCTTCCTTCAGCAATAAAAGGCATCACACCATCACCTTTCCAACCTGACCATGTATTATAACTGCTCCAATCATATGACTTTATCTGCCCTGCTCTGTCAAGTTCGTCAAACATTACTGTTCCAGGATATGGAACTGTTATTGTAAACTGAGCCCACAGAGGATCCAGCTTTCTTGCAAATGCTATGGTGGCAATGCTTTCCTCTCTTGTTTCAGTCGGCAGTCCCAACATAAAAAAACCTCGAATGGTTATCCCAGCCCTTTTGGTTATTTTAAAAGTATCCTCTATCTGTTTAAGTGTTACAGATTTGTTTATCAGGTCTAGTAGACGCTGACTCCCAGTTTCAACACCGTAACTTATCTGCCAGCATCCAGCCTTCCGCATTAGTCTCAGGATTTCTTCATTAACAGTATCTACCCGGCTCTCACAGGTCCACTTGATTTTTTTACTAACACCACTATCTATAAGAGCATTACAGAGTTCCTTTATGAATTTCTTTTTCGCAGTCAAGGTGTCTGCTTCAATATTTATCTGGGAAATCTGATACATATCGACAAGTGACTGGATCTCTTCAACAATTCTCTTGACACTGTGGGCACGGAATGTTCGCCCAAAAGTCCTGGAACAGTATGTGCATGAAAACGGGCACCCCCTTGCAACAATAATTGTCGGGCAGTATGAGTCACCTTCCACACGGGATGCAGTTAAATGGTATTTCTCCATGGGCAAAAGATGACGCGCAGGCGGCGGGATTGTATCCAATTCCCTTATATATGGTCTCTCCTCAGTTCTTAAAATTTTATCCCCGCTTCGATAGCAAATCCCTTTAATACTTCCGAAATCTGAATTTTTATCTTTTTCTGCAATCTCAGCCATGGTCTTTTCGCCTTCTCCAGTGCAGACAATGTCTGCTTCAGGAATCTCCTGAAGTGTCTGCTCCGGCAGTGCAATGCAATGTGGACCACCCAGAACAACCATGCAATCCGGAAATACATGTTTTATTTTTTTGCACAGATTCCTAACAACGCCAAATGACGGTGTCAGCATTGAAATTTCAATAATCTCTTCTGCTTGTGTCAATATGCTTTTAATAATATCATCTCCTGCCAGGTTTTCTGCTGGAGCGTCAATAATTCTGACTAAAATATTTTTTGAAACAAGGTAACCAGCGATATAGGCAAGCCCCAGGGGCTCAGTTACAGCGCCGAACTGTTTCATATCCTTTCCATACCGGTCCTCAAGACTAAAAGGAGGATTAATCAATACAACAGAATGTTTCATATTAATGTTCAATGTATATTAGTTTCCTGGCTTAAATCTGCCATGGAATAACAGCCAGGGAAATGTTGACAAATAATATTCCTCTTCAATTTCAATAAATTCACTTAGCAGAGTTTTTATTTCTCCTCTACTCCAGAAATTTACATGTTCAGGAGTTCGCCCCAATCTTTTTAAATGTTTTCCCCTTAACAAATTACTCCAGTGAAAAAACGGCTCAAAAGGGACAGAGATAATAATAGCAGCATTGATTTTAGAAACTCGCCTGATTTCCTTAATCGCTGCAACAGGATCAGTTAAATGTTCAAGAATTTCTGTTGCAATAATATAATCAAATGATTTTGCCTTAAAATTTAGCTTATATACGTCTGACATGAAATAACTGCAAACAGGGTGATATGTTTTTGCATATTTTATCCACTTTGCATCTATCTCAATTGCGGCCATACGGCCAACAGCGCCTTTTTTATAAAGCCTGGAAAGCAAATATCCTTTACCACAACCGACTTCAAGCCCATTCAATGATGATGAATTGATTTTTTTTAATATTCTATATACCTGATCAAAAAAACGGTTTGCCAGCCATTACCTCTCAGACCTCAACCACTTCTTTTCTGTTTTTGTAGATCAACATCAAGTTCCGTATATAAATGAATGCCCCCATACTCTGCCCCACGATGAAGACGGGATCTTTGATATGGATGGCGTAGGTCAAGAGAGTCAAGCCTCCTAAGAGGCTGAGGTACCAAAAATAGATGGGGATGACGCTCTTTCCCTTCTTCTCCGAGGCGATCCACTGGACCAGGAACCTCATAAAAAAGCAGATTTGTCCCCCAAAGCCGACGATCAACCATGCATTCACCTGATGACCTCCTCTATCTCGTAGTCTAGGTGCCGTCTCTTCATCCAGCGGACGGCCAAAAGATCGATAAAACCCCTGACAATTCTGTTCCTTGTATTGTACTTTGTCTTGCCGAACCTCCTCGGTTGATGATTTACCTTGACTTGGGTTACCTTGAAACCCTCCATCTTCAGGAGGGTGGGGAGGAAACGATGCATGCCGTTAAAGAGCTTCAATCTTGTCAGACACTCCCTCCTGTACGCCTTCAGGGAGCAGCCCGTATCGACAACATCCTCTTGGCTCAGCTTATTCCTTACGCGGTTGGCTATCTTAGAGGATACGATCTTTATCCACGGATCCCTTCTCTTGTACCTCCACCCACAGACCACATCGAACTCCCCTATCTTTTTCAAAAGGTGCGGTATGTCTTGGGGGTCATTCTGGAGGTCGGCATCCATGGTTATCACAATATCCCCCAGAGCGGCCTTAAATCCGGCATCGAAGGCCGCTGTTTGCCCCTTGTTCTCCTTGAAGCGGATTACCCTTGTCTTTGGATCCAAGGAGACGGCCTCCTTCAATATCTCAAAGCTCCGATCCCGGCTCCCGTCATCCACGAAGATAATTTCATAGGATCTGCCCAACCCACTCAATACACCCCTCAATTCAGAAATGAGGGGCCTGAGGCTATCCTCTTCATTATAGACTGGGATTACGATGGAGATATCCATGGAGAGAATCCATATAAAAAAATTTATTGGCAATCTTCACAAAGATCATAGATTATAAACCCATCTTCCTTTTTTTGCAATTCCTAAAAAAGTGTTCAAGAAGGTTTACTGGCTACGGGGGTATCTCTTCCATGCGGTTAATTGGATGATATCATTTCCCCTTTTCTATCATATGAGGTTTAACAATGGTTCTCACCTTTTACATCTTCCTATTTGTGTTGCGGTTGCTGATGACGACCAAACGTCTGTGTCCCACTTGTCCCTTGAGGACCATGTAGAACTGAAGGGTGGAACCTCCCTTCAGTCTTTCATAGTGTCTTTCCCGCATAATGCAAAAAACCCTCTGAGGCGAACGGAGCAAATCGGTCAGTTGTTCCTCGGTTTCGGCCCTTGTGATTTTTTCTAGCCCGGTATAGTAGTTATACTCCGATCCTTGAAGTCTATAAACCCCAAGCTGATCTCCTGGCCTCATGATACTGACGATTGCCTGAGAGATGGGACGGGCAGACTTGTATGGGTTAATCTCCGGGAATATGCGCCCAGTAGAATAAAGGCCAAAGGCGAACATCATGATGACGATTAAATAAAATGGGAGATCTAGGCGTCGATAGCGTTGGGCAAGAAAACAGAGTAATGCCCCTGCACCCAAGATGAGGCCGCAGACCACACCTATCTCCCAGGGATGTTCCAGATAGCGGGGACCCTTCAAGGCCACCACGATGGGTAGGCCTATGGCTGCGAGGGCCAAGGTGATTGTTAATATAAAGAGTGGAATGGAGATAAGTTTCTTTTCAGCATCTTTTGCGCCAAAAGGGATTTCTCCCCATAGATACGCCACCATAAGGGCTACTGCTGGATAAAGGGGTAAAAGGTAGAGCTCACGCTTGCCTTTGGCGAGGCTGAACGAAACAAATATCACCAAAAACCAAAAAAAGGGGAAAATGAACTCGCGTCTGCGACCTTTTGCTGAAAGACCGTAGATCAAGGCTGAAGGAAAGAAAATGGCCCAGGGCATAAAATCTCCGGGGAACCTCGCAAGGTAGTAATAAATCGGCCTTTGATGGGATGGTCCTTGAAAAAATCGTGAGGTAGTCCGATGATACAGGAGTCCCCTAATGTAATCTTCTCCTCCAGAGAGAGAAGTCAGCACGATCCATCCGCCTATGATAGCCAGGAAAAGAACCAATCCTGGAAGATGAGAGCGGTCTTTGAAGAATGTAAACTCCCTCTGGATGAGGAAATAACCTCCTATCACCAAAAGAGGGACGATTAATGCCACCTGCGCCTTAGTCAACACCCCTAGGGCCATGGCACAATAGGCCAAGGAGTAAAAGGCCCACCGTCCTCTCTGTCGATAAAAACCCACGTAGAAGAGAAAAATGGCCGCCGTGGTAAAAAAGGTCAGCGTAACATCTATGTTGGCCCTGCGGGCGAGCCAGAAAAATTCTACGTTGGTTGCCAGGATCAAGGCGGCAAAGAGACCTACCTTCTCATTAAAGAGCCTTTTGCCCATGAGAAACGTGAGTATCAAGGTGAGTACGGCGAAGATAGCGGACGGGAGGCGGGCCGCAAATTCATTCATTGCCCCCAGTAGCTTTGCGGCTGCGGCGATCGACCAGAAGAAAAAAGGGGGTTTTTCGAAGTAGACGGCACTGTTTAAGTGGGGAACAAACCACCCCTGTCCAGAAAGCATCTCCTTTGCGACCTGGGCGTAACGGGGTTCGTCTGGGTTCCAGAGATCCCAACCCCCTAGATTGTAGAAAAAGAGGGTGCTTCCCAACGCGAGTAAAATGATAATTAAAAAAAATGATCTCTTCATCGATGGCTATTTCGAGTCAATAATCCCCCTGCCAGATGAGAAACTATATTATCCTTCTCACCCCCCGAATGTCAATAAAAGCATATTACAGGGGTAAAAAAGGTTTTGACAAGGAGGGGGGCTTTTTGTATAAAGGCCGGAGGGAGATCATATCATGGAGAAGGGTCTCGAACTGATCAAGGAGGATTTGCAAAAGGTCGAGGAAGAGCTTAATAGTCTTCTCACCTCCCAAGTTCCTCGCATCACCGAAGAGGCGGCAGACCTGATCATGCGTGGCGGCAAGAGGTTTCGCCCCGCCCTCCTTTTGCTCTCCGCAAAGCTCTGCGGCTATAATGGCGTAGACCATATCCCCTTGGCCGTGGTCATCGAGTTCATTCACACCGCCAGTCTCATCCATGATGACGTGATCGATAACGCCGAGGTCAGGAGGGGCCGCCCTTCAACTAACAGACAGGTGGGAGATAAATATAGTGTCTTGGTGGGCGATTTTCTTTTCTGTAGGTCACTGGCCATAGGGATAGACATAGGAAACCTGGAAATCCTCAAGACGTTGACCATGGCTACAACCGCCCTGACAGAAGGGGAGGCCATGGAGATGGAGAAGACAGCGGACCTCTCCCTAACAGAGGAAGAAAACCTGGAGTTGATCATCAACAAGACAGCCGTCCTGATATCTGCTGCTGCCCGTATCGGGGCCATCTTGGGAAAGACACCGCTGGAGGTGGAGGAGGCCCTGGCTCACTATGGTCTCCAGGTGGGGATTGCCTTTCAGCTAGTGGACGATTGCCTGGACTATATTGGGGAGAGAGAAGCCCTGAGGAAGGATACAGGCAGTGATCTCAAGGAAGGGAAGATTACCTTGCCCCTCATCCATGCCTTAGAACAATGTACCAGCGAGGAGAAGAGGGAGATTCAGGAGGTCGTCCAGAGCGATGAGTTCCCTCCTGATGGCCTGGAGAGGGTGGTCTCCTTTATCGACAAGTACAATGGCATAGGCTACACCTTTTCCAAGGCCCAACAGTACCTGAATGAGGGGAAGGATAGATTGCTGACCCTTGATCCTTCTCCAGAGAGGGAGATTCTCTTCGAGATGGCCGACTATGTGGTCATGAGGAAGGTCTAAGTGGGGAGGCTGGGCCACTGTTTCCCAAAGAATGGTTCAAGGGAGACATGAAGATCGCAAAGGAGGGGACTCCTTAATATCCTCCTTACCTCATTGTCCATCTCCTCCACCCACTCGAGAAGATCAAATGGGGTCCATATCCCCTGAGCTTTGCCACGGTTTATGGTGGCTCTATTACCTCCGGAAGAAGCCCTCCCTCAAGAACCTGTAGGCATTCTCCAGGGAGGTAAACTCAGGGGTAATGAGCAAGATCCCCCTCTCCGAGATGAAAAAGAAATCGAGGACATGGTGTGTTGCACCTGCTCCCAGGTCAAGGATGATGTAGTCAGCGTCCAGGGTCCGTCCTGGTAATACCTACATCCCTACCCCATCGATGGGGGTGCCACAGTGAAAGCACTTCCCTTTTTTAATCTTATTTTCCAACATCTGAAATCCCAAACGGCGGATAAGCAGATTCTTGCAATTGTAGCAATAGGTGTTCTCTCCCTCCTCTCCGGGGATGTTTCCTGAGTAAACATATCTCAAGCCCTCTTCTAGGCCAATCTCGCTGGCCTTCCTGATGATCCCCTGGGGGGTCCTCGGCTTGTCCAGCATCTTGTAAGTGGGGTAAAAAGCGGTGACGTGCCAGGGGATCTCCGGGGAGACAGAGAGGATAAAGCGGGCGATCTCCCGCAATTCCCCATCCGAGTCGTTCATAGTGGGTATTATCAGGGTGGTGACCTCCACCCAGATCCCCAGTTCTTTCATCTTCTTGATGCCCTCCAGCACGGGTTTTAAGCTCGCACTACATACCTTTCGGTAGAATTTTTCCGAGAAGGATTTGAGGTCTACATTGGCCCCATCTAGATAGGGGGCGATCATCTCCAGGGCCTCTGAAGTCATAAAGCCATTGGTGACGAAGTTGTTCTTTATCCCCTTTTTTTGGGCGATCTTGGCTGTATCGTAGGCGTACTCAAAGAAGATGGTTGGCTCAGTATAGGTATAAGCGATGCTTGCACTTTTGTATTTGAGGGCCAGGGAGACAATCTCCTCACACGAGACCTTGTCGCCGGAGATCCTCCCCTCCTCTATGGGCATCTGGGAGATGTCGTGATTCTGGCAGTGGAGGCAGCGGAAGTTACACCCCACCGTGGCGATGGAGAAGGCGCTGCTTCCCGGCAAGAAGTGAAAGAGGGGTTTTTTCTCAATGGGGTCCACGTTGGCCGAGATGGGCCTTTCGTAGGTCAAGGAGTAGAGGGTTCCTCCTCTGTTCTCCCGGACGTAACAAAGTCCCCTTTTTCCGTCGGCGATGACACAATAATGATGGCACAAATGACAACGGACTTTCCCTTGAGGTAATTTCTCATAGAGGTAAGCCTCTTTCATTTATTTCCCCCTATGGGGAAAATGCTACCATATCCGGTGATGATTATCCACAAGAAGGTTGTTCTGGATCTGGTCCCCCAGTCCCCTTTTCGCCTTGCAAATCCACTGATATTGCCTTAATCTGAAGCAAGAGGAGGCAAGATGGGGAGAAAGGGATTTGATGATCTAGTGGGTATCATGGCCAGGTTGAGGGGGGAGGGTGGATGCCCATGGGACCGCCGCCAGACCAAGGATAGCCTCAAGCCCTTCCTCATCGAGGAGACTTACGAAATCTTAGAAACACTGGACAGGGGTGATGACAAGGGGCTCAAGGAGGAATTAGGGGACCTCCTCTTTCATATTATCTTCATGGCCAGGATCGCCCAAGAAGAGGATTCTTTCGACATATATGATGTGGTCCAAGGGGTGGCCGAAAAGATGGTCCGTCGGCACCCCCATGTCTTTGGTAGATCCCAGGTCTCCGGTCCCCAAGAGGTAGAGGCCAATTGGGCGAGGCTGAAGGCCGAAGAGAAACCAGGCAGATCTTTGATGGATGGCCTTCCCCGACACCTCCCCGCCCTTATGAGGGCCTACCGGTTGACGCAGAGGGCCTCCAAGGTGGGATTCGATTGGGAGGATAGGGATCAGGTCTGGGAGAAACTGGAGGAGGAACTAAGGGAGTTTAAGGAGGCCTTGCGAGAGGAGAAGGAAGAAAAGGTAAGGGACGAATTTGGGGATCTCCTCTTTACCCTGGTAAATCTGGCCAGGTTCATCGGCGTAGAGCCCGAGGATTCTCTGAGGAGGACCACGGATAGGTTTGTGGGGAGGTTTAAATACATAGAGAAGAGATTGAAAGAGGAGGGTAAGGGGCCTCACGAGGTATCCCTGGTCGAGATGGATGCCCTTTGGGAGGAGAGCAAGGGGGAGAAGGAGGGATAGCCCCTATGGTAAGGAGGAAAGGGAGACTCTACCTGGTATCTACCCCGATAGGTAACTTGGAAGATATTACCCTCCGAGCCATCAAGGTCTTGCGCAGGGTGGATTTGATCGCCGCCGAGGATACCAGGAGGGCGAAGAGGCTCCTGGGGCGTTATCGGATAAGGGCTTCTCTCACCAGTCTCTTCGAGCATAATGAGCCGAGTAAGAAGGAGATCTTGGTTAAGAGAATCGTTGAAGGCGAAGAGATAGCCTTGATCTCCGATGCAGGCACCCCTGGGATATCCGACCCTGGTTTTCGCTTGGTACAGAGGGCCATAGAGGAGGGGGTGGAGGTGATATCCATCCCTGGCCCCACTGCCCTCATCGCGGCCCTTGCCGTATCCGGACTTCCCACAGACTCCTTTCACTTCTTCGGGTTTCTCCCCCCTAAAGGAGGCAAGAGGAAGAGGAGGTTGGAGGAGATAAGGGAATTGCGGGGGACTATTATCCTCTATGAAGCCCCCCATCGCCTCCTGCGCACCTTGAGGGACTTGAGAGATATTTGTGGGGATCGACAGATCGTTATGACCAGGGAGCTGACAAAATTGTACGAGGAGGTGATCAGGGGTGGGATAACCGAGGTTATAGAGGGATTGGGAGGGAGACAAATCAAGGGGGAGATTACCTTGGTGGTGGCTGGAAGGGGGAGAGGTGGCTGAGGGGAGGGAGAAAGAAAGGGCAGTATTTGCCTTCGTCCTTACGGGGTTGGGGGCCCTCCTGGCACAGATCATCCTGCTCCGTGAGCTCATGGTGGTCTTCTCCGGCAATGAGCTCTCGACAGGGGTGATGTTGTCGGCCTGGCTCCTCTGGACGGCATTGGGGAGTGCCGCCTTGGGTGTGTTTTCTGATCGCATCAAGGGGAAATTCTCCTTCTTTGCCATGGTCCAGTTGATCCTCGCCATCCTACTTCCTGCCAGTCTTTTGCTGGCCCGTTATCTGCGCCCCCTGTTGGGGATACCTGTGGGAGAAATCGCCTCCTTGCCGCAGATGGTTATGGGCATCTTTTTCCTCCTCATCCCCTTTTGTCTCTTCTCTGGTTTTCTCTTTGCACTGGGGTGCAGCCTCCTCGGGGAGATCCTCGGAAAAGAGGCAAGGTCAGTAGGGGTGGTCTATGTCTACGAGGCCTTGGGGGCTGGGATAGGAGGGCTAGCATTTAGCTATCTCCTCATCCATTTTTTAAATCCCTGGCAGGTTTGCCTGCTTACCGCTGCCCTCTTGGCCCTCTCCTCCTTCCTCCTCGGTCGGACACTGAGGCCCATGGCCATCCTGTGGATATGTCTCCTCCTTGGTACCCTGATTTTTTACGGGGGAGAGCTCGACCTCATCTCCAAGGGGTGGGGGTGGAGGGGGTATAAGGTGATCGCCAGCGAGGACACCATCTATGGCAATATCACCGTGATCACCGATGGCCCCCAGGTGAGCTTCTTTGAGAACGGGGTATGGAACTTTACCTACCCCGATCTCCTGACGGCCGAAGAGGCGGTCCACTTCGCCCTCTTGGAACATGCAGGACCGAGGGAGGTTTTATTGGTCGGAGGAGGGGTCAGCGATCTGGTGGGAGAGTGCTTAAAGCACCCCTCTATCCGCCACTTGGATTACGTGGAATTGGACCCGCAGCTGATCAAGACGGGGAGGGTATATCTCCCCCCCGAGGCCACCTCGCCCCTGGATGATCCTCGAATACAGATCATTTACACCGATGGGCGGAGGTTTATCCAGAGAGGGGAGAGGGGGTACGACGTGATCATCTTACATCTGCCCGATCCAACCACTGCCCAGCTCAACCGCTGCTACACGCAGGAGTTTTTCGCCGAGGTGAAAGAAATCCTCCATAAGGGAGGGATATTTTACCTCTCCGTCAGTTCCTCGGAGAACGTCATAGGCCATACCTTGGCCCAGTTCTTGAGTTCAATCTATTGGACCATGAAGGAGGTCTTCCCCGAGGTTGTGGTCCTACCAGGTCCTGTGGCCAGGTTTTTGGGGACGGGATCAGAGGGGATCCTGATTTCAGATCCGGGGACCCTGGTCCAACGGGCACGCCTCAGGGGCTTACAACTCAAATATGTCCGCGAATATTACATCCTCTTCAACCTTTCCCCTGAGAGGGTCCACTATCTCCGATCCATCTTGGAGCGGGGGAAAGGTGCGGGAATAAATAAGGATCTGCATCCCATCTGTTATTTTTACGACATCGTCCTCTGGAGTGCCCAATATACCCCTTTGTTAAAGAAGTGGTTTGTGCGGATGTTGGGCCTGAGGATAGAGTGGGTATTGTGTCTGCTCGCCATCATCACACTCGTCCTTTTATGGAGAGGAAGGAGGTCCTCCTCTGCCCCCCTGTTATGGGCTGTCTCTGTCACGGGGTTTTCGGAGATCGCCTTAGAGGTCATCCTCATCCTTGCCTTTCAGATCATCTACGGCTATCTCTATTATAAAATTGGGGTGATCATCACCGCCTACATGATTGGGCTCGCCCTGGGGGGGTGGATGATCACTGCTCTTTTGAGAGATATCAGAAGGCCCCTGCGCTTTCTGCTCATGGTCCAGGCTGGGGTTCCCCTTTACGCCCTCGGCGTACTTCTGTTCATCCTGGGTCTCCACCAGGGGGTCTTCCCAACATCCTTCTCTCGCCTGATGGAGCTGATCTTTCCCTTCCTGACACTAGTAGCTGGATTTCTCGGGGGGGTCCATTTTCCGCTGGCAAACAAGATCTACCTGGGGGAGAGGGAGGAGATCGGAAGGATAGGGGGCCTGATCAACGGTGTCGATCTCCTGGGCTCCGCTGCCGGAGCCCTGGTCATCAGCGTCATTTTATTGCCCATTTTGGGGATAGAAAAGGGGATCTACCTGATCATCGCCTTGAACCTCTCCGCCATCTTGGTTTTGGGGATGAATATCCTATGGGGAAGAGAGAGGGTGAGGGTAGATTGATGATGACAAGGGTGCTATAATGAAAGACACAGGATGGTTGAGGAGAAGAGGTGATTTCTAAAAGTGCCGAATTGGAGGAATTAGAGAGGCGTTGTGGAGATCTGATCGATATCGCACGTCTTCTGGGTTCGTCCCTGGACAAGGATGTAATCATCAGAAGGGCCCTGGAGCACATACATAAGAGGTTGGGAAAGAGGGCCAGGTACGCTGTCTTAGAGGACGGGAGATTGGTGATCAGGTATTGGATGGGGGACTATGAAGAGGATTTTCAAACCTCCAAGGAGATCGTGAAGAGGAGCATTTTGTGGAAGGTGTTTGAGGAGGGGAGGCCCCTGAACCTTACAGATCCTTCCCAGACCAACGGCTATGAACATACCCTGAAGGATCATGTGAAGATCAAGGCGGTGGTGCCCCTGAGATATTTGGACGCCAGGACGCAGCAGGAGGAGAAGTTTGGGGTGCTGGTGGTCGATTCGGGCAGGGAGCAAACTCCTATATCTGAGGAAGAATTTGAGTACCTCCTGATTATGGCCGGTCTGATAGGGGAGGCGGTGGGGAAGGCGGAACTGGTAAAAGAGATCATCCGTTTGCACGAAAATCGGGAGGAGTTGATCAAGTCCATAGCCCATTTTCTGCGCAACAGGTTTATGATCATCGGTGGTTTCGCCCGCAGATTGCATAAGAAGGCCCACGACGGGGGCGTAAGGGGGTATGCCGAGGTCATCTTCAAGGAGATAGGGGAGATGGAGGTGGGTCTGCAGGCCCTGGAGGATATGTGGAGTAAGGAAGAGGAGAAGGCAAAACGAGGTGAGGAGGTGGGGAGATGAGTGTGGTAAGGAGTGGTTTTTCCCCTTTATTTATTGCCGTACTGACTATCCTTTTGCTGGCTGGTTGTGCATCGGTGATCTCTAGGGAGGTGCTGAGGGAAGTTGATCAGAATGTCAGCTTTGAACAATTATTGGAAGAACCGGAGGCCTATAAGGGGAGGACCTTGCTTTTGGGAGGGGACATCATTGAGACCCAAAACCTCCCGGATAAAACCGTGGTCGTCGTCCTCCAACGACCTCTCGGCTTTCGGGGTAAACCAGCCGCGAAGGACATATCAGAGGGGAGGTTTATCCTCTCAGCCCCCGGTTTCCTCGATCCGGCCATCTACAGCCACGGCAGGAAGGTCACCGTAGCGGGTGTGGTGGTGGGGAAAGAGGTGCGTCCGCTAGGGGAGATAGAGTATACCTATCCCATTATCGAGAAGAGGGAGCTTTATCTCTGGCCAGAAGAGGAGGCCTCTTCTGCAGAACCCCGGGTGCACTTCGGTTTTGGGGTCGGTGTGGGTTTTTAGAAGCTTCGAGAGGAGAGCGATGCGGAGGCTTTTATCGATCGTGATGGCCCTTGTCTTTTTATCCGGCTGCGTCCACGCCATCTCCAGAGACGTCCTGAAAGAGGTGGATAAGGAGATCATCTTTTCGGAACTGGTCAAAGACCCCAACGCGTATAAGGATAAGGTGGTCCTGCTGGGAGGGGTTATCGTCAAGACGTTGAATAAAAAGGAGGGGACCCTCTTGGAGGTGTATCAGACCCAACTGGACCAAGAGGGCATGCCGATCCAGATTGATAGCTCCGAGGGACGCTTTTTGGCCCTCTATCAGGGTCTTCTCGACAGCGAGATCTACCGAAAGGGGAGAAAAGTGACCATCGCCGGAACAGTGCAGGGGGAGAAGGTCCTGCCGCTGGGGGAGATAGAGTATCGCTATCCATATCTCTTAATCAAAGATATTCATCTGTGGGAGAAAGAAGAGCCTCGTCCGTATGAACCATACCCATGGGGGCTTTGGGACCCCTGGGGATGGTATTCGTGGTGGCATCCCTGGTATGATCCCTATTGGCGCCACTGACGCCTGCGCTATCCTCCAGTACGAGTGGGGTGGGCTTTGACGAGGTCAAGGAGAAGCCCTTCGGCTTCCTTTACCCTCCTGTGGACCTCCTCCTCGCTGGAGCTGGCGGCCGTAATGATCACCTCTAACTCCACGTCCTTTCCGAAGTGGGTGGGTTTTGACTTGAGATAGACCCCGGGGACTCGCTTCATGACCCTCTCGATGAGCTCCCCGAGGACCGATTCATCCCCCATCCCAGTCTTCACCACCTCTTCCAGATAGACTTCGGCACCCAGTATATCCTTGAGGTGGGGAAAGGCTTCTGCCTCAAAGATCGCCTTCATCTCCTTAGGTACGCCGGGCAGGGCGAAGATCACCCCACGCGGAGTCTTCAGAAAGACGGCAGGGGCCGCCCCCACAGGGTTGTCCATGGGCTCAACTCCTTGAGGCAGGTGCGCCATCTTTTCACGGGCGGGGGTGATCTCCGGGCTTTCCACAAATCCCTGCTCGAAAAACTCCCGATACCGGCGGGTCACAAACTCCAGGGCCCCGGGATGCAGGGACAGGGGACACCCTGTCGCCTCGGCGATACCAGCCAGGGTCTTGTCGTCGAAGGTAGGCCCTAGACCTCCGGTGGTGATGATCACCTTTGCACCGTCCCGAAAGGAAACCCCTATCTCTCTGGCGATGGCCTGCACGTCATCGTCGAGAACCACCATCCGTTCTACCTCCCCCCCCATGGCCGTTATTCTCTTGGTCAACCAGTGTGAGTTGGTATCCAATGTCTGTCCCCGTAAGATCTCCCTCCCGATGGCGATGAGATCCACCCTCTTCATTCCTCACTCCTCCTAGATCCTCTTGTAATCATCCCAGTTATCGATGTCCAACACCACCCCGGAGGAGGATACCTCCACCTCCAGGACGTCCTCCGGATGGCATCTCACTATCTCCCTCCCTCCCACATCACCCCGCAGCTCAAAGAGCTCTCCCTTATACTTTTCCCTGTCCAGGATCACCGGGTGTCCCCTCCTGCCCTGATAGACCGGCAGCACAATCCCTTTGTCGCCCTCGGTAAACCTCTCGATGAGGAGGTCTATCACCTGCGGGGGGATGAAGGGCTGGTCGGCCAGGGCAATGAGGACCCCCTTGGTTTGGGGGTCTATGGCCCTCAGCCCCTGGTGGATGGAGGTACTCATCCCCTCCCGAAAGGAGGGGTTTATCACTACCTTGACCCGTTCATTCCCTTCCAGCAAGGGAAGGATCTGTTTGGCCGCAAAACCGAGGACTACTACGATCTTGTCGACCTTGGAGGCCTGGAGGTTATCCAGCGATACCTCCACCATACGCTTCTCCCCCAGGGGGAGGAGCTGTTTAACCCCCCTTATCCTCTCCCCCTTACCCGCTGCAAGCAGGAGGGCCGATATATATATCGAGGGGACTTCGGACATCTTCTTCTCTTTGTTGTACCCCAAATGGGGAAAGGGGCCAAAAAAGCGGAATCAAAGGGGTAAGGATTCGGTCATTAAAAGAGTTCCTCTTGGATGACACCCTGTGGTTGCAACCCCAGGTATTCATAGGCGAGTTTAGTGGCCACCCTCCCGCGGGAGGTACGATTGATATACCCCTTCTGGATGAGAAAGGGCTCATATACATCTTCGATAGTGTCCTTCTCCTCGCTGATGGCTGTGGAGAGGGTATCTACACCCACCGGACCCCCGCTGAACTTCTCAATGATGGTTCGCAGGATCTTGCGGTCCATGTTATCCAGGCCCAGATGGTCGATCTCCATCAGGGCGAGGGCCCTTTGTGCCACTTCTTTGGTGATAGAGCCGTCCTCCTTGACCTGGGCGTAGTCCCGCACCCTGCGCAAAAAACGAATGGTTACCCTGGGGGTACCCCGTGAGCGGGAGGCGATCTCCCAAGCTCCCTCCTCATCTATGCTTACCTTCAGGATGTGCGCTGATCGTTTGACAATGATTGCCAACTCCTCCGGCGAATAATAGTCGATCCTGAAGGCCACCCCAAACCTGTCCCGCAGGGGAGATGTGAGAAGCCCGGCCCTGGTGGTGGCCCCCACCAGGGTAAAGGGGGGGATATCCAGCTTAATGGCCCGGGCACTGGGCCCCTGGCCTATAACGATGTCAAACTTGAAGTCCTCCATCACCGGATAGAGGGCCTCCTCCACCACTCGGTTGAGTCGATGGATCTCATCTATGAAGAAGACATCCCTCTCCTGCAGATTGGTGAGGATGGCCGCCAGATCCCCCGGTCGCTCTATGGCCGGGCCGGAGGTGGCCTTGATTCCCACGCCTAGCTCGTGGGCGATGATGTGGGCCAAGGTGGTCTTGCCCAGACCGGGGGGGCCGTGAAAGAGGACATGGTCGAGGGCCTCCCCCCGCTCGCTTGCGGCATCGACAAAGACCCTCAGATTCTCTTTAACCCGTTCCTGGCCCACGTATTCCGCGAAAGATAGGGGGCGTATCCCCTGCTCAAAGCGGATTTCCTCTTCTGAGACAACAGGTTTATCCTTCACCACTATCCCTCACTACCTGGCCAGGAGCCGCAAGGACTCCTTCAGGAGCTCCTCTAAAGAGAGATCATCCCCCTTTTCCCGCAGCACTCCCCGTACAGCCCCCTCAGCCAGGCCCTTCGTATATCCCAGGTTGACCAGGGCGGAAAGGGCGTCCTTGACCAGCCCCTCCTTGCCTTGAAGGCCACCGACTACTGCCTCGTCGGGTGCCAGCACCTTGTCCTTTAACTCCACCAACATCCTCTCCGCGGTCTTCCTCCCCACGCCGGGGATGCGGGTCAAACTGAGCAGGTCTTCATCTCTCAGGGCCCTCTCCAGGTCATTGGCCGAAATGCCGGACAGTACGTTGATGGCCAGCCTCGGTCCCACCCCCGACACCCCGATCAATAGACAAAAGAGCTCCTTTTCCTTTGGGGTTAAAAAGCCGTACAGATGAAGGATATCTTCTCGGACGTAGGTGTGGACCTGCAAGAGGACCTCCTCCCCTATTCCGGGAAGTTCATAGAAGGTGGAAAGGGGGACCTTGACGCCATATCCTACCCCATTGACGTCGATGATGATCGCCTCGGGAGATTTGTGGGCCAATCGGCCGCGGATCTGAGATATCATCTTCTAGGGGCTTGGTGCGGGAGTATTTCGTTCTGGTACCGCTGCTTGAGCTCAGCGGTGTGGATGTGGCAAATGGCCACGGCCAGGGCATCGGAGGCGTCCAGGGAAAGGGGCTGATCAAGCCCCAGGAGGCGCTTTACCATCTCCCTCACCTGGCCCTTGGCGGCCCTCCCGTAGCCGACGACAGCGGACTTGACCTCCATAGGCGTGTAGGAAAAGGAAGCGAGAGACGAATGGGTTGCTGCCAAGAAGATGACCCCCTGTACCTGCCCCAATTTCAGGGTGCTTAACACGTTCTTTGAAAAAAAGGGGCTCTCCATGGCCACCACCTCAGGGGAGTAGGTGCGGATCACTTCTAACAACCCATCGTAAAGTCCCTTCAGTCTCTCCGGTAGTTCCCCAGGGGGGGAGATGATTCCATCGCCGATGTGGCCCAATTCCCCCTTATCCTCTTCTACTATCCCATATCCCATGACCTGTGTACCGGGGTCTATCCCCAATACCCTCATTTGCTCAACTGTTCCATCACGCTCTCGGGGATGTCGAAGTTCGCATAGACCTTTTGGATATCGTCATGGTCCTCCAACAGTTCCATGAGGCGCAGCATCTGCTCGACATGTTTACCGTCTAGCTGCACGGTAGTCTGGGGGTGCATGGTGATCTCAGAGAGCTGGTAGGCAATCCCTGCCTGCTCCAGGGCCTCCTTGACGGCCTCAAAGGCCTGCGGATCAGTGGTCACCTCGTATTCTTTCTCACCCTCCTGAATATCCTCCGCTCCTGCCTCGAGGACTACTTCCATCAACTTGTCTTCGTCCGCATCCTCCTTTTTCACCACGATGTATCCCTTTTTGTGAAACATCCACGAGACACACCCCGCCTCCCCCAAGTTGCCGTTACTCCTGGAAAAGATATGCCTGATATCTGAAGTGGTCCTGTTCTTGTTGTCCGTCATCGCCTCGATGAGGACCGCCACCCCACCAGTGCCATACCCCTCATATACCAATTCCTCGTAGATTGTTTCCCCGCCCAGTTCTCCCGTGCCCTTTTTAATAGCCCGTTCGATGTTATCCTTGGGCATGTTATCAGCCTTGGCAGCAGCGATGGCCGCCCTCAGCCTGGGATTACCCTCCGGGTCGCCTCCACCCATGCGGGCAGCGACCGTAAGCTCCCTGATCAGCTTGGTGAAGACCTTCCCCCGCTTGCTGTCCTGGGCACCTTTTTTCCGCTTAATCTGTGACCATTTTGAGTGACCTGACATGGCTGTTTCCTCTACCTACCTAAAGTAAAAACCGCAGAGATGAGGATGGACCTCTTCTTCCCCTGCGGTCTAACCACCGATCTCCTCTCGTTCCCTGCGGTCGTGGTAAGATCAAATGTGGTGGGCGGTACTGGATTTGAACCAGTGACTTCTACCGTGTGAAGGTAGCACTCTCCCGCTGAGTTAACCGCCCATGACTATTACAAAACTGTAAACGAAAAGGGGCATTGGTGTCAAGGGAAAATAGCCCAGCACCTGTGGGGGTATAGGTTAGGCACTTTTTCGATACTGCGAAGCGTACCAATCTATAACCTGCCTAATCATCCTTTGATATGAGGTATGATGCTTTTTTGCTTCTTTTTTAAAGAACTCTACACTCGATTTTTTCAAAGAGATGGTTATCTTAACGTTTTCTTCCTTCAGGACCAATTGATCCGGTGAGGGGAGAAAATCCTTCACGACCCTCAATTCCCCCATTGGCCCATCAGTATATTTTATTTTGTTCTTCATAGATTTTCCTCCCTTTCCTCCAATACCCCGCACCAAAAATGCGGATGACATTGCCCCGATAGGTGAATCGCACGGTCATGATCCCATCGCCCACACGGCCAACACAATAAAAACGGTCCTCCTCACCGCTATGGGTTACATCTTCTGCGATGACACGATGAGGGTCAAGAAAGGCATATTGGGCTAA
>DAOVGN010000028.1 GCA_030672385.1 Deltaproteobacteria bacterium | reverse complement strand
GCTTCTCATCATAACCGTCAACAAGATCATACCCGTTCATCGAGAAAAAAAGGAGAATGGGCGAAAGTAAACAGCGCAGCATAAAAGAGAAACGCCGGAGGGAACATAAAGGTGCCACCTATTTCAGGGGAGATACAAGGCCATTGTTGTGGGCCATGATACTTACCTATTGAGCCCAGCCGTTATATACCCCTCAATCCGCTGATGGCAAACATTGCGGAGGGGCCAGAGGAGTATCCTTGCGGCAGCTAGTGATCATATAATCTCCCAAGACAAAGAGGACATTGTCAATGCAGAATGTTTGGGTTGTGATATCAAAAATTGTCAATCTTATCAAAACCGACATTTGGAGGATTCGCTTAAAAAATCTTCCTCGTAGAAAATCTTTTTTCATTAAACAACTACGGATTGGTCTTTTGGCAATACGCGGATTTGATGAAGACAAATGTCAGTTAAGGGCATCAGCTCTTACTTTTTATACTTTAATCTCCATTGTTCCCCTGGTGGCTATGGCCTTTGGGATAGCCAAGGGTTTTGGTCTTGAAAAACTTCTTGAAAAACAACTTTTGGAAAAAATTCCCGGACAGGAAGAGATCCTGATCCAAGTTGTTAATTTTGCCCATTCACTCCTTGAAAATACAAAAGGAGGCGTGTTAGCCGGTATAGGTGTGGTCCTTCTTTTCTGGGCAGTGATAAGAGTATTGGGCAATATCGAACATTCATTTAATGATATTTGGGGAATAAAAGAACCACGATCCTTTGGGAGAAAATTCAGTGATTATCTTTCTGTAATGCTTATGTGTCCCATTATTGTAATTATGTCCAGCAGTGTTACGGTATTCATAACTACCCAGATTGCACTTATAACTGAAAAAGTAGCGCTGTTGGGAATTTTTAGCATCTTCACATTTTTCTTTCTGAAATTATTACCTTATTGTTTGATCTGGTTACTTCTCACCTTTATTTACATTTTAATGCCGAACACAAAGGTTAATTTTAGATCCGGCCTTTTAGCTGGTGTAGTTGCCGGAACAATTTACCAGGTTGCCCAATGGGGATATATTAACTTCCAGGTTGGGGTAGCAAAATATAATGCTATTTATGGAAGTTTTGCCGCATTGCCTTTGTTTTTGATATGGTTACAGATTAGTTGGCTTATAGTTCTTTTTGGAGCAGAACTTTCTTTTGCTCATCAGAATGTTGATACGTATGAATTTGAGCCTGATTGCTTGCAGATAAGTCCCTCCTTTAAGACGCTACTTTCCCTGCAAATTTCCAATTTATTAATAAAGAATTTTTCTAAAGGGGGGAAGCCCTTAACCACTGCCCAAATTTCACATATCTTAGAAATTCCTATTCGTCTGGTGCAACAGATACTCTATGAATTAGTTGAAAGTGGAATTTTTTCTGATACTAAGACTGAAGAATATAAAGAGTTAGCCTATCAACCTGCCCGTGATATTAATGTGTTAACCATAAAGTACATCATTGAAGCTTTGGAGCATAAAGGAGTCGATGAGATACCCGTTGCACAGACTAAGGAATTAAAGGTATTGTCAGAAATGCTACAAACGTTTAGAGATACAATTGAAAAATCTCCGGCAAACAGGCTTTTGAAAGATATATAATTTTTGTTAGTAGCAGGAAGGTAAAAGAGGAATCTTGATGTTTGAAATTCTATAGAAGCCCCACGAAGGGGCCTTTTTATTGCCCGGGCAAGTTACTATGATACGGTGGCCGAAAGGCAAAAATTCTTTCCTTGTAAATAATTAAAGTTGTCAAATGCAGATATTTAGGATTTAAGATGTGACCCTCCTCCTCCCTTTATGATTTGGGCCTTCCTGCCTGTCCCGTTGGGACGGCAGACAGGCGAATCCTTGAATCCCTCTTTGGGGAATGGTATCTTCATTGGCAGAGTTTAGGGCAGACCCTCACAAGGGTTTAGCTTGGAGGATAGATCATCATGAGGGGGTTTCGCAAAAGATATTATGACCTCTTCTCCCGTTTTTACGACGCCTTTATCACCCTGCACTCGGGAGATCGAGGTGGGGCCTTGCGGGATTACCTGGCGCAGAAAGTTGGTCTAGAAAGAGGGAACGTTGCCCTCGATATCTGCACTGGTACCGGGTCCTTGCTTTTGAGCCTGCGCCGATACGTGGAAGAGGAGGGGTTGGTCATCGGGGTGGACTTCTCCCGAGGGATGTTGAGGGTAGCCCGGGAGAAGACCGAGGAATTCCCCAATGTGTTGGTGGTAGAGGCCGATGTCTCCTGTCTTCCCTTCAAGGGGGAGGTCTTCGATGGGGCCACCTGCTCCCATGCCTTTTACGAACTTAAAGGGGATGCCACAGGAAGGTGCCTGCAGGAGGTCCACCGGGTCCTCAAGAGGGAGAAGGGGTTTTTCATGATGGAGCACGACATCCCTTCGAACCCTCTGGTGCGGCTCCTCTTCTATGGACGGATATTATCTATGGGCTCTAAGAAGGCCCTCGAGATCTTAAGGGGGGAGGAGGGGATATTTGGGAAATATTTCCTCAAGATAAACAGGATAAAGACAGAGACCGAGAGGTCCAAGATCATCATCTGCCGGAAGGGGTGAAAGGAGGGCGCAACTGGCCAGGGAAGAGACATCCCTCAGTTTGGGAGGCAAAGATGGGCAAAAGGATCTGGATGCTTCTCCCCCTGAGCCTGCTGTTTCTCCTTTCCCAATTTTATCGGACCTCCTCAGCGGTAATCGCATCGGAGCTGATGCATGACCTCTCTCTGACGGCCGCGAACCTGGGGGCCCTCAGCTCAGTCTTTTTCTATGCCTTTGCCCTGATCCAGATCCCCATGGGGGCCGTGATAGATAGGTTCTCTCTCCCCCAGGGACAATTGAGCACGGAGGCCTTTTCCTTTGCCTTCTGTTTTGTTGCCGCCGTCCTAGGCAGCGTAGCATATCTATTTGTGAAGGAGGCGCGTTCGTGAAGCCCTGCGAGGATAAGGGGGAGATATCCTAGTAATCAAAAAATTTGACAATATACTTGATCTTAATTATTTTTATAGATTATGACGCTGAATTTGACGGAGAACGCCTTGCGCATTCTACAGGCCCGTTACTTGAAGAGGGACCAACAGGGTCACGTTGTAGAATCCCCTGAGGAGTTGTTTCAAAGAGTGGCCCACCATGTCGCATCGGCCGAGGCAATATTTGAACCTCAGGCGAAGGTGGGTGAGACGGCTGAGGCCTTCTATCAGATGATGGCCTCGCTGGAATTTCTCCCTAATTCTCCCACCATGATGAACGCCGGAAGAGAACTGGGCCAGTTGGCTGCTTGTTTTGTCCTCCCAGTGGAGGACTCCTTGGAGTCCATTTTCGAGGCGGTCAAAAATACGGCCCTCATCCACCAAAGCGGGGGTGGGACAGGCTTTTCCTTCAGCCACCTACGCTCTAAAAACGACATTGTTTCCACCACCAGCGGCGTAGCCAGTGGTCCTGTTTCCTTTATGCGGGTTTTTAACATGGCCACGGAGGTTATCAAGCAGGGGGGGACCCGGCGAGGGGCCAATATGGGGGTGTTGAGGGTGGATCACCCCGACATTGTGGAGTTCATCACCGCCAAAAGGGATCCCAAGGAGCTCACCAGTTTTAATCTATCGGTAGGGATCACCCGGGACTTCATGGAGGCCTTAAAGGGGGGAAAGGGATTTGATCTTGTCAATCCCCGCACAGGTCAACGTGTCAAGACGGTCGGGGCACGAGAGGTCCTTGAGCTGATCGTGGAATGTGCCTGGGAGAGTGGGGAGCCTGGGGTCATATTTCTCGACCACATCAACAGGGGCAATCCAACCCCACATCTAGGCCAGATTGAAAGTACTAACCCATGTGGAGAACAGCCGCTCCTCCCCTATGAGGCCTGTAACCTGGGCTCCATCAATCTGGCGAAGATGACCAGAAATAGCCTTGGGGGTCAGGAGATAGATTGGGATAACCTGGGGCGTACGGTGCGTCTCGCAGTCCGCTTCCTAGATGACGTCATCGAGGTAAACTGCTATCCACTCCCACAGATTGAGGGAGTTAGCCGGGGTAATCGCAAGATCGGCCTAGGAGTGATGGGTTTCGCCCACTTCCTCATTCTCTTAGGGGTATCCTACGATTCTGAGGAGGGAGTTCACATTGCGGAAGAGGTGATGGGTTTCATCCAAGAGGTGGGGCATGAGGCCTCTCGAGAATTAGCCAAGCGCCGTGGACCATTCCCGAATGTTCCCGAGAGCCGCTACGATCTGGAGGGGGAGCCCCCCTTGAGGAACGCCACCGTAACCACCATCGCCCCTACAGGGACCCTCAGCATCATCGCCGGTTGTTCTTCGGGGATAGAGCCGCTATTCGCCCTCAGCTATACCCGCAGGGCCTTGGAGGACGTGGAACTCTCTGAGATTGACCCGGTCTTTTTGCGTTTGGGCAAGGAGATGGGGTTTTGGCTTCCTGAACTGGAAGATACCCTGCGACAGACAGGATTCTTGCGGGCAGAAGATGAGATACCCCCTCATGTGCAGCGGCTCTTCGTCACCGCCTTTGATATTCCTCCCTCCCGACATGTCCAGATGCAGGCCGCCTTTCAGCGGCACACTGACAACGCCGTCTCCAAGACCATAAACTTTCCCTCCCACGCTACCAAGACCGATGTTCACGAGGCCTTTCTTATGGCCTATCACATGGGTTGTAAGGGGGTTACCATCTACCGGAGTGGGACCAGGGCGGGACAGGTCCTCACCTGTGGATTGAATCAGCTCTGTTAGCTAATCAATTTGGATAATATGTGTATATTATTTTAATTAGAGCACCCCAGGGAATTTTGCCTTAGATGCCCGTATGATGAGATCCACTATGCCATCTAGATCAATATAGGTGACGTTGATCATCAGGTCATAGTGCTGGGGATCGGAGACGTCTTCGCCGAAATAACGCTTGACGAAATTCCTTTGTTCTCGCTCCCACTTTATCTGGACCTTAACGGCCTCTTCTTTTTTTAATCCATATCTCTGGGCAACGAACCTCGCACATGTCTCTAGCTCACCTACCAGGCGGACCCGCAGGGCATCTCGGGGGGAGAGTACGAAGTTAGCCCCCCTGCCAACAATGATACTCCCTCCTACCTCACCTAGTTTTTTGATAAAACGTTTTAAATACTGCACGTACTCGTCTTGGGAGACCTCAGGGTCTTGGCGAAAGATATTGATGAACTCCTGAAATACATTTCTATCCCTTTCATCCAAGAACTCCAACTTTTTCTCATCCGCCCCAAAGGTGTCGGCGATCTCTTTAATGATGTTTTTGTCATAATATGGCCAGCCCAGTTTCTGGGAGAGTCGCTCGGCCACCGACAATCCCCCTCCGCCCCCTTGCCTTGATATGAGGATGAGAGGTTTCTTCCCCTTTTTCCGCTCCAGCTTCTCCTTTTCTCTGATGAACCACTCCTTTGTATGTGACTCTATAATCATCTGTAGATTGGGATTTCTGATCCTCATCGACCACCTCTTTTTTATCATTTTTTTGAAAGGCCTCCATGCTATTACAAGCGAGAAGGATATGTCAATCTCCTATCATTACCCCTCACACTCTCTTATCAGGTCTTCCAGTTGTCTCCTTTTATCCTCGTCCTGATAGGATTCCCAGGCCTTTTTGAGGTGGAAGAGGGCGGTCTCCCTTTCTCCCTTCTTTTTAAAGTAGAGGCCGAAGTTTTCGTGTGCGGGGCCAGGAAGTCCCTTCATGTTATAGACCACGCCCAGATTGTGATAGATTTCCACCTTCTGAGGGTCTAATTTGAGCACCTGGCGGTAGAGGGAGAGGGATTGATCCCAACTGCCCTCCTCCTGATGCCATTGGGCCAGGTAATAGAGGATAGTGGTATCGTGGGGAAAAGAACTTAGGGCCGCCTGCAAGGACCGTAGGGCCCTGCCTAGCTCTTTCGCCTGGAAATAGGCTATTCCCAGTTCTCGCAGGATGTATCCGTCCTTAGGCGAGTTATCCAGGGCCGCAGCCAAGGGGGGAATGGCCTCTTTGGCCCTCCCTGCCATGATGTAGGAGAGCCCCAAGCCGTAGAGGGCGTTTACATCACCTGGTCTTTCCCGCAGCAAGGAGGAGAAATGGTTGATGCTCGTCATCTCCCCCCTCTCTTTTATGAAGAGCCTCACCTGGATCTTCTTAAGATCCCCGGCGGCAGGGGTATGTCTTTGAGGAGAGATGGGGGCGGCTGCAATGAGTTCAGAAAGGTAGGTGATACGGAAATCGACCCCAGGATGAGTGGAGAGATAGGTAGGGATATTGGGTGAGACAAACCGCTGCCAACGATAGATCTTCTTGAGGAATGTTACCATGGCCTGGGGATCATATCCAGCATCCATCATATACTTAGTCCCTTTTTGGTCCGCCTCTACCTCATTCTCCCTGGTATACTTGAGCATCAAGGATTGGGCCATGGCCATGGCGCTGGTGGCTAAAGCACCTGTTCCCTTGGCATCTCGTGAGAGGAAGGCCCCGGCGATGACAGCCGCCAGGGTGGCGAGAGAGATGCGTTTGGCCCTATCCATTGCCTTGGCGATATGCCTCAGTATGGAGTGGGCGGTTTCATGGCCTATGACCCCGGCCAATTCGTCCTCTTCCTCCACCAACCTGATCAGCCCGCTGGTGATGAAGATATGTCCCCCAGGGATGGCAAAGGCGTTGGGTTGGCTTTCTTTGACCACATAAAAGTGATACCGAAAGCGGGGATCATGGGCCACCTCTAAGATGCGCCTCCCGATTTCATCTACATACCCCCTGGTGGGAGGGTCATCGATGATCTCCAATTTTTGGTGGAGTTCGCGGGCCAGTTTGTCCCCCAGCTCCTTTTCCTCCTGCACGGTCATAGAGGCCCTCGCCGGGGCTGAGAGGCAGGTGACGGCAAGGAAACAAAAGATCAATATAAGACTGATACATCCAAAGGGAAAGAAGGGTTTTGGTTGACTGCTCATAGGTATCTATTCCTCTTTTAGCTTGAAGAGTTTCTTCACCACATCCACATATAGCTCCCCTTCGGAGTCTTGGCTCGTCTCCTTCAGGAAGGTTATGGGGCTGTGAAGGATCTTTTTGACGATAGCAACGGTGAGGGCTTCCAGGGCCATCCTCTCCTTTTCCGAGAGTTGGGGTATGGAGGAAAGGGTCTTCTCCAACTCCCTCTTCCTTATCTTCTCCAGCCTTTCTCTCAACGAGACGATGGTTGGGACCACCTCCAGGGACTGATACCAGCGGCAGAATTTCTCCATCTCGGTGGCTACGATCTCTTCGGCCCTTTGAGCCTCTTGTTGACGACCCTTGATATTCGTTTCAGCCACTTCCTGCAGGTCATCGATGTCATAGAGGTAGACGTTATCGACGGAGTTCACCTGTGGGTCGATGTCTCTGGGCACGGCGATATCGATGAAGAAGAGGGGTCTGTTCTTTCTCTCCCTGATGGTCTTGGAGACCTCTTTCTTCCGCAAGATATAGTCTGGCGAGCTGGTGGAGCTGATGACGATGTCCACCCGCAAAAGGGAGTTGGGGAACTCAGCAAAGGGGATCGCCTCCCCATTGAACTTCTCCGCCAACCCCATGGCCCTCTCCCAGGTCCGGTTGGTTACGGTGACCCCTTTTACACCCCCGCGTACCAGGTGTTGGGCAGCCAGCTCACACATCTCCCCTGCCCCGATAATCAAGACCTCTCTCCCCTCCAGGTGGCCGAAGATCTTCTTGGCCAATTCCACGGCGACAAAGCTTACCGAAACCGCCCGATCCCCAATACTGGTTTCGGTTCGCACCCTCTTGGCTACGGAGAAGGCCCTATGAAGCAGCCTGTTCAACAGGGTACCGGTGGTCCTAGTGGTGCGGGCCGTCCGATAGGCCTCTTTTAGTTGGCCCAATATTTGGGGTTCACCCACCACCATGGAATCGAGGCTTGAGGCCACCCGGAAGATGTGTCTCACCACCTCCTCCCCCTGGAGGGCATAGAGGGTGCTCTCGAACTCCAACAGATGGAGATGGTGTTGCTGGGCGAGGAACCCTTTGATTTCCTCGACCCCACGCTCTGGGTCCCTGGTTGCTGCATAGATCTCCACGCGATTACAGGTAGAGAGGATCAGCCCTTCGGTAAGGCTGGAGAGGTCTTGAAGTGTTTCAAGGCATCGAACGAGGCCCTCCTCGGGAAAGGAGATCTTTTCTCTAATTTCCAGGGGGGCCGTGCGGTGGTTGAGCCCGATCATGATGACCTCACTCATAGATCACCTAAACCATCCGTCATAAGAGTGGAGCCCCTCCAGCAGGAGGTTGACCCCCAGAAAGGTGAATAACACTGCCCCGAACCCTACGATAGCCATGATGGCCGCCTTTTTTCCCCTCCACCCCACCGTCAACCGTTGATGCAGGAGGGCGGCATAGAGGAGCCAGGTGATTAAGGACCAGGTTTCCTTGGGGTCCCAACTCCAGTACGAACCCCAGGCGTACTCCGCCCAGATAGCACCGGTGATGATACCAACGGTGAGTAGGGGGAAGCCAATAGTCAAAGACCGGTAATTGATCTCATCAAGGACCTCCAAAGATGGGAGCCGCTGTGAGAGTGGCCCTATCCGTTTGGATTTGACGAGTCTCTCCTGGATGAGATAGGTCACCCCGGCACAGAAGGCGAGAGCGAAGATGGCATCGCCCAGAAAGGCGAAGGTGACGTGGATGGGGAGCCAGTAACTCCTGAGGGAGGGCGGCAGAGGAAGGATCTCCTTCGGCAAGGTGGCAGCCCAGATGACCAGCAGCAAGGCAAGGGGTGAGATGAAGGCCCCCAACACGTCCATCCGGTATCGATAACGCAATAGCAGAAAGAAGCCGACGATGGCCCAGGCGAAAAATGAGAGGGACTCATGGAGGTTGACCACAGGGGTATGGCCTGCCTCAATATATCTCATCACGAGGGTAAGGCAATGCGAGACAAACCCCAGGCCCAAAAGGAGCCTCCCAGCCCAAGCTGCCCTCTCTTGGGAGGATAAGAGGTAGATGAGATAGGCAATGGTGCCGCCGAGATAGAGGGCTAAGGTGATCTTAAAGAATAAGATATTCATTGTTTATCCTTTTTTATCATAGTGCCCTTCTTTCCGGGGGGTAGGTCTTGACGTATGATAAACAAGTGGCGCTCAGCAACAGCGTACCCTCATCTGGTGTTGATCATAAAATGTGCAAAAGTCAAGATCAGACCTAAAGCACGGTTTTTGACTATTTTATTTATACTAACATAGATTTGTTTGGGAAGGCTACCAGTTCTTGGTAAGCCGATGGAAGCTCCAGTTCATGGGGAGGTAGAAGAGGGGATGGATGCGAGGGGGTTTGATGATTCTTTGGAAGATAGACCTCATGGAAAAGGTCTCTTTCCATATCCACCGCATCCCTTTTTCCAACTCCTCCACACTCGTCAGGAGGGGTTGATAGACGGCGCTCAGAGAGTCGTATTTCTCCCAATCCCTGATCAGGATCCTTCCCTCTCCTTCCAGCCGCTCGAATGACTCCGTGCCGGGATATGGGGTCATGATGAAGGCCAGGGCCCAGTCAAGCCTATTCTCCACGATGAAATCGAGGGTCCTCTGGAATACCCCTGGGTCGTCGTCGTCAAGGCCCACGATAAATGTTCCCATGATCCCGATCCCATATCCATGGATCTTTTTGGCCGCTTCTTTATATTTATGCGGCTTGTTAAACTCCTTTTTCATGATCTTCAGGTTCTTGGGGGAAAGGGATTCAAAGCCGATGTTGACGGCGATGCAGCCGCTGGCGGCGAAGAGCTTGAGAAGCTCATCATCATCGGCAATAGAGACCGGGGCATGCCCCCACCACAGAAGGTCGTAGTCTTTCAAGAGTGAGAACAACTCAATGGCAAATTTCCTATCTGATACCACATTGTTATCGATGATATACATCAACCTCCTCTTTAAAAAGTATGGCAGGTCTCTGCTCAGGAGGGAAAGGAGTTTCTTGATCCAAGGGTTCATGACTGGCCCTGCTCCGAACATGGCCTCGAGCTCCCTGGCGATCTCCTTGAGGGGGCGGTTTCGATAGCGGTTGCCGAAGAAACGGGATACTTGACAGAAGTCGCATCGGTGGGGACATCCACGGGTCGTCTCCAGGAGCTTTAGTGGAAAATAGAAACGGGGGTTCATCAGCTCTCTCCTGGGCAGAGGAATCTCATCACCCCTCATCCATTCATTGGCTCGGTATATTCTTTTTAATCTGCCACGGCGGAAGTCCTCCAGCAGTTGAGGCCAGGTGACCTCTGCCTCCCCGATCACCACCGCATCCACGTGCTCCAGGGCCTCCTGGGGTAGCACGCTGGCGTGGACGCCGCCCATCACCACTGGTACCCCCCTCTTGCGGAACTCCTCTGCGATCTGATAGGCCCTGTGGGCCACCGGAGTCTGGGCCGATATCCCCACCAGGTCAACCTTTTCATCGAAGTTTACTGGCTCATAGGCCTCATCTACGATCCTCACCTCCACCTCCGGGGGGGTCACGGCGGCCACATAGGGGAGGTTGAGGAAGCCAAGGCGGAAGAGGAAGGTCTCCTCCTTCTTTCTCTTCCGCTCCGGTGCGACAAGAAGGATTTTCATAGATGTCCTGAGGTTTTGGGATTTGTTAAAGACTGATTATATCTTATGGTAGGGGGGAAGTTCAATGAAAAAGGTATTTTGGCTGAACCATTACCTTGAGTGATGACTATTTATTTCTTTTTATATTACCTGCAAAGTTGATATGTCTATTTCGTTGCCCTTTTTAATACTGTGATAATACCATTGTTTCTTTTCAACAGAATATACTAAATCCCATTTATATTTCCATGAGAGCTTACGTTTTTTGCCTTTAAGACTGGTTACGTAAAAGGTGGATCCTTTTGCAGGTCTAATTCGCGTGCTGTTTCCCGCAGGCTTGTAAATTATGCCATTGTAACTATTGCTCCATTCAGCAGGATCCAGTCCAATATCAGTAAACTTGTAATCACCCCAACTCCTTGGATATCGACCATGTTTTTTATAAAATTCTTCTATTAAACTTATCATGCCTGAGCTTATCTCTTCAAAATTAGACCCCAAGCTCGTAAGAGGTTTCGGCGGTTTCGGAGCTGGTGGTAAGGTAGTTGGCAGGTAGTGCATTGAGCATGCGACTACTGGGCAATAGGAACCAACGATTTCTGCTGGGATCAGTACATATTCCCCGTCCAATGGGCAGTTGGGTTCCTTTTTCAGGTAGCCTTCAGTTACCAGTTGCTTTAGACTTTTTAGTTCGGTATCGGGGTTGTCATGGTAATACTGCACAATTACATTTTGCACGGCACCCCTGTCTACATGGCATTGAGTTGAACGTGCCTTCTTGACGTAGTTCAGATATGCCGGGATCGCAACAGAGGCCAGAAGACCAACAATGGCTATGACTACAAGGATCTCTATCAGGGTGAAACCCTTACAGCCTTTTTTATATAGTCTCATTTTATTGCCTCAGGAAAGGGACATTTTTGCTTAAGTAGGGTCTGCATGCCTCAGTCAATCTCAGTTACATTTACATTATTAAAACCCACCTCTGAGTTGCACCAACTCCTGAAACCTGCCATGCCGGATGTGAAGGTGTCGTCGTGGAAGTCTAAAACTGTATCGCCATCGACCTTTATAACGTGGTGGTCTTTCTCTACCGTGATGGAGATCTTATGAGGTTGGCTGTAGACGGGAAAACCATCGGGTATTGTAACACGCTGGAAAGGCAGCCATTCTTCTCTGCCGTTATATACCCTTCTTACTAGAAAGGAATCTGGCCAGCAACCAGGGTCATATTGAAAACAATAGCCTGAAATCTGACGTTCGCCATCTGCTCGGTAATAAATGCCATAACCCCAACCGCTGTATAATTGAGCATTCACCGTCATTTCATAATCTGTCCATTTTGCGTCACCGAATGCCAGGCGGTGCTCCTCCCAGCCCCCTGTGGGCACCAGCATCCCATCCTTGATTTCCCATTTTCCTGTTAAGGGGGTAAGGGAGTCCATGTTGTCAAAGTCGCTCGAAAACAGGACTTCAGGTTTTTCTTCAGGTTCTTCTTCCTCCGGTACGAGTCCCGGCAGGTAGTGCATTGAGCATGCCACTACTGGGCAATAGGAATCAACAAGTTCTGCTGGAATCAGTACATATTCCCCGTCCAATGGGCAGTTGGGTTCCTTTTCCAGGTATCCTTCAGTTACCAGTTGCTTTAGACTTTTTAGTTCGGTATCGGGGTTGTCATGGTAATATTGCACAATTACATTTTGCACGGCACCTCTGTCTACATGGCATTGAGTTGAACGTGCCTTCTTGACGTAGTCCATATATGCTGGGATCGCAACAGAGGCCAGAAGACCAACAATGGCTACGACCACAAGGAGCTCTATCAGGGTGAAACCCTTACAGCCTTTTTTATATGGTTTCATTTTATTATCTCAGGAAAAGGACATTTTTTGCTTACGTGGATTTCCTTGACACCATGGAGTGCTGGATTAGGGCAGCTTATTACCGTATCTCCTCCTATCTTCTTCACCACATAGGGCTTCTTGCTGACAGGACAGACCATATCTTTAGCAGGCAGGTTTCCTTCTTGCAGCAGCCTGGATATGTGCCAGAGGTTTTTGATGCATTGGTCAGTCTGTTCATCTGTTAAATATGTGCCGTGTCTGAGGGGCTTATCCTCTTTAAAAGCGGAAATTAATTTGGGAAACTGTATGGCGATTATAGTAATGCAGGCCAGCAGGATGATCCATTGAAGTACCAGCCACGCCCTGCTTTTTCTTTTACGTTTTATTGGCGCTGCTTCTTCCCCAGGTACGTACTGCTCTGCAACCTCGATCATACAACTGCTGCAGTAATCAGCGCCTTGGTCATCCTCACTGAGCGGTTTCCCACACCTTTTGCAAACCGCATCCAAAATTTTTTCATCAGCCATTTTTATTTCCTCCTTTGTCGTACTTTTCAAGGACATTTTTCACCTTCGTCAACAAGACATCCTTCCGTGTTGGCTTCCTAATATAGTCCACTGCCCCAAGGTCAAATCCCCTTTTCGTATCTTCCGGATCGGCTATGGATGTCAAAAATATCACAGGTGTTTCTATCCCTTTTTGGCTCTTCATCTCCAGCAATTTAAAGCCGTCCAGGTTGGGCATGTTAACATCCGAAATGATCAGATCAAATTCATCTTTGCCTAACTGAAGGAGGGCATCAACCCCATCTTCTGCAGGGGCTACGGTATAGCCATGGTTTTCTAGGAAACGAGCTATCAATCTTTGAGAGTCCTTATCGTCCTCCACAACGAGGATCGATATCTTGTCCTTGATCTTCTCTTCAATGACAGGTATTCGGTGAGCTTCTTTTTTGGGTCTCTTTTGTTCGAATGCCAACTCTTCCACCAGCACCGTTTCGTAAACGTCCTTTGGAGAGAAAAGGAGCTCTTTTACTTTTTCTACAGCATGATAGCTAATAAGAAAATCTCCCCTTTCTCTGATAAAACTCCTTATCTCTGCAATAGACATACTTGATCGGACCATTTCAGAGATTTCAGGATCAAGTTTTATTATCTCATATATCCCTTCTCGTCCATAGTAGCCGGTGTTGTTACATTTCGGACATCCGACAGGATGCGCTACCTGGGATGGAATCTCATCAGTAAATGGTGAGAGTATATCTATCTCTTCCTGGGAGATCTGGACTATCTGCTTACAATGTGGACAGAGCTTTTTCAGCAGTCTCTGGGCTACGACACCGATGAGGGTATCTGCCATTGTCCCCCGGTCGATCCCCAACCTTTCAAGACGAAAAATTGCAGTGGTAGCATTGGATGTATGCAAAGTGGTGACGGTCAGATGGCCTGTGCTGGCAAAGTCTATTGACATTTTGGCAGAATATTGATCCCTGACCTCTCCCAAGAACAATATATCAGGATCCTGCCTCACAGATGATTTGAGCAGGGATTCAAAGGAAACCCCAGCCTTTTCGTTTACCTGTTGCTGATTGGCAAAGGGTATAGAGTATTCCACAGGGTCCTCTACGGAAGTTAGGCTTCGTGTTTTACAGTCTATATGGGATAGGAAACTGTAAATGGTCGTAGTCTTTCCTGATCCTGTGGGCCCCACGATCAGGATAAGTCCATGGGTTTGATCGGCAAAATTGATCATGGCGTTGACCTGTTTATCTGCCATACCGAGTTCTTCCAGCTCTTTTGGTTTGACGCTCGGTTCTAGTAATCGAATAATAAGGCTTTCACCATTCGGCGTGGAGGTAGTAGCCAGTCTTAACCTGAAGGTTTTGTTGTTTATGGTTGCCGCAAAAGATCCGTCCTGCGGCCTTCTTTTTTCGGCCAAATCAAGGCCTCCCAGCACCTTGAGCCGGGATATGAGCATAACGCCTGTGTTCTTCTTCAGGGTAAAAGAATCCCTCAAATCCCCGTCAACCCGTAAGCGCACGACAGTCTCGGTCTCCTTGGGTTCGATGTGGATGTCGCTGGCCCTTTCAGATACAGCTTTGTTGATCATGGTGTTGGCAATATACACAATAGGGTGTTTTTCAATTTCCGCTTTTGACATCTGTTCAAACGACACACTGGTAGGTCCCTCAATTTTTTGTGTGTCTTCAACTGGGGTGACCTTTTTGACCGGTGCCTCCCCGCCAAGGTCTGCTTCATATTTAAATAATAATTCAATATGTTCAGGTTCGGTTATTATGAGTTTGAAGGTTTGATCCTGCTCTGTAAGTTTGCTTAAACTATCCAGGAGTTCCCAGTTGAAGGGATTGCTCAGTACAAAGGTATTCTCTTTGGCCCCATTGTTTAGTGCAACGACAAGGTTTGTCCTGCAAAATGATATCGGGAGCACACCTAGTTGAACATCATAAGGGTTGATTTGTGAGATATAAGGTAGTTTTAAAAAATCAGCCATATATTTAGCAATCTGGCTATTTGTGATTCCCAGGTAACGAGAGATTGAATAAATTTTAGAAGGCAGAATAGCGGAGAATTTGGCCTTCTTGTCAGGCTCAAGATCTAACTGACCGAGCAGAAATTCCTTGAATTGGAGAAAATCGGATAGCTGTACCCCTTCCTCAGATGGGGCATCATCTTTGTGCAGTTCCTTCCATCGGGTATTTGTTTTGAGATGGGTACGGGCCTTCTGAAGGAGGATTTCCTTTTGAACAGGTTTCACAAGGTAGTCAACAGCGCCAACGGAGAAGGCCCTGGCCTTGTCCTGTTCTTCTCCCAGGGCGGTTATAAATATTACAGGGATGCAGGCAGTTTCGTTGTTTTTTTGCAGTCTTGAACAAACCTCGTAGCCATTCATTCCCGGCATCATAACATCAAGCAGAACAAGGTCCGGTTTGACATTATTGATTGTTTCTAACCCCTTGAGGCCGCTGTCGGCGGCAACCACATTATAGCCGCTGCTTGTCAGAAATCGTTCCATCAGCATCAGCTGATCATGATTGTCGTCAACGACCAAAATCAGGGGTTTTGCAGTACTATTCATAGATTACCTCAACACGCTCAAGGTAGTGTAATAGTTCGTCAATCAATCTTCGCGTTTCTTCGGTATTTTTTGCCTTTGCGGCATCTTCAAGCGATCGACCTATTTCGCTGATGGCGTCAAATCCATACCCCCCACCAGAGCCTTTCATACTGTGGCCCAAAATTCGAATAGTTTCATAATCACCTTTAGTCAGAGCTTCCTGTAATGTTTTTACATCATTATGCCTGTTTTCAAGAAAACCCGGGACAAGATCCTCGATCTCGGTATCCACATGGACAACTATTTTTTTCTGATTCGTACTGTTATCCTGTGTCATGGTTACACGCTCCCTCTCCGGTTAAGCCGGGACCCAAGTTTATAACTTGTGTGCTAAATCTATTTGATTTCAATTATAATATTATCCTAAGTGTTGCACTTGCTTGTTGAACTGGGGTCCCTTATTATTTTGCTGACTCTTACTTATTGGCATAT
>DAOVGN010000008.1 GCA_030672385.1 Deltaproteobacteria bacterium | reverse complement strand
GGCCACCACCATGACCCCCGATGTCCCCTTGTCTAAGCGGTGGACAATCCCTGGACGCACTACCCCTCCCACTCCCTGGAGATCGCTACAGCGAAAGAGCAGGGCATTGACCAGGGTTCCAGAGGTCACCCTGCCCGCAGGGTGAACCACCATCCCGGGCGGCTTGTCCACCACGACGATATATTCATCCTCATAGAGGAATGTTACGGGTAGATCCTCGGGGAGGGCATCCGAGGCCTTGGGTGCTGGCAGCCGCCCCCTGACCAGATCCCCCTCCTTGAGTCTAGCACCTACTTTGGCCGAGGCAGCGTTGAGGAGGATGTATCCCTCCCTTATGTATCGCTGGACCTGAGAGCGAGAGACCCCACGGAGATGCTCGCCCAAGAAGAGGTCAATCCTCTTTCCCCGATCATCTTTCCCTACGATGAGGGTAAAATCTCCCCCGGAGACAGACATCCCCTAATCGCTGGCCTTTTTGAGGGCTTGGGCTATTCCTTGGGCGATCGCCTTGAACTCATCATCTTGGATGGTCCTGAGGTCGAGGATGAGCTGGTCGTTGGCTATCCTGGCGATAACGGGTGGGTTCTGATTCCTCAGCCCTACCTCCAGGGCCTCTACAGAGGCCCTTTGCGGTTTTATACCCAAGGCCCAGGTGGGCAGGTCTTGTAGGGGGAGGGCTCCTCCCCCTACCTGGGAATTCTCCCGGATCACCTCGATCTCGGCCCCCTCCGTCTCCCTCTTCAGGAGACGCTCAAGACTCCTGGCCCTCTTGCGGAGCTGCTCTAAGGTGGTGGTCAACATGCGCAAGGTGGGGATCTCCTTCACCACTTCCTCCTCGCTCAGATAGCAGATGAGCGTGGACTCTA
Source organism: Deltaproteobacteria bacterium (assembly GCA_030672385.1). Lineage (GTDB taxonomy): Bacteria > Desulfobacterota > B13-G15 > B13-G15 > RBG-16-54-18 > DAOVGN01. The sequence goes on along the minus strand of DAOVGN010000008.1, from coordinate 5,286 downwards.
AAGCGGCCAAGGTGAGCTTGTCTATTCTGAGGGCCCTGTTCAAGGGATTGACCTTTATCCTATCTATCAGTTCCTTTTTCCCCAAGATGATCCCAGCCTGGGGTCCTCCCAGGAGTTTGTCTCCCGAAAAGGTTACCACGTCGGCCCCCGCCTTAAGGGCTTCCTGGACGGTCGGTTCCTTCTCCAACCCATAGCGGGAGAGGTCAATGAAGCAACCGCTTCCCAAATCGTTCATCACAGGGATATCATATTTTTTGCCAAGCTGGACTAACTCCTCCAAGGTGACCTCCGAGGTAAAACCGACTACCCGGTAGTTGCTGGTGTGGACCTTGAGCAAAAGGGTGGTGTTTTCGCCGATCACCTCTTCATAGTCCCTCAGGTGGGTTCTGTTGGTGGTCCCCACCTCCTTGAGAACGGCACCACTTCTGGCCATGACATCGGGTATTCTAAAGGCCCCCCCTATCTCCACCAACTCCCCTCGTGAGACGACCACCTCGCTACCTGCGGCCAAGGTATTGAGGGTTAGGAGCACGGCCCCGGCGTTGTTGTTGACCACCAATGCTGCCTCAGCCCCGCTCAGGCGCAGGAGGATCTCCTCCACGTGGACGTATCGGGATCTCCTTTCCCCCTGGGATAGATCGTACTCCAAATTGGAATACCCCCTGGAGACCTCCACCAGGTGCCTCAAGGTCCTCTCGCTCAGGGGGGACCGTCCCAGGTTGGTGTGTACTACCACTCCGGTGGCGTTGATGGCACGCTTCAGGTGTGGGCTGACCTGCCCGGCTATCTCCTCTTCGAACAGAGGCAGGAGGTGAGAAATGGGAAAGGTCTCATCCTTTAGGTCATCCAGCCTTTCGGTGTGCAAGATATCTTGGCGAAGCCTCTCCAGACCCCTCCTAATCCCCTCCAGGACCACCTCCTTGGGGTGAGACCGCAAGAGCCTTTTCACCTCCTCAGTAGAGAGAAGTTCATCCACCTTGGGGATCTTCCTGAGATATCCGCCTCTTTCCCTTTGGGACATGGTTTTCCTTAGGAGGCCCGCAGTATATTGGGCCGGTTGGGAAACAGGATGGTACGCAGAATCCTGAGAAAGTTCATCCTGAGAAAGTGAGTGGGCCACTCCAACTCCTTCTTGTCACAAACGATGGCCTTTCCCATCTCCCTCACGTGGATCCCCAGCTTTCTGAGCCCCTCCTCCCTCTCCTCCCCTTTCATAGTATCCGTGATTACGTCGATCCTCTTCATCATCTCGACCGCTCGGATAATTCTCTCCTCTTGAGACTTGGCTAATGCAGGATCTATAATCCCAAATTCCCCCTTGAGGGCGTTTAACCTCCTGCCTCCCTCATAAGTGCTGTAGACGATCTCCTCCCTGGTCATCCACTGGGTCTCGTAATTGAGGAAATACTTCCAGCTTGGCTCCTCTAAGGCCCGCCGATGATCCTCGAGGGTCCGAAAGAGAAGACGATAACCAAACTTCTCTGGCTCTTCAAACACCCTGCTGCCCGGATCCAGAAAGGGGGCGAGGGGTGAGATAAAGGGGGAAATGGTCTTCTCTTCCCCATATTTTTCGAGGAGATGGCGACAATAAGAGGCCGTCTCTAAGACCGAATCATAGGTCTGCTCGGGTAGCCCCACCATGAAGAAGAGATCTATCCTCTTGGCTCCTGTCCTCACCGCCTCAGCCAGAAAGTCTTCCAGTTCTCTATTGGAGTAAGGGCGCCCAAAGGCCCTGCGCACCCCTTCATCGTGGGATTCAGGGGAGATCTGGATGTTGAAATTGGGGGTGGTCCGTGCAATCTCCTCCAAGATCCCTCCCGTTGGGGGACGGAAGAACTCGTAGACGATATGATTTTTGATCTTGGTTCGGCGGAGTTCTCTAAGAAGGACCCCTGCATAGTCAGACCCTGGCTGCAGTATATCCCCGATGATGAAGATAGGGGCGTTCAGGTGACGTTGGACATTGATGATATCCTTGGCCAAGAGCGTGGGGTCACGGTAGGCAGGATTCCTTCTCCCCTCCATCTTCCTCAAGGCCCAACTGGAGGCCCCGCAGGTCTTACAATTATGGGTACAACCACGACAGGTAAAGACAGCGGTGAGGGGGTAGAGCAACCAGTTTGTGAAAGGGGCATAGCTGGTGAGGTCCATGTACCTGACCACCTGGCGCATGATGTGGCCATAATCAATGGTTACACTATTTAGGTCAGTGGGAAGATGGGTCAGGGGATTAACCATTGTCCCTCCACCATTCCTCCACGTGAGATTGGGGACCTCAGAGGGATCTCTTCCATCCCTGATGGTCTTCAGGAGCTGAAGGAGAGGTTCCTCCGCAGAATCTCCCCTTACCACATAATCCACCTGCGGATATTTGCTGATGATTTCTTCATGAAAGTATGTAGCGGAGAATCCACCAAGGATGACAGGGATCTCGGGGTGGTATTTTTTGATGATTTCGGCCAGGGCCAGACTCCCATGGCAATGGGGCATCCAGTGCAGATCTATCCCGAAGGCCCGTGGGTGAAGGGAAGCGATAAGCCTCTCCACATCGAACTCCTCCTTCTTGAGCATCTTCATGGCCACGTTGACGATCCTAACCCGGAAGCCCATCCTCTCCAGGTATTCCGAGATGCTGGCGAAACCCACTGGATACATCTCAAAGATAGGTGTTGAGGGGATCACATCGCTGATGGGACCCAACTTAATAGGGCGTTTCCTAAAATCGTATATGGCAGGTGGATGTAGGAGTACCAGATCGACTTTGGCCATCGGGATTTCCCTCAATAAGGTATAAACAAATTACATACCACAGATTCTACCCAGGATCAAACCTCACCCCCCATCCTCTCCCTGATGGCCATCTCTATGGCTACCAGACCTATATAGAACCTCCTCATCTCGGTGAGGTTGACCACCTTTTTCATCTTGCGAAGGTTGACCCCTTTCAGGGTATCTTTCCAGTAGAATAGAATATCTGAATCATCAAAATAATGGAGGCCTTTGATCTCTCGCAGTATCTCCTTTTCATAACCCCTTTTCAGACATGTATACGTCTCTCTTCTCAATGATACCTCCACATGAGAACTAACCCTCGTGAGGGTTTGCCCTCACTTCCACTGAGGCAAATACTCAAGAGGTCTTCCTCCTAGGGCCTCTAATCTCAGACCCACTAAGAAACTCTTCCTTCCAGGGGGGCTGGGGGAGTCTTATCCCCTGGAGGGACGTGCCATAGACATATCTTTATCGTGAAGTATCTTCACGAGAAGATTATAGCATAAAAGAACGCTTTGATGTGAGGAGAAGTTCATCCTCAGGCGGTTAAAAAGGAAGAGGGGATCTGTCAAGGGGCAGATCCCCCAGGAGCGGAAGGGTTCATCTTATCACCCAGTGACCCGGCACCCAATGGCCTCGATACCCCCAATGACCTTGATACCCCCAATGACCGGAGACCCAGACCGCACAGTGGGACCTAGGGCGTGGAGGGCGGTAACGGGTGTGGACTACCGTGGTACAGGAGACTAAAAAGACGAAGATCAATAAGAGAAGAACGAGTTTAGACGGTAAGGGTCGCATGGTCTTTCACCTCCGGGCGTGTGATATCTTTATATTTATAGACACTGAAATTGAGGAAAGGTTTAATCAAAATTATTAGGGGTTACCGAGGTTACCTTTGAGGCTGTTTCCAAAGGGTCTCTTTGAGGACCACTCATCGCCACCTATCCGTGCTCCTTACAGGCCCACTATACTCCTGGATACCGGCCACTCAAATCAAACATCAGGAGACTTTTTCGTGCCATGACTATCTGTTACTCTTGCACAGATCTTCTTAATCCTCTCAGAGCCCTGGATAAAAAGATGCGAGAGTTCCACCAGAATCCATCTCAAACACTTTGACCCCTGCTTCATTATAGAACCATATTGGGTAAATCCCCCCCCCAAAGAGGCCTTTTTATTGCCCGGACGTGGGTTGATATGATAGAATTAACAAAAAGAGAAATTTCTCGTTTGTTGAAAAACCTCCTCATTTCAACCGCAAAGAGTTACACAAGGAGTATATATGTACCTGGATTCCCTCCACCTCCACTCAGATTTAGGGGTATGAAGGTTACTCCGTGAAACTACAGAGAGACATATAGAGGATAAACGATGGATATGATCATCTCCAACTTAAAACATGGCGTGATGATCAGTGTCTTCGTCTTTGTGATGATGACCCTGGCAGATTACCTCAATGTGTTGACCGAGGGGAAAATGAATGAGGCGATAAGAGGAAGCTTATTCAAACAATATATCACCACCTCCTTCCTCGGAGCGACACCTGGGTGTCTGGGTGCCTTCATGAACGTCTCCTTTTATGTCCACGGTCTGATCACCTTTGGTGCGATGGTGGGCGGCATGATCGCCACCTCTGGCGATGAGGCCTTTGTCATGCTTGCCTTGTTTCCTGATAAGGCAATCCTCCTCTTCGGAACCCTGTTCATTGTAGGGATCATCTTTGCCTGGCTTACCGACAAACTGGTGCCTGTGCTAAAGATAACGCCTTGTGAGGAATGCCAAGTTCCTGTCCTTCATCTGGAAAATGAGGACTGGCGCATTAACCTAAGAGGAGTAAAGGCCAATTTACAAAAGATATCTTTGGCCCGATTTCTCCTCCTTTCTCTCCTCGGGATATCTATCTATGTCTTTGCCTCGGGGATCATCGGCCCTGCGGCTTGGAGCTGGAAGCGGATCACCTTTGTCACTTTACTTTCTTTGGCCGAATTCATAGTCTTCACCGCACCTGAACACTATTTAATCGAGCATATCTGGGGCCACATCGCCAAAAGGCATCTGTGGAGGGTATTCCTCTGGAGCTTCGGCGCCCTGGTAGTCGTAGATGTGGGGCTGAAGTTTTGGAACCTAGAGACCTTTGTCCAGACCCATATGTCCTGGGTATTGCTTGTGGCGTCTTTAGTAGCCATCATCCCAGAATCAGGGCCGCATCTTATATTTGTCATGATGTTCGCCAAGGGCCTTATCCCTTTTTCCGTCCTGCTGGCCTGCTCCATTGTTCAGGATGGACACGGAATGCTTCCGTTACTGTCCTATTCCATCAAGGACTCTATCCTGATAAAGGCCTTCAACTTCTTTATTGGCCTAGGGATCGGATTTGCCCTTTATTCTCTGGGTATGTAGAAAAGGATCTCTGGCGACAAGGATTTATATGGTAAGATACTCCACTTGAATTTGAAGGGACGAAGTTATAAGATATATAAAACTCCTCTAGATGTTGAACGTAACTCCATC
>DAOVGN010000049.1 GCA_030672385.1 Deltaproteobacteria bacterium | reverse complement strand
GGGAAGGGGATGTGGCAGCTATTTCGCCCACCATGGGATCAAACGGATCACCTTGGGCAGAGATTGCCGCCTTAGCTCTGATCTCTTCCGCGATGCCATCCTGGAGGGACTTTTGGCCAGTGGGATGGAGGTCACCGATGTAGGGGTTTGTCCCACACCTTTGCTGTACTTTTCCATCGTCCACCTAAGACAGGATGGGGGGGTGATGATCACCGGAAGCCACAACCCCCCTGAATTCAACGGCTTTAAGGTCTGTGCGGGAAAAGACTCTGTCTACGGAGAAGAGCTTCAGAGGGTACGGGAGATCATCGAGAAAAGGGATTACGTGCAGGGAGGGGGGAAACTATCCAACTACGACATCATTAAAGACTACCACCAGCACATCCTGGCGAACATCAAGGTGGGGCGAGAGGTCAAGGTGGTGGTCGACGCAGGCAACGGGACGGGAGGGGTTGTGGCCGTGCCCATCATGCGTGATCTGGGGTGTCAGGTGGAGGCCATTTACTGTGAGATGGATGGTCATTTCCCCCATCATCACCCGGACCCAACTGTGGAGGGGTACCTTACAGACCTCATCGCCAAGGTAAAAGATATGGGAGCTGATCTAGGGATAGGCTATGATGGGGACGCCGATCGTATAGGGATTGTAGATGAAGAAGGAAGGATTGTCTGGGGGGATAAACTGATGATCATCTTCGCCAGGGACATTATTCAGGAGGGGGGAGGAGGAACCTTCATTGCGGAGGTGAAGTGTTCCCAGACCCTCTATGATGAGATCACCAGGCTTGGGGGACGAGCCATTATGTGGAAGACCGGACACTCCCTCATTAAAGACAAGATGAAGAGGGAGGGGGCCGTGTTGGCCGGAGAGATGAGCGGGCATATGTTCTTCGCCGATCGCTATTTCGGCTTTGATGATGCCATCTATTCCTCCTGCCGTCTGTTGGAGATCCTGGGCAAAACCGACAAGAAGGTCTCAGAGCTCTTAGAGGGGATCCCCCAGACCTATGTCACCCCAGAGATCAGGATAGATTGTCCCGATGATGTCAAATTCGAGATTGTGGAGAAGGCCAAGGAGGACTTCCGCCAGGAGTACCAGATTATCGACGTAGATGGAGTAAGAATCAAATTCCCCGATGGTTGGGGATTGCTGCGGGCCTCCAACACCCAGCCAGCCCTGGTCCTCAGGTTTGAGGCCTCGTCCAGGGAGAGGCTGGAGGAGATAAAGGGGATGGTGGAAGCCAAGGTGAAAGAATTAATGGGGGAGGTCAATGAGCGGTAAGGCAAGATGAGGTCTTTAGGGGCCCATATGTCCATAGCCGGTGGGGTCTATAAGGCCCTCTGGAGAGGGAAGGAGATAGGGTGTAATACCATCCAGATCTTCACCAAAAACAACACCCAGTGGCAGGCCAAACCCCTTACTCCAGAGGATATAGTAGCCTTCCAAAAGGCCCAGGAGGAGACGGGGATATGGCCTATAGTTGCACACAACAGCTACCTGATCAACCTCGCCACCCCTGATGAGGGGCTCTATGGGCGGTCCCTGGAGGCCCTCTGGGAGGAGCTTCAGCGGGCCGAGGCCTTGGGACTTCCCTATATGGTGATGCACCCTGGATCCCATATGGGAGCAGGGGAGCAGGAGGGGCTCTATCGGATCGCCAGGGGGATAAACCTCCTGCATCAGAGGGGTAAGGGGATGAAGGTGATGATTTTGCTGGAGACCACTGCCGGGCAGGGGACCAATCTGGGCTATCGTTTTGAGCACTTTGCCGAGATCATCGAGATGATAGAGGAAGATCAAAGGTTAGGGGTCTGTCTTGATACCTGTCATGTCTTCGCCGCGGGTTACGATATCAGAACCCAGGAGGGGTATGAGGACACCTTTGAGGAATTCCATCGGATCATCGGTCTGGACCGCCTGAAGGTCGTCCATATTAACGACTCCAAGGCCGCATTCGGTGCCAGGATAGATCGCCATGAACATATCGGCCAGGGACATCTAGGGTTGGAGCCCTTTCGCCGCCTCCTTCAGGACCCCCGTTTGACAACCCTCCCCTTTATCCTTGAGACCCCGAAGAAGAAGGACCCCCAAGGGGAGGATTGGGATGTAGTTAACCTGAGGGTCTTGAGAGGGTTGCTCTAGGGGATGGAAAGGCCCCAATTGGATGGATTGAAAAAATCTTTGGATGGAGGTGAGCAATGGTCAGCGAGAAAATCATTCGCTCTTTGGCAGTGAAGACCCCTTCCAAGATCGTCCTCTTGGTCTTGGATGGCGTAGGGGGGCTACCTGTAGATGGCAGGACAGAACTGGAGGCGGCCCATACCCCCCATCTGGATGATCTGGCCTCCCGCTCCATCTGTGGGGTGACCGATCCCATCTCCCCAGGGATCACCCCTGGGAGCGGACCGGCCCACCTGGGGATGTTCGGCTATGATCCCCTGAAATATGAGATCGGCAGGGGGGTCTTGGAGGCCCTGGGGATCAGGATGGAGTTGGGAAGGGATGATGTTGTGGCCAGGGGGAACTTCGCCACCATGGACCAGCAGGGAATCATAGTCGACCGCAGGGCCGGCCGCATCCCTACAGAGAGGAACATGGAACTCTGTGATCTCCTGCAGGAGGAGATCAAGGAGATAGAGGGGGTGCGGGTGGAGGTCAGACATGGAAAGGAGCACCGTTTTGTCCTGCGATTTTCCGGTGAGGGGTTGGATGGTCGTCTGGAGGATACCGATCCCCAAAGGGAGGGGGAACTCCCTAAACCGCCCACTCCATTGGCACCGGAGGCAGAGAGGATGGCCAGGATAGTAGAACTCTTCCTCAATAGGGCCAATCAGATATTACAAGACCATCACCCTGCCAATACCGTCCTCCTGCGGGGGATCTCCCAGATCCCCGCAATCCCCAGCATGTCCGATCTCTTTAAGTTGACCCCTGCCTGCATCGCCACCTATCCCATGTACAAGGGGCTGGCCCGGTTGGTGAGGATGGAGATCTTGGAGACAGGCGAGAATATTGTCGATGAATTTAGGGCCTTAAAGGAGAGCTACGAGCAATTCGATTTCTTCTTCCTGCATATCAAAAAGACCGACAGCTACGGCGAAGACGGCGATTTTCCGAAGAAGGTGGAGGTGATCGAAGAGGTGGACCGACACATCCCGGTACTGTTGGCCCTGGAGCCGGATGTCATCGCCGTGACCGGAGACCATTCCACCCCTTCCCTGCTCAAGGGACACAGCTGGCATCCAAACCCTTTTATGCTCTATTCTCGATATGAGAGGATTGATGACGTGAAGGTATTCACCGAGGCTGCCTGTGCCAGAGGAGGATTAGGGAGGTTTCTGGCAATGGATGAGATGCCCCTGATGCTCGCCTCGGCCCTGAAGCTGAAAAAATTCGGGGCATAACGAGGGGGCCAGGCCTGATGGCCTAGCCCCTTAGGCTTACTGTTGCTTCAACGTGAACGTGCCGCTGCACCCGGTAGGGTTATTATAGGCACCGTTGTTGCTGTACCACTTGCCGCCCTTCTTGCACAGGGTAGCCTTGATATTTATCACCTCACCCGCTGTAGGTGTACCAGGTATCCCCTTTAACACCCCTTTGATCTTGCAACATTTGCCTGCTGGTGTTACCGCCCCTGCTAAGTAATGAGTGAGGGTGGGGGTGCCGTTCTTTATTGTCCTTACCTCTCCCTTAATCGTGGAACCGCAGTTGGCTTGGGTAATCACCAGGACAAACTTCTCTGTCTCTGGGTTTGGGCAGGTCGGTGACTGAATGTCCTTATGGATGCCGTCATAGGTGCCGGCGATACAGCACTTTCCGACAACGGGCTTGCAGATGAGCTTCTTTTCGAGGCTGTTATTGTTTTCATTCTTTTCCGTTACCACGTTCCAGAGGTCTACCACCGTCTTAATGGTAGCGCTCCCGCTTACCTTCGATTTGCTGACGTATGTCGCTGTACCACCGGGCTTTTGCAGCTTCTTCGTAGGGTCGAACTTCCAGATACTCGCTCCACCCCATCCCTTGCCGTTGATGTAGAAGTAGACACCGGCGCTCTTCGGCGTATGCACCGTCCACACCTCATCAGGCACAATACCAGGGCCGAGGTTCTTGACCCTTACAGCCACCCGACAGTCCTTGACAAGATAGATCCTTTCAACGGTAAGGTCAGGCAGTCTACCCACAGCAGGGGCAGTAGTCCCTCCTTTTCGACCAGGTTGCTGGGCGAAAAGGGTTACCCCTGTTAGCACCACAGCCAAGAAGACAACCAATCCCATTAATTTTGCTGATCTCTTCATCCTTTTCCCCTTTCTTGCATGGTTTAAATGTTTGCTCTTTTTCACTTTCCCCTTTTCAACCATGTTTCACCCCCTTTCGGGTTTTATCCTGTGGGATCACCTCAACTGAACCCCTCTTACGGCAGTACTATCTCTTTAGAATGGATGGCACACCAGCCAGCTCCTCCACACCAACTGGCACTATCGAAATACCGAAGCTCAACCTTTAGGTGATCACCTTCGCCAGGGTGATAGTCGCTATAATGTCCTTTGTGAGTGACAACACTTAAGGGTGGTATCACCTTCGTATGTCCACCAATCCCAAACCAGTGTATAGGACTGCTGTGAGTAGCAATCCCCTGAATAGCAATCTTCATAGTCATTTTCGTACGATTCTTTACCGTGGTTGTCCATTCCTTCTTTTGTGCATCCCAGGATATGCTTTTTACTTCTAGGCTTATCAGAGGAATACTCACCGTTTTACTCGCCAATTTTTTGTGAGGTGAAATTGCAACATCCCAAAGGTCAATCCGTAAGTTTTTCGCTTCACAACATCTTGTCCAAAGGGCCTTCACTATCACTGTTTCTCCTGGAGACAAATCTTTAGGAACTATGGAACCTGAAGCTGCAACTTGTTGGTTGTTTTTTAAAATTTCAACTCCCTGCACGGTGAGAGAACCTTTGGGTAACTCTGCTCCCCCTGTATTTTTTACCAATGTTTTCCAATACCATTTGCCGTCCGCTTCAGTGCCAATACGAACGCTTTGAATTGTTGCCGCCTTGCTCTTATAAATCGGGCCCGTCCTGGGGCTTTTCCTCTCCATCTTCCTCGGTGGTTGAGCCCAACTCAGGGAGTGAAATCCAACAACAACGAACAATGCGATCAAAAAGGTTATAAAAGGTATCACATTTCTCTTTTTCATTGTTTCTCCTCCTTTGCTTGATCTTTTAAAAATCCCACAAAATTAATGAACAATTGTGCTTGCCTGTTCTTGCTCCATCACCTCCTTTCGTGGTTTCTATCTATGAGTACCAATTCTCATCAAAAGGTTCAAAGGTTTTTATTCTTTCTTCTCTTTGTTTAGCAATCTTTCCAGATCAACCAGGCCACAACCGCACTGCTTATCTTTGCCCGGCGCACCTAAGTCTTTGGCTGTCTTTTTTAATAAAGATCGTACCTGCTTCGGTTTCATGCCAGGATGTCTCTGCAACAGCAGGGCCACGGCCCCGGTGACGAAGGCCGCAGCCATGGAGGTGCCGCTGTAAAAGTTGTATTTGTTTCCTGGAATGGTGGTAATGATATCCACCCCAGGGGCGCAGATGTCTATGAAACCCCCCTTCATCCCCTCGGTATAAGGTTTCTCATTTACATCCACAGCGGCCACGGCGATCACCTCGGGCAGTGCTGCTGGGTAAGGGGGGTAGTGGGTGAGGCCTTTGTCGCCTGCCGCTGCCACCATGACGATACCCCGGGAAGAAGCCTCTTTGACAAGATCAGTAATGAGGGGGTCTTTGGGTCCTCCAAGGCTGAGATTTATTATCCTGACCTTTCGTACAACAGCGTAATCGAGGCCCTGCGAGAGCCAATAGGATGTAGTCATAGCAGTGATCCCGCCCCCGGCTATTGGGCGGCACGCCTTGATGGCCACGATATCCACCCCTGGGGCCAGACCGCAGATTCCTACACCGTTATTACAATTCGCCGCGATGATCCCGGCCAAGGTTGTACCATGCAGGTCATGGCGAAAGGACCCGTCAGCGACGACGTCCTTCTTTTTTATAATCTTCCCCTTCAGATCCTGATGGAGATAATCCACACCAGTGTCTATCAGACCTACAGTTACCCCGCCACCATCTATCCCGGTGGGTAATCGATCTGCACCCATGGCCTTTAAGGCGTACTGGAGATTTGAAAGGGGATCGGTCTTTTTAGCGCCGCAGCTCCGGTAGATGTAGTTGGGCTGAGGAAAGGGTTTCGCGGGGTCGCGGGAGAGGATACTCATAACCTCACTTACAGTGCGTCCATCGGGGATGCGCAAACGGATGAGTAGTCGTCCCAAGGAACCCAGTTCAGTAGCCTCAACCACCTCCAAACGATAGGACCGCTTTATCCTATCGAGCAGGGGCCTTATACCCCCTTTTTTCGCCCGCACCGTGATCAGGACCTCCTTGGGGACCATTGAGTGAAGTGGCAAAACTTCTTTTGCCTGGATGACCCGTAGCCTGGGGCCGTCCTTGATGATAAAAGGAGGGTATTCAGGCACTTTGATAGAGGTGTAGAGCTGGTGTGCACCCAGGGGGGCTTGATAGGTGGGGGTGATGATCACTCGCGCCTTGAAGCTCTGTTGCGGATGGATATTTCGGGCGTGAAAGGGCTTGACCACAAACCACCCTTTGTGGCCCGGGACGGAGGGGATGATGGACACCTCGACGCCTTTGCAAGGTGATCCTGTTCGATTTGTCAGCAGGATGCTAAAGGTAACCTCTTTACCCCTGGTGGTGGCCTTTTTGGGAGGAACAATCTCACTTATAACCCATTCGGGTCCCCTTTCAAGGTGGGGCGCAGGAGGTACTTGTGCAGCCCTTGGTATGTTCGGGCAAAAGTTGATAAGGAACGTGATGAAGAGGACCAGCAGGGGAAGACGACGCATCTTACCCTCCTTCCACCTCCACAAACCTGATGATATCCCCCTTCTGCCGCAGGGAGTAGACAAGACGCTGAAGTTCCTCAGGGTTCATCTCGGATCTCAACTCCACCGTATAGATCCCCATGGGTGTGGGCCCCCTCACGATGGTTCCGCTTATTCCCAAGATGACCTCCCGCATGGTCTTCTCCTGGACTCCATTCTGAAAGAGTATCGTCAGTCGTGGACCTTTGCTTTCGATGATTGTCGGACCGGAGAGGGTGCGGTAGAACCTCTCCCCTGCTCCCCAGGGGTTTACGGCGAGGAGGCCCAAGAGAGCTGCGATCACGACAAACTGGGTGACGATCACGGCGGTGGCAAAGGCAGGCTGAGGCCTGGGGATAAAAGAGGCAATTCGCTGCCATATTCCCCCCCTTTCCCTCTTTTCAATCTCTGCCATCAACAGGGGGAAGGTCTGCGGAATGGGGACCTCTTCGGCCAACGATTGATAGAGTTCCCTTTCCTCCTTTATCGCTTCCAGCTCCCTCTGACAGATGGGACATGTCAGGAGGTGTTTTTTGACCGCTTCTTCCTCACCCTTTTCCAGGGTATGGTTGAGATACCAGGGAAGGAGCAGATCCATTCTCTCGGGACACAAGCCCTCCTTGCCTTCTTTTGGTTTCATATCTCTCCTCCTATACCCATTTTCTGCAGGATGACCCCCATCTTCTTACGGGCGTAGAACATCCTGGTCTTCACCGTATTGGGGGGGCAATCCATGATTTCCGCTATCTCCTTAATAGAGAGACCCTGATAATAGGTAAGGTCGAGTACCTCCCTGTGTTTCGGGCTCAATCTATTGATGGCCATCCTCATATTCTCCCTCAATTCAGAGCGATAGGTTGCATCATCTGCTGTGATCCGCTCGTCGGCTTCCTTCTCCAAAGATTCCAGATCCTCACGATGAGGGGGCCTCCTTTTGATCTCCTTGCGGACCTTGTTGGCAGCGATGCCGAAGATCCAGGTGGAGGGCTTGGATTCCCCCCTGAACCGTTTGGCCCCTCTCCAGATCTCCAGCATGACCTCATTGGCCACCTCATTGGCCCCTTCCCCCTTCCTGAGCATGCGATACGAATAGCGGTATAGTTTTTGGTAATATCGGTCATAGATCTCCCGGAAGGCTTGGTGATCTCCAGCCGCTATCAACCCCAAAAGCCTTCCATCCTCCGATGATCGCTTATGCATCTCTATTAGTTAAGTCCCCAGGTGGCGAGAAAGGTTCAAATGAAAAAGATCGTTACCCTTAAATCCAAACAAAGAACGGAGGATTACGATCTGAAACGGTATCCAACATTATTCATACTAGATCTTGATACGATACCGTTACGGTGCCCTTCGGGATGCCGCTCCGAAGTAGCGGTCCTTTTCCTGGAGCAGGATCTTCAGTTGATCTGTCGGGTCGAAGTGGATCTCCACATACCCTTCCTCGGGCCTGGTGAGGCCGGCATAGGTGAGTCTCCAGTGGATATCGGCCATGATGGCCCCCTCCAGCTCGAAGATCTGGTCGACCGTGAAGCGAAGAACAATGTTGTTGAGGAATTTGAAGTCGTTATCAATAGTCCTGCGCAGCCTGTGCCAACCACGCGGGTAATTCTGATAACCTCTCGAGATAAAAGACATATACCGCTCCAGATCCCTGGACATGTAGATCTTGGCCAGTTCATCGGCCCGCTGCTGGATCAACTCCCATAAGGTGATAGGGAGATAGGTGAGTTGTGTTACTCCGAACGCCCTAGGATTGGAGACGATACCAGCGGTGTTGGTGACCCGGAGGGTCAAATTATAGGTCCCCTTGGGAACCGGGATAAACCGGTACTGCCACCTCTCGCACCCTGTTGCATCCTTCCATGTAGTGCCGCCGTCGAGGGAGACCTCCACCTCCTTTACCTGAGGCCCACCTCCGTCGGCTGTACCCTTAATGAGGATCTCTCCACTGCGGGTGAGATCACCCTTTATGATGGTAACTCCGGTCGCACCTTTGAGCTCCTTCTTTCCGATCCTAGCTGAGGTAACGCTGGGTTCAGGAGTAGCCCCCCGGGTAAGGGCGGTAAGGGCAAACAAGGAGAGCAGGGCGATACCTACAATGCCAAACCGACAAAACCCCTTTCTAACATCCATTTCTTTCTCCCCTGTTAGTTGAATAGCCAGTTAGTATGTCTCTCTTAGTCCATGAAAGGTTCAAATATACTTTCGAATGCTGCGGAAGGTATAAACACCTCAGAGCCGGTGCCATGATTGCAGTATTCAATGAGCAGATTCAGGGTGAGGTTCGATCTGGTCTTGGGATCATTGAGATAAGGTCCTCCTTCACCTCGATAGACTCGATTATTCAGCTCTTATTCATCTCTGGGAAGACGTGATGATCTCCTTCGGCGAACAAACATAAAAGTCTTCACTCTGTGAAAAATCGTTTGTGCATCCCTCTCTATTAAGCCCCCTATATCCCTAAATATAATGTAAAATATCTTTTATCAGAGCCATAGGGTATCGGTTTGGCGCACATTCCTCCTCCAGTCCGCGGTGATCTCGTCTATATAGGTAGCAGTAACACTATCTCCAACGCCAAGTCCTAAAATAATACGGGATCCCTCAAACTTACCTGAGCGGCTAGGTCTTTCAATCAAGGATAAAGTCCCATTAAACACAACGCCACCACCACTGATAGCTCTAACTCTTATGGTGACTCTTTTCGCCCCCACCTTATCCAGATCGTTGACAGTGAAATCATATTGATTAGGCGCAACCCCCCGAGCAACCTGAACTCTCGCGTTATGCCCGATCAGTGCCGCCCCGAAGTAGAGGTCCTTTTTCTGGACCAGGATCTTCATCTGATCTGCCGGGTCAAAGTGGATCTCCACATACCCCTCCTTGGGCTCCATGAGACCGGCATAGGTGAGCCGCCAGTGGATATCAGCCATGACCACCCTTCCAGTCTCATAGACCTGATTTACAGTGAAGCGCAGGACGATGTTGTTCAGGGACCTGAAGTCGTTCGTGATGGCCCTGCGCAGCCTGTGCCAACCTCCGGGGTAATTCTGATAATTTCGCGAGATAAAGCCCATATACTTTGCCAGATCCTCGGCCATGTAGGCCCTGGCCAGTTCATCGACCCGCTGCTGGATCAACTCCGATAAGGTGAGGGGGAGATAGGTGAGCCTTGTCACCCCGAATGCCCTGAAATCGGAGACGATACCTGCCTCGTTGGTGACCCTTAGGGTCAGATCATAGGTATAGTTGGGGGCAGGGACAAACCTGTACTGCCACCTCTCGCGCCCGGTTGCCTCCTGCCATGTCTGGCCCCCGTTCATGGAGACCTCTAACATTTCTACCCGAGGTCCACCTCCGTCGGCCGTACCCACGATGAGGACCTCACGGCTACTGGTGAGGTCGCCTTTTATGACTGTTACCTCGGCCGCCCCCTTAAGCTCCTTGTTTCCGACCCTGGCCGAGGTGATGCTCGGTTCATCAGGGGCAGCACCCCAGGCCAGTGTCAGCAATGATAGTAAGACGATACCGCTTATGCCCCAACAATAGAGCTTTTTGTTCACACCCATTTTTTCCCTCCCATTTATTGCTTGATCAATCATAATTATAAGTTCCCCTTTCCCCACCAAAGGTTCATTTAAAACTTTAGATTGAGGCCCATATAGTAAACGGCCTCACCGTAATCCTCTCCATGGAGGTCCTCATCGTAGTCCATATAGCTTGTGCTGAGAGTCAAATCGGCGGTAAAGGCCTCAGTCTCCCACAACACCTGTTCAAAGATGGCGCTGTATGTGCGGCTGATGTTATCCGTTGCGCCGGTGCCGGCGGCGTTGTCGTTGTACTCGAATCCCACATTGAGGCTCAGGGTTGATCTCGTCCTCTCATAGCTGAGGAAGACCCCCCCATCAGCGCTGTAGATCTGATCGACCAACCCAGAAAGGATATATTCTCTATACGTATAGCCCGCATTGAAGGTCCATGCCCAATCCAGGGCCAGCCAGGAATAATTGATACCGAGAGATGCTAAGGGGGCGTGGCTGAAAAACTCACTGGTACTATCAACACGGTTCCAATTTCTACTATAAGTATAGCCGAGGGAGTAGTTCCAGTACGTGAAGCCCTGAGAAACGGTACAGTTTGCCGTCAGATCGTCCTGATCCGTCGTGCGGGGATGATCCTTGGTGTAGTATTTGGAGTGATCTATCACAATATCAACGGTGAGGCTATTCCATACATCTTCCCTCGCATAGAAAGGGTAAATGATGGAGCTGAAGGAGGTCATATGGGTATGGAGGCGGTGATCTGCCAGCGAATGATCATTGACTTTATCAAAGGAATACTCATGAAAGAGCATCATGCTCAACATATCCCACGGGGTATAGTCTATCTGCCCCTGCACCCTCTCGAGATCCGGTGAGGCTGAACCCAGGACCGAATTGAACCAGGGTTCCACTCGCTCAAACAAGGCACTTATCGTTAAATTATTTATAGGCGTTATATCCCCCTTCACTAATATTGCGTTGTCGTATTGATCCCTGAGGGATTTGTCCCTCTCGTCGTCGTTATAGACACTGCGGGCGTACTCTGCTTCAAAATGGAGCCTGTCTTCCCAGAGGTTTAGGTGGAGGTCACATCCAAATACCTGGTTAAACTGATCTCCAACAGGTGAATCGGACCTCAGGGAATCACGTGTAACATCGGTATGGATAAAGGTCCCACCGATGGTGAGGTAGTTTTGGTAATAAAACTCCACCCTCCCTCCAACAGTGTTGCGGACGTAATGGTCCAGATCTTCATCCCGGTTCCTCCCCCACAGGGTAGATACCTTTACCCAATCGTTATATTTATAAAAGGCCTTTGCCCCCAGCAAGGAGGTACTCAGGGTATAGGGTGTATAGCTTTCGGCGTAGTCCCCACCCCAGATCTCATAGACATTAGGGAGGTCGAGGTCATCAGCGAGGCGGACATATCCCTCCACAAACATCACATCTCGCCTATCGATCTGATGTTGTGGGTCGTTACTGCTCCTGACATGGGCATAGCCCTGAAACTTGGCCTTTTCAGCAAACTCCTGGTTGAAATCCATGATCAGGTTTTCCACGTAGAGCCAGCCCTCTTCCAGGACGGAGTTATCTTTGTTGCCCCAGACATCTTGATAGTAGACCTCTGAAGAAAAATATACATCCAAACTCCCCTTTTCCCAATTGATCGCCAGAGCCATGCTGGGGACCAGAATGAGGGAAATCACGATCCATAAAAGAAGAGATTTCATTAAAATACCCCCCCTTTCTTTTACTACGAAATGCTTTTGAGATCTAATCGTGACGAAATTAGAGCAAATAGCCAGAATTTCACACAATATAGTTTATTAAAAATTTGAAATTAGTCAAGAACTTTTAAAAACAATGTTTTGCCGAGATCCTCGAAGATATCTTGTTTGTATATACGACCGGGGGAAGGTTTTGCTTGACAATAGCAAGCTTTTAAACTAGCTTTTTTTATCCACATATCTATCAAGCATAGGTAACCTAACAAAATAATAGTGCTCTTGTGGGAGGGGATAAAAGGGGGCCGAAGAGTAGAAGGAGTTAGAGTTCCATCGTGGGCAAGTCCAAGTGTAACGTCATACTAGGGGTCACCCATCCAATCTCTTGGAACAACGGGGCCTGCATACTGATTGACGGCAAGCTCATAGCTATGGTGGAGGAGGAGAGGCTAAACCGTTTCAAGCACTCCCCTCGAGTACGTCCCGTGCAATCGATCAGGTATTGCCTTCAGGCTGCCGGCTGCACCCTCGAAGAGGTGGACCGAATCGCTACAGGGTGAAATCACGATGTGGTGCGCTCTCCTTTTCGATTCTCGAACAAACGCTATCATGTCTCTTCTCACCTCCTTAGTGAACTCCCCTTCTCACGCCGTGATCCGCGTATCCGCTTCGTCAATCACCATGTAGCCCACGCCTTGTCGGCGTACTACGTCAGTGGCTTCTCGATGGCAAATGTTATCTCTCTCGATGCCTCTGGTGGCCAGGACTCAGGCTTGCTCGGCTATGGGGATGGCGATGACTTCCACATCCTCCATCGGATCTCGACAGACTCCTCGTGGGGACAAATGTACGGAAAATTCACCGAAATTCTTGGGTTCAAGCCACACAGTGACGAAGGCAAAGTCATGGGACTTGCGGCGTACGGTACCCCTGATTCGGATCTTTTTAAGTTCATCAACTGGGATGAAGAGATTCCGACAATCCGCCGGGATATCTTCAAACACCAGGTCGCTTCCTTTCCGCGCCGCCAGCCTGACAGCGAACTAACTGAATACCACAAGAACCTCGCCGCCACGCTCCAATACAATTTCGAGCAGGCCATCCTGCGTATGTCCAAGTATCTCTTCAAGAAGACCGGTTGCACCTCGCTTTGCATGGGCGGCGGCTGCGCGCTGAACTGCTCTGCCAATGGTAAGGTCCTAGTCGAGCCTCATGTGAAAGATATCTACGTGCAGCCCTGTGCTCATGACGCATCCACTGCCCTGGGGGCGGCGTTGAAGGTTTACCGCGACGAGTTCGGCCACAGACCCGACTTCCAAATGGACCATGCATACTGGGGGCCCAGTTTCAGCGACGAGGAGATCTTGGCGGCCTTAAAGAAAGCCAAGGTAGTAAAGTTTCACAAGGCGAACGACTTGGCAAAAGAGACTGCCCAGCTGGTCGCCGATAACAAGTTGGTTGGGTGGTTTCAAGGACGGTTGGAAATCGGTCCTCGGGCCCTCGGTGGAAGGTCTATTCTCTGCAACGCCAAAAACCCCGAAATGAAGGATATCGTCAACAAAAAAGTCAAGAACCGCGAGCCTTGGCGTCCTTTTGCTCCTCCCTTTTTAGAAGAGGACTTCGCGCCTTATGTTGAGCATCCCTATCCCTCCCCCTTCATGATCATCGCCTTCCGTGCCAATAATGAGAAGATCCCGGACATCATGTCGGCAACCCACGTCGACAAGAGCGTTCGGGTGCAAACGGTCCACAAACACACCAACCGGCCCTACTGGGAAATGATCAAGGCATTTCAGGACATCACTGGCGTTCCCGCTATACTTAATACCTCATTCAACGTGGCTGGGCAGCCTATCGTCTGTACGCCGTTTGACGCCATTGGGACCTTTTTCGCCACCGGCCTCGACTACCTGGCCATCGGCAATTACATCGTCGAGAAATAGGGTGAGCCGCAACTTCTGTAGGAAACCGCCGGCGCATCCCTAATGAGAGCCACGGCAGGACACTTCTTTCGGATTCCTTGACCGATAGCATACCACGGTAGCCATCAGGATAAGGAGTTGGAAGAACTTGAGGAGGAAGCGTGGGAGAAATCATCATGATTTTCCACCCGTGGACCTTCTTCGCGCCTTTCACACTTGCTATAATAATATTTTCTCGCTTTTTGCCCTCCTTTTTAAAATAAAGAGTGACTTACGTCTTATAATGAGAGGACGAAAAGGTCAACGTTTGTAGAAAGATGAAGTTGACATCAAAGTGTCCCTATGTTAACTAATCTATTAATATCCTTTGGAAAATTTTTATTGTAAATGGCCTCAATAAGGGAGAAATATAGAGATGTTCAGGGGATCGTGGTTAAGGGAACCAATTGGGTGGGGGATACCATTAGATCCTTTCCCGCCGTCCACTCCCTGCGTACCATTTTCCCACAGGCCCATATCTATGTCTTGGCCAAGTTCCATCTTGCCGAGCTCTGGGGTGCCAATCCAGACATCGACGAGGTGATCCCCTATGATATGCCCAAAGGTGTCCGCAGGATCTTTGCCGAGTTGAAGATAGCTCGACTTCTCAGGGGCAGGAAGATAGATCTTGCCGTCGTCCTCCCCCGTTCCTTTAGCTCTGCCTGGATGGTATTTTTAGGGGGCATCCCCTACCGCATCGGATATGTAGGAGAAGCAAGGGATTGGCTCTTGACCGAGAGGGTCAAAAGGAGTCCCGACCTTTTAGGCAAACACCGCATGTACTACTACCTGCATTTAATAAATAGGTTGGGCGGCTGTGCGCCCCCTCTTCTTCCTCAACTATCCCTCAATGGAAAGGTGCAGGGGTGGTCTGAGGAATTTCTCACACAAAAGGGCCTGAGGGGAAAACTGCTCATTGGGTTCAACCCGGGGGCCACGTATGGGGAGGCCAAGTGCTGGCCCCCGGAGAGATTCGCGGAATTGGGAAAAAGGTTAATAAAAGATTATGATGCCTCTATCCTCATCTTTGGCTCACCTAATCCCAAGGAGATGGCGTTAAACGCTGTCATTGCGCAGGGGGTTGGGGACGGATGCCTCGATATGTCCGGTGAGACCTCTTTATTACAGTTGGCATCTCTGTTGCGACACTGTCGCCTGCTGGTCACCAATGACACAGGAACCATGCATGTAGCGGCTGCGGTGGACACACGGGTGGTGGCCATCTTCGGCCCCACCGATCCCCGGACGACTTCACCCCTGGGGAAAGGACATGTGGTTGTCCGCAAAGAGGTCCCCTGTAGCCCTTGTCTAAAAAGGGTTTGCCCTGAGGGGCATCAATGCATGGAGTTTATAAAGGTAGACGATGTGTATAGAGTTGTAGATGCGAAACTCAAGGATGGGCTTTCATCCCTGGAGGGGTAATGGAGAAGATATCTATCTATGTCCTTACCTATAATAACGAGAGGACCATTGAGAGGTGTTTGACCAGCCTGCAGTGGGCCGACGAATTAGTTGTAGTGGATTCTTACAGCACCGATGACACCTTGGAGATATGTCGCCGATACACCGACCGAGTTTATCAGCGGAAGTGGACAAGCCATCAAGAGCAATATCAATACGCCGCTGATTTGGCTACCAACCGATGGGCAATGTTCGTGGATGCCGACGAAGAGATCTCTGACGAGCTTGCACAGGAGATACGGGAGGAGTTAGGGGCCAACAATGGACAGTGGAATGGTTATATCGTCCACCGCCGCACCTATTACCTGGGTCGTTGGATAAAGTATGGGGGATGGTACCCGGACTATGAGATCAGGATATATGATCGGAACAGGGGGGGGTGGGAAGGGGGGTTGCATGCCAAGCTGAAGGTGAACGGTAAGGTAAAAACCCTGCAAAACTGTTACCTCCACTACACCTATCGAGATATCTCCGATCAGATCCAGACCATCGATAGGTACTCTCAGACCGCCGCAGAAGATATGCTCCGAGAGGGAAAGAGGTTCAGCCTGGCTCATATATTGCTCAATCCCCCTTTTCGTTTCCTCAAGGAATATATATTCAAAAGGGGGTTCTTAGATGGAATACCCGGCCTCGTCATCACGGTATCGACCATGTTTTATGTTTTTATAAAGTATGCCAAGCTATGGGAACTACAGAAGGGATTGAAGGAAAACAATGGGATACAAAGAGACCTTTAAGGAAAAACGGGTATTGATCACCGGGGGTTTAGGGTTTATCGGAAGTAACCTAGCGATCAAGCTGGTGGAGCTGGGGGCTTTGGTTACCCTGGTGGATAATATGATTCCACGCCAAGGGGGAAACCTTTTCAACATCGCCCCTATCGCCGATGAGGTACATGTGAACTTCAGTGATGTGAGAAATCAACTCTCCATGAATCATCTGGTGCAGAAACAGGACTTTATTTTCCATCTGGCAGGTCAGGTAAACCATGTGGAGAGTGTGCGCAATCCCATCCAGGACCTGGATATAAACTGTCGGGGGACTTTGGTATTGTTGGAAGCCTGCCGAAAGTTCAACAAGGATGTCAAGCTCATCTTCTCGGGGACCAGGGGTGAGTACGGGGCAAGCGTCCATTTGCCTGTTAATGAAGATCATCCCACCAATCCCAAGGGGATTTACGCCGTGACCAACCTGACGGCAGAGAAGATGCTCCTTGTGTATTACGATATCCATAAGATCCAGGGGGTCTGCCTCAGGATCACCAACACCTACGGGGAACGCCATCAGATGCAGCACGACGAGTTTGGCGTCTTGAACTGGTTCATCCGCAAGGCCATGGATGATGAGACAATACCGGTCTTCGGTGACGGGACTATCTTGAGGGACTTTCTGTACGTAGGCGACCTAGTGGATTGCTTTCTAAAGGCGGCCTCCTGTCCCCAGGCCTATGGGGAGGTCTTTAACGTGGGCACGGGGATCCCCATCAATTTCATCGACCTGGCCAAAAAGATCGTAGAGATTGCAGGCAGTGGCCGGGTGGATTTCACCGAGTTCACACCGGAGAGAAAGGAGGTAGAACCAGGAGACTACTATACTGATATATCCAAGATCAAGAAGGTGGTGGGTTGGGAACCCACGACGTCCTTGGATGAGGGTATCCACAGGACTGTCGAATTCTATCGTCAATATAAGGATCAGTACTGGGGGAATTCGTCCCAATGAAGATCCTCCACCTCTTCTCTGATTGGAAGTGGACAGGACCGGCCGAGCCAGTGGTGAACCTTTGTCATACCCTTCAGCAGCGGGGACATGAGGTAACCCTGGCCTATCGGCGTCCCCCCTTCGAGGCACCGGAGAGCGTGGAGAAGGGGGTGAAGGAAAAGGGTATCAAGGGAATTGATATCTTTCGGCTCGCCCCTATCTCTAAGCCCTACCATATTTATCGCCTCAAAACTCTTATATCCGACATCAAGGGTATCTCTCGCTATATCGATCAGGATGGTTTTGAGGTCGTCAATGTTCATAGTTCTCATGACCATATAGTGGGGGGATTGGCGGTGAGGGCTTCAAGGAGACATCCTCCGGTGATCCGGATGGACCATAAGCGGGATTCCCTGAATGCGGATCTCATAAGCCGATGGTTTTTTAGGCGATATACCGATGGCCTGATTACCTTCTCTGAAAAGAGTAAAAAGAAACTCATTGAAGAATTGGGGTTTCCCCAACAGAGGGTGGTTAAGGTCCATCCTGCTTTAGATCTGCGGCGTTTTGACCCCAAGCGGAGATATCGTGATATGCGCTCTGTATTCGGCATACCCCAGGATGCAGCAGTAGTGGGGATCGTGGCCCGCTTTCAAAAGTATCGCAGGACAGATCTCCTCCTCGAGGCCTTTTCCGAGCTTATCAAAACGGTGCCTGATGCAAGACTTCTTCTGGTGGGGAGAAGTAGCCAGATGCATAAAAGCGTCTTAGAACCTATAAAGAGATTAGGCCTTAAAAATAATAATATAGTCCTTGCAGGGTATCGTAAGGAGGACTATTTGGATACTCTAGCCTGTATGGACATCTTCACCCTTATAAGCCCTGGCTCTGATGGCACAGCTCGGGCCTTACGGGAGGCCATGGCCATGGGGAAACCGGTCGTGGTAACCAGAAGGGGGATGCTCCCTGAGCTGGTACAGAACGGGATCACCGGATTCGTGGTGCAAGAGAACCCTGAAGCCCTTTATCAGGCCCTCTTGCCCATGGTGAAAGATGAGAAATTATGCAGTCCCATGGGAAGATCCGCCCATGATATAGCCCACAAGGAGTTCCGCCTGGAGCACCAGGCAGAGGAGGTGGAAGCCTTTTATCAAAGAATCTTAGAGAAGGTCCCTTCTGCATGAAGATCGCCCTGGGGATAAGGGATTTCTCTCCCTCCAGGGGTGGGGCGGAGAGGTATCTGGTGGACCTTATGAAATTCCTGACTCAGAAGGGGCATGAGGTGCATGTCTTTGCCCACCGCTTCGACGAAGGGATAGAAGGCCTCAACATGCACAAGGTAGCTATACTCACCTTCCCTAAAAGTCTGCGAATACTCTCCTTCGCCCTGAAGTGCCATCGGCAAATGGAAAAGGATAACTTCGATGCAATCATGGGGGTGGGTAATACCTGGCGGGCTGACCTCTTACAGCCCCATGGAGGGGTCCACTGGAAGTGGTTCTGGCGGAGTCTGCGAGCCTATGATAACCCATGGACCTGGGGGGCGAAGTTTACGGGAAGGATCTTCAGCCCCAAGCAGTGGGCTGAGGGAATAGTGGAGGATGCACCCTATCGAGGAGGGGTCAAGCGGATTGTAGCCATCTCTGAGATGGTGAAACAGGATATCGTTGACCACTACGGTATACCTGAGAGCCAAATAGCGGTGATTTACAACGGGATTAATACTGAACATTTTCACCCCCGTAACAAGAGATATAGAGAGGAGATCAGAGGACATTATGGCCTGAACCCGGAAGATATGCTACTCCTTTTTGTCTCCCATAACTTCAGGCTCAAAGGGTTACGATACCTCATTCAAGCACTCGCCCTCGTCAAGAAAAAGAAGGGAAATGTCAAACTTATGGTGGTGGGAAGGGACAGGCAAGATCCGTATCGACGTCTTGCCAGAAAGATGGGATGTGAAAAAGATGTCCTTTTCGCTGGGGGGGTGCACGATCTGGAACGATACTATCCGAGCGCAGATATCCTGGTGCACCCCACTTTCTACGATGCCTGCTCTCTGGTGGTATTGGAGGCACTGGCCAGCGGTCTCCCGGTGATCACTACCAGATATAACGGGGCAGGTGGAATAATTTCGGATGGACAGGAGGGTTTTGTCCTCGACGACCCCCTGGATGTGGAGGCCCTTGCCGAAAAGATACTACATGTGTCCGATCCTATAAGGCTAAAGGAAACCTCGGTTGCTGCTAGAGAATTGGCGGAAAGGTACCCGCAAAAGAAGTCCTACGAAGCAATGTTGGAGGTAATTAAATCCGTATCAATAGTAGCATAAACGCATATCGAAGGGAACCAAGGCAAGTTTTCGGTATTTCTCCGAGTGAGGGAAATTGCTTTCAGGACATGAAGATACAAATAAGGGAGTTTAAAAGCTTACGCAATATAAGGAGGCAACCCGAAAGTTCCCGATCCCTGAAATGACGCATCATCATCGTGCGGGCTTGCGGTCCAGGAAACCTCTTATGGGTCTCAGGTGCTATATCAATATTTCAATTGCACAAAGTTATTAAGGAGAAGCCATGATAGATTGGAGCGAAATGATTAATTATTTGGATCAAATCCATGAGCGCTATCCAAGGATTTGGAATTTAAAACTAATAAAGAGACCTTCGAGGCTAATAATGAGCCACCTTCGCCCAGGTATGCGCATCCTGGATGTAGGTGCGAGTGATAGGAGGATGGAGAGAAGGATAAAAGGTGTGTATCCCGATATTATCTACAAGAGCATGGATATAGATCGCGGGTTCTATCATGATTATTATTCACTGGACGAGATAGATGAGCAGTTTGACCTCATTACGCTTCTGGAGGTAATTGAGCACGTGGAGCTGGAAGAAGGGATGAAGATGTTGGAGCGGCTGAGGAACTTATTGGTTCCCGGGGGGATATTAATCATCAGCACCCCCAATATCTTTCACCCTAACCGATTTTGGCAAACCACTACCCATAAGGTGGCATACAGCTACGGGGAGTTCGCGGGTATCTTGCTCAGCCAGGGGTTCGAGGTACTGGAGATCTACCGCACCTTTAACGCCTCAGTTCCGAAGTACTTTCTGCGCTTTACCCTCTTTTACCCCTTGCATAGGATTTTAGATGTGGATTTTGCCAAGTCTATTGTGTTTATGGTCCAAAAGAGGGGATGACTTTGAAAGGAAGGAATTCCCCCCCTTTTTTTCCAAAAAGGCTATTGCTTTCATTAGCAAGTCAGTATAGAGAGTTATGGTATTGAAAACAGGGTAACATTTATAACCAGTTAATGCTATTGTTTGTGTTAAGACTTAGATATAGAAAGAGACAATGAAGGTAAAGGTCTTATTATCGCGTAACGCAGGGGCCAGATATCGATTTCCTCAATTTATACCATACTTAGTAGAAAGGGGGATAGAGATAGATTTATATAGAATGAAATCTTCCCTTATTGAATTTTTTAATATGTTAAACAACTTGAAAGAAGCAGATATCGTGGTAATATTGAGGAAGCTCCTTCCACCTTGGAAACAAAGGTTGATCCGAAAATTTTCTGAAAAAATCATTTTTGAATACGACGATGCAATCATGTACCGATCATCACGTTGGGCAAACCAACACTCTGGTACAAGGAAAGCACGATTTGAAAATATGGTTAAGACATGCGATCTCATCATTGCCGGGAATCGATTTTTAAGGGAGGAAGCAACGAAGTATGTAGACGAAAAAAAGATGCATATCATACCTACTGTCGTTAATATTGAGAAATATTCACCAAAGTCATATGATTCCTCAAAGGATAATATAATTCTTGGTTGGCTTGGTAGCCAAGGGACTCTTTACTATCTAAAAACGCTTCTCCCAGTATTTGAGGAAATAGGTAAAAGATTTCCTTCTGTTCAATTGAAAATCGTGTGCAACGATTTTTTTGATGTCCCCAACATGAGAGTAATAAAAAAGGAGTGGGCAGAAGCGGATGAGGTTGCGGATCTTCAGGGATTTGATATCGGCTTGGGACCATTGACGGATGATGTGTGGACACGCGGCAAGTGCGGCTTGAAACTGATTCAATATTTAGCTGTGGGGGTGCCAGTCGTTTGCTCTCCTGTGGGGGCAAATAAGGAGATTGTTAGCAATGGCAAAGTAGGATTCTGGGCCAGTGATACAGGGGAATGGATCGAAAAGCTTGGTATCTTGATTGAAAACCCGGAGCTCAGGAAACAGATGGGGGAAAGAGGAAGAGAGAGAATAAAACGGGAATATTCTCTCCAGGCCATGACCCCTAAATTAGTTGATATACTAACCCAATTGTAACATTATTTTTGCCAAGGGCAGTTTTAACTCCAAAAGGTATAAAAGATGTTGGACTGGAGCCAGATAATTTATCATCGTGATCAAATCCATGAGCGTTATCCTAAAATATGGGATATCCCATTGATAAAAAGACGATTTAGCCTAGTAAATAAAAACCTCCGTTCAGGAATGCGTATTCTCGATGTGGGGGCTGGAGAACGGGGGATGGAAGTCAAAATAATGAAAAAGCATGCTAGGGTAATCTATAAAAGTATGGATATAGACCGTAATCTCCCTCATGATTACTACTCCTTAGATGAAATTGATGAGCAATTCGATCTCATACTCCTCTTAGATGTCATTGAACATTTGGAGCTGGAGGAGGGGGTAAATATGTTAAGGCAAGTCAATGAACTACTTGTCGAAGAAGGCAAGCTGATTATCAACACTCCTAACATATTTAACCCCAGCCGATTTTGGTTAGATGCCACCCACAAGGTTGCTTACAGCTATGAGGAGCTGGGGGGGATCTTGCTCAGCCAGGGGTTCGAAGTGTTGGAGATCTACCGTACCTTTAATGCCTCAGTCCCAAAGTACTTTCTACGACTCACCCTATTTTATCCTCTGCATAGAATTTTAAATGTGGATTTTGCCAAGTCTATTCTAATTAAAGCCCGCAAAAGAGGCTGAGATATCGTTCGTAGAAACGAGTGGGTGGGTTAAGAGCAGAATAAGATTCAATCACATGATGAAAGAAATCTTAAAAAGAGGTAACTTATGAATGTAGTAAAACCTGCTTTTTTTATCAATAATGCGCGAAAACGATTGCAAAACTTTATTTACCAAAAATTTTTCGTTAATTTTAAATCAAAGAAAAATACCATTGATCATTTTCACAAGCTTTACTATGACTCTGGTAATCAAACGTGGTACAAAAATACTTTTTGGCTCGGTACTCGAACATGGAAATGCCCTTTAGATCTTTGGAATTACCAGGAAATTATTTTTGAACTCAAACCAAATATAATAATCGAATGTGGAACAGCAGGTGGTGGTAGTGCATTATTTTTAGCATTTATCTGTGATTCATTAAATAAGGGGAGGATTATATCCATGGATATAGAAAACAAAGAAGATAGACCCAAACATACAAGAGTAACTTACTTGCTTGGCTCCTCAACGTCCAAAGAAATTGTTGAGAAGGTTCAAAGCTTCATAAGAAGCAAGGATGAAATTGTGGTTATTTTAGATTCAGATCATCACAAAGAACATGTCCTGAGAGAATTAGAAATTTACAGTAAATTTGTGACAAAAGGAAGTTATATTATTGTTGAGGACACAAATATTAATGGTCATCCAGTGGAGCCAGAATTTGGGCCCGGTCCAATGGAAGCGGTTAAAGAATTTTTAAAGGATAACAAAGACTTTGTAATAGATAAGTCAAGAGAAAAATTTTTATTGACGTTCAATCCAAATGGGTATCTAAAAAAGATAAGATAAGAATTCTTTCTACTGGGCAACACGATACGCCTCTTTGGCCTGAGAAAATATAAAAATGATTATGGATTTTATATGAAAGTATTATTCCTGATTCAAGGATGGGAGGTCGCAACTAGTCGATACCGTGTACTTCAATATATCCCTTACTTAACATCTAAGGGAATAGAAGCAAAAGCGCACCTCTATCCCAGGACCTTTAAAGAAACTTTTCAATTTTTAAATGATCTCTCCCAATATCATATAGTCTTTCTTCAAAGGAAGAGATTCAATCAACCTCTGCTTGGACTGTTAAGGAGGAAGGCAAAACGGATCATCTATGACTTTGACGATGCCGTAATGTACAAAAACTCTACAGCCCCCTCACCTTATTCTCGTACTCGCCAAAGGAGGTTTGCACGTATTATAAGGGCCGCAGATTATGTCATAGCTGGGAATAACTTCCTTAAAGATCAGGCTGCCAGATTTACCGAACGAGTAACTGTCATACCTACTCCCATTGACCGGGAGCGATATAGCGCCAAGGACTACAATGATAGAAAAGACAGGGTGACCATCGGTTGGATCGGAGACCACGGGAGCATCCATTATTTGATCAGGATGCGGCCAGTCTTTGAGAAATTGGGCAAGAAATACCCCCACCTAGAACTGAAAATCATCTGCGACACCTTCTTTGATTGCGAAAACATCCAGGTGACAAAGAAGGGATGGAATCAAGAGGAGGAGATAGAGGATCTGAGGAGCTTGGATATTGGAGTGATGCCCCTGTTGGATGATCCGTGGTCGTGGGGGAAATGTGGGCTGAAGATTCTCCAATACTATGGAGTAGGCG
>DAOVGN010000033.1 GCA_030672385.1 Deltaproteobacteria bacterium | reverse complement strand
TGATTGACAAGCAGAACCTGTTGAGTGAGATCGAAAAGGCCCCTGGTACGGGGTTTAAAATCCGATCTGTGGAAAACATATCGAACTCTTGACTGTTGGGTTAGAAACCGATACGCTTTGATTTGGTGAGAGTAATTAGGTGGTGAGTGAAAAGTCCCAACAAAGAAAAAAGACCTCTGGCCAGCTCATAGAGAATCTCGACGAGGTGGAAGAGAGGATCTTGGATGACCCTGTCATTCAGCGGGTAATGGATCTTGCCCGCCGGAGGGGGGTGCCCCTCTACCTGGTGGGAGGGGCAATCCGCAACATCCTCCTGGATAAAGAGGTCAGAGATTACGATTTCGTATTGAAGGAGATGGAGAGCTCCTTTCTGGATCAATTGGGGGACCTCTTTGAGGCCGCCTATTTCTCCATGGGAAAGGGGAGGCAGGAGCGGGTCTACCGTCTGGCCAAGGAGGAGAAGACCATCGACTTCACCGTGATGGTGGGTGATAACATCCATCAAGACCTGATGAGGAGGGATTTTACCATCAACGCTATCGCCTATTCCTTCGACGAGCGACGGTTTTACGCCCCATCCCAGGCCACAAAGGACCTGAAAGAGGGGAGGATCGATCTCCTCTCTCCCCAGGCCGTGGAGAAGGACCCGCTTCGTATGCTCAGGGCAATTCGCTACCGATGCACCTTGCCCGGTTTCGATCTTACTGAACGGTTGCAAGAGGAGATCAGGCGCCAAAAGGGGTTGGTCCAGGGGGTGGCACCGGAAAGGATCAGGGGTGAGATTGATGAGATCATCCTCTCCCCTTATCCTGCCCAAGGCCTGCAGTTGACGCACGGTCTAGGGTTATTAACCGAAATCTTTTCGGAGATGATCCCCTTGCAAGATTTTCCCCAAGGGCGACATCACACCACTGATGTCCTCTCACATACCATAGAGGTAGTGGGAAAGGTCGCCGAGATAATCAGTGAGAACCCTCCTTTCCCCTTCCAACCATCCAGGCAGGAGCGCCTCATCCTGGGATATGGCGCCTTGTTTCATGATCTCGGCAAGCCCGCCACGAAGAGCATAGATGAGCGGGGTGAGGTACATTTTTACGATCACCCCCAACACTCCTCACACCTAGCCCACGGGATCATGAGGCGGTTGAAGTTCCCCAACAGGTTGAGAGATGAGATTATC
Organism: Deltaproteobacteria bacterium; assembly: GCA_030672385.1. Taxonomy (GTDB): domain Bacteria; phylum Desulfobacterota; class B13-G15; order B13-G15; family RBG-16-54-18; genus DAOVGN01. The sequence continues at coordinate 3,069 of DAOVGN010000033.1, read as the reverse complement.
CTCTTGGTGGAGAATCACATGCGCATCCTCACCCTCTCGGCAGGTAAGCCAAGGGACAAGGCCTTGCGGAGACTCATCAATGCCATGGGAGAGGGAATTAGGTTATTGCTGCTGCTGGGTCTGGCCGAGACAGAGGCAAAGGGGGGCGGAGGTGAAGGGGAAAAGAAGCGCTTTATGGACCTCTGTCGGAGGATATGGGATCTATACCAGGAGGAGGACCTCATTGACCCCTTGCCTTTGTTGAGGGGTGAGGATCTGTTGCAGTTGGGCTATTCCTCAGGTCCGCGCCTGGGTGAGATCCTCAAAGAGGTAAAGAAGCGGCAGATTGGAGGGGAGTTGAAGGACAGGGAGGCTGCCCTGAAGTTCGTTCATGAAAAATATTCCCTTTGACGTTGCGCTGAGGTCAAGGAAATTTGACACCAAAGGAGCATATCTTTTATAATAGGTTTCTAATACGTTGATGCCGGAGGAGGAGTATGGAGGAGAAGATCGCGGTCTACCCCGGTTCCTTTGATCCCATTACTTACGGACACGTTGATATTATTAAGCGGGCCCTAAAGATCTTCGACAAGGTCATAGTGGCCGTAGCCTACAACTACAACAAGAAATCCCTCTTCACCCCGCAGGAGAGGGTGGAGATGATCAAGGAGGCATTGAAGGGCTACACCAATGTTATTGTGGGGAGCTTCGGAGGGCTCCTGATGGAATACATGAAGGAGGCCAATGCCAAGGTGGTATTGCGCGGTCTCAGGGCTACATCGGATTTCGAATACGAGTATCACATGGCCTCCATGAACCGCAGTTTAAGCAAAGATATCGATACCCTATTCATGGTAACGGGCAAGGACTACTTCTTCATTAGCTCTCGGACCATCAAGGAGGTGGTCAGCCTTGGAGGATCGGTGGAGGAATTGGTGCCGGAAAATGTGTCCCGGAAGCTGAGGGAGAAATTTGTCCAGCAGAAAAGGGGAGCAAAATAATTAACCTTTCCTGTTCTCGTCCTCGATGATCCCAAGAAAAAAGACCCGACAGATCTCCGTAGGAGGGGTCCTAATCGGTGGGGAGGCCCCCATAGTGGTGCAGTCTATGACCACTACCCACCCCCTCGAGGTGGCCTCCACCTTGGGGGAGATCGAGAGGATGCAAAGGGCCGGGTGTGAGCTCGTACGGCTGGCTGTGCCGGATAAGGGAGCCATCAGGGGATTGCAGGAGATCGTCCGCAGCTCACCCCTCCCCCTTATCGCCGATGTCCACTTCGATCATCGCCTGGCGATGCTGGCCCTGGAGGCAGGGGTGGATGGCCTGAGGATCAATCCGGGGACCATCCCCAATAGGGATAGATTGAAGGGGATCATAGTTGAGGCCAGACAGCGGGAGGTGCCGATCAGGGTTGGGATAAATGCGGGGTCACTGGAGGGTCGCATCCTGGACAGATTTGGCCGGGCCACCCCCGAGGCCATGGTGGAAAGTGCCTTGGAGTGCATCAAGCTCTGTGAGGATGTAGGGCACAGTGCCGTCAAGGTCTCCCTGAAGGCCTCGGACGTCCCCAGGACAGTGCAGGCCTATCGTCTCTTCTCCCAGCGATCAGATTATCCCCTTCACCTGGGGGTCACTGAGGCAGGTCCCCCCTTCACCGGTGCAATCAAATCAGCGGTGGGCCTGGGGATCCTCTTGGCCGAGGGGATAGGAGATACCATCCGGGTCTCCTTGACCGGTGACCCGGTTTTGGAGGTAAGGGCAGCGTACGACATCCTCCGTGCCCTGCGCATAAGGGAGCGAGGGGTGGAGATCATCTCATGTCCCACCTGTGGGAGGTGTGAGGTGGAACTTATACCCCTGGTAGAGGAGGTCCAGGAAAAACTGGAACATATCCAGACTCCACTCACCGTGGCCGTGATGGGTTGTGTGGTGAACGGTCCGGGGGAGGCCAGGGAGGCCGATGTAGGGATCGCCGGGGGCAAGGGGATGGGGCTGCTCTTCAAAAAGGGTGAGGTCGTCGAGAAGGTACGGGAGGGGGAATGGGTGCAGAGGTTAATTGAAGAGGTCGAGAGGATGGTCGGTTAACCCCCTTTCAGCTTCTTTCTGGTGTAGAGGATTCTATGGATGACGGTGATATGGGTGAGGATGGCCAGGATCCAGAGGATAGGTACCATCCAGTTAAAGAGGGCCCCACAGGCAAGCAGGATGACCCGCTCCGGCCGTTCCATGAGTCCTACCCTGCATGAGGGGATGATTGTCTCCGCCCTCGCCCTGGTGAAGGGGACCAGGAAGCTTCCCATGGCGGCTATAGAGGCCAAGAGGGTCAGAAAGGGGTGTCCTTGGTAGGCGTAGAAGAAAAATAGACCCACGAAGATAGAGAAATCGGAGTATCTATCTATCACCGAATCTAAGAAGCCGCCAAAGGGGGTTACCCGCTTCTGAGAACGGGCCACCGCCCCGTCCAACAGATCAAGGAGTCCCGCCACGAGGATGGCTATCCCGCCTACCTTCCATCTCCCCACTGCGAGGGCAAAGGCAGCCCCAAAATTGACCAGAAGGCCGATGAGGGTCAGGTGGTTGGGTTTGATAAAACCCTTAGACCACTCTGCCAGCTTGTAGAGATAGGGGTCCAGTCTGTGGTTTAATAGGTAGTCCAACATGGATTTGGACCTCTCCAAAAAAGCAGGTCCCCCTAATTATAGGGTTTGGTAGGTAAAAGTCAAAGCAAATCTCCGCCGAGTCCTGGAGTGGTATAAAGATGTTTACCAGCTTGAATATGGGTATTGAGGTAGCAGGGGGGTCATGTGATCTCTTTATCACGTGCCTTTGGGGGTTCTGTCTATCCTCACAATTGGTTCGTATTTCTTTTATCCAAGGATAAACTGGTGCTGAGGGAATTACCTCATGGCAGGTAGCGCTTCTTGTTTTAAATAATTGACAAGAATTAGAAGCATACAGTATAACTGTGTAACTTTGTTCTCTGGGGGAGGGCAACCATGGCGGAGCCAAGGGAGAGGTGGAGGGGTAGACCTTATTTCTTGATGGCGGCGATAGGTTCCGCCGTCGGGCTCGGCAACATCTGGCGTTTCC
>DAOVGN010000096.1 GCA_030672385.1 Deltaproteobacteria bacterium | reverse complement strand
GTATACAGGAGAGAAAATAACCTGGAGCAAAAACGCATTGCTTACCTGTAGGGACGCAGGTTCGGTCCTTGAATTTGCATATGAGCTGGCCCTCGACTTCCAAATCTATCAACTCCCCCTTCCTGAATGGAAGGAGAAGGTGGGAAGAGACCTGAAGAAGATCGAAGAAGACCTCTAATAAGGGCTCTCCTCATATAGCAAACTCAGTCTTTGGCCTTGACAACCTCTCTAATAGATGATTAAACCAGTCCCCCCAAAAGGGGCCTTTTTATTGAACGAGGAGGTCAATATGATAATCTGATTAAGAGGGGAAAGTTCTCATTTATTTGAAAAAGATCCTCATTTCAGCCGCAAGCTTATATTATTACAAGAGAAGAAGGTACAATGTTTGGACATAAGAGAAAGATCTTTTTGATTGTTTGTGTAGTATTTGTAGCTGCACTGTTTAGTGGGTTCAAGACGCTCGCAAACACGGCATTTACATATAAACAACCTATCGTAGGCCCTGACATCTATGTTGATATCTATAACCCAGATAAGGCATACAATGGCACGGCATTATTCGCAGATTACCATAAACCTGAAAGGCCTAGAATAATAGAGGTGAACATGCGGGGGGAGATTGTTTGGGAATATCTGCTCCCGGTATATTTGAGGGAATATATTCATCCTGGATTTGATGTCGAATTGCTGCCGAACAATAACATCCTATTTGTAGCGCCCCGTAAGGGTGTTTATGAAATCAACCGTGATGGCAAGATCGTCTGGTCATACGAGGATGAAAAAATATCCCATAACGCAGATCGTCTGCCGAATGGCAATACGCTGATTGTGGAAAGAATAAAGATATTTGAAGTTATACCTGACGGAGAGGTTGTATGGCAACTGAGGGTCAGGGGTGTGAGCGGTACAAAGCGGGATTTTGAGAAATTTTTCTACAAGGCCGAGCGGATTTCTCCACATTGATCATCATGATAGTTATCTAGAAAACAACCTTATTCGAATCCTTCCCCTCCCACCAGGGGAGGGGAGTAAATTGAATTTTCCTGGTTCGAGGGTGACGTACCCGCCATAAAAAATTACTTAGAAAATAGATTCAATTGTTGACGTGTGCACGGTGATGTAGGCTTGACTTCCCAAGGGGGGGTATGTTAGCAATGGTAAAAATGTAAACGGGAGGCTGAAATTGAGGAAGAATCTTTTTTTGGCCCTTCTCTCCTTCCTCTTGATGCTGGGATGCACAGGAGGGGATGCGGGGTTGAAAGGGCTCCTCCCCTCTCCTAGCGAGGTACAGGGGATCAAGGAAGAAGGCCGATCCCGGGTCTACGAGGGGAAAAAGCTCTTCGACTATATGGATGGAGGGGCAGAGCTCTTTTACGAATACCACTTTGAACAGGCGTGCGTGCAGAGGTACCAGACCCCTCAGGGGGAAGCCACGGTAGAGATATACCAGATGGACCTCCCCACCCATGCCTACGGGATCTATACCTTCGACACCCAGGGGGAGCACCCCCCGATAGGACAGGACGCCACCTATGAGAAGGGGCTTTTGACCTTCTGGAAGGGGAGCTACTTCGTCAGGGTCTTCTCTCAGAACGAGGGACTCAAGGAGCCCCTCCTCGCCATGGGACGGGCCATCGCCCAAAAGATCCCTCAAGAAGGGGTCAGACCCGATATCCTGATCTCCCTTCCCCCGCAAGGAATAATACAGAACTCCCCCCTTTATTTCCGCGGGATGATCGCCCTGAACAACGCCTATTTCCTCTCTCATCAGAATGTCCTCTCCCTGGGGGAGGACGCCGAAGGGATTACCTTTCAATATGCACCAGACAATCGACCCCTCAGGGTCATCATGGTGCGCTATCCAGGTCTGCACCAGGCCGAGGAGGCCTTTCAATCTTTCTGTACATCTGAAGTCATCAAAGAAGGGACTATGAAAGATGGGGTCTTTCTGGGAAAGAGCAGGAGGGGATATGGAGGGGCCAAAACGGCAGGGGATCTCTTGGTCCTGGTCCTCGACGGAAAAGATCCAAGGATCGTAACAAAGGCCCTGGGGTCTCTGCCGCATAAAGGGGGTAAATCATGAAGAGGGTAGCTATAGCCATCCTTCTTGGTGCAGTAGCCGGTGCAATCGGGGTCTTTATATACGATCTGATTGACCAGCGGATCTGGGGATGGCTCGTCATAGGGGTCCTCCTGGGAATAGTCTCCCAAACTCCCCACCTCGCCAAGTGGAGGTGGCTCTGGTGGGGGCTGTTAGGGGGGGGCACTATCTTTGTCGGTTGGTATCTGGGCATGGTGATAGGATATCCCATCTGGCTCGCCTGGCCCCTCCTGGGGGCGGTGCTCGGTGTCCTCTGCTCTCGCAACGGGTTGAGAAGGAGGATCGGCGGGGGTGGGATCGGCCTTCTGGGTGGACTTCTGGGGATATGCATCCTCCCCCTGATTACCATGATTATTCTGCCGCGCCTGGGGCTTCCCACCACCTTTGACTACGACATCGAGGGACTGGGCCTGGTCGTAACCGGGGCCTTTATAGGTGGTACCACCGCCTGGCTGAAGGGGAGATGATGAAGAAATGTGTGAAAAGATCTGAAAAAAGGAGTTAACTCTAGTGAGAGAGAGAGGCAGAAAAGAGATATCCCGCCGAGACTTCATCAAGCTGTCCATAGGGGGGGCTGCGGCCCTATCGGCCTGGGGTGTAGGGTGTGTCAAAGGGGCAAAAGAGCCCCGAACAGGGATCCCCAACCCCTTTGTGGAGGGGGGCAGACCCCTTGTGGTCTCTGTCCACGGGAAGGACCCGGAGCAAATGCTCCGCGCCGCCCTAGAGGCCATGGGTGGTCTTGAAACCCTCGTGGGGGGTGGTAAGGAAGCCCTGATCAAGCCCAACTTCGTCTTCCCTCAGCCTTTCCCCATAACCACCGACCCGGAGATGATCTTCCTGGCGGCCCGCCTCCTGCGGGAGGCAGGGGCCTCTGGTGTGGAGGTCTTCGACTCCCCTGGGACCTACCTGGTAGGGACCGAGCGGGAGACCTTTGACTTCTATGACCTAATACACAAGGGAAAGGAAAGAGGGATTACAGTCACCTACGGCGATGCCGGCCGCCGCCGGGAATATGTGAAGACGAGAAAGGAAGGGTGGCGGGTTTACCCCGAGATCATCGTGCACAAGAAGGTCTATCAAGCTCCGGTAATCGTCAACATGCCCTGCCTTAAGAGGCACCACACCTCCTTCCTGACCTGCGCCTTGAAGAACAACTTTGGAGCGATCTATGGGGCCCAGCGTTGGGACGCCCACATCCGGGGAGAGGGTTTCCGAAAGGGGATCAAAGGGGCTAGTGAGAGGGCCAAGACCCCCTTTCTAGATGAAACCCACTTCATGACTGCTCTGGCCGAGTTCGCCGATGCTGTGCGCCCCGAGATCTCCATCGTGGATGCCAGGGCCATCCTCATCAAAGGAGGCCCCACCAAGGGGAAGGGAGAGCTCAAGAGGGGGGTCAACAGGTTCATCCTGAGCGGTGATATGGTGGCCTTGGATGCCTACTGCTCGCGGATCATGGAGGAGTATGATGAGACCTACACCACCGAGATGATACTGCCCTACCTGAGGGTGGCCGAGAGGCTGGGGCTGGGGACCATGGACCTGAAGAAGGCGAAGGTGATCGAGCTAAGGGTATAAAAACAGGGGCAAAAACCGTCCCCTCAACACACACCTCTTCTAAAGATTCATTGACAGGGCTCCGTGGATCTTGCAGGGTCCGATATCGGCCTATCTATTCGGCATGCAGTGCCCCCCTATCCAGTGCCCACGGGGTCCATAATGGCCTGAGACCCAGTGATACCCCGGTGGACAACGCCGCCGCCGTGGGGCACAGGAGAGAAAAAGACCACCGATAAATAACACCAGAAGGAAGCAGGCTATGATTTTTGTAAACCTGGACATGGGTTACCTCCATCCAAAAAATATCAACGACCGACAAATACGCCTTTGGTTACCTGGTGACCTTATCAATTACATACCACTCGTCTTCTGAATCCGAGGCTGTGTCCACCAAAATATGCACGATGAAAAGGTTTGGGAAGCGCCCCTTCAGCTCATCGAGGTCGACGGGTTCGAATCTCTCCTTGTTGTTGAAATATGCCTGTGGAGTCAAGGCGTTGGATTCATAGTCCTCCTTTGTCCTCTTTGAGATCTTGTTGAGGGAATAGTCTTCAGGACACTGGGTCTGCTGGATAATAAAAGCCCTCTTGTTTTTCGAGGCCACCTCCGCAGCCCTTATCCTGAGCTTCTGGCTGATGAAGGTGGCATCCAGAATGACCCCTTTGCCCTGGGAGGCGAGATCGTCTGCCATGGAAAACATCTTTTCATAGACCATCTTTCGCTTATCCATGTTCGCAGCCACATTTTCATCAAAGATGTCCTCACCCTTGAGCACCTCCCGACGAATGAGGTCCGTACGCAACATCTCATAGCCCTTTAGCCGTGCAATGACCTCCATGGTCTCGGTCTTGTTGGTGGCGGGAAGCCCACAGGCGATCAGGACAGCATCATCCGCAATTTCCTCCTTAACAAACTCCTTAAATGGCACTCTCATCGAGTAACTCCTTATAACCCATATTTTCAATTACCACTATTTTTTAATAGAAAAATCCTTGTTTTTCCTCTCCCCTTTGGGGAGAGGGAGAGAGCACGGTTCTCTATAACACAAATTGTTCCCCCACATAATCCGGTACATCCACCTCCCCCATGAGCACGGGCTGCTGGTGGCAGTCGGAACCTCCGGAGACCATGAGCCCCATCTCCCGGGCAAAGGCCAGGTATGCCCCAGCGGTCTTTTTGTCATGCCGGGAGTGCCAGCACTCAACCCCGTCGATATAGTCCATCATGGCATCTTGGATAATCTGCTGCTGTTCCTTCAGCGAGGGGCTCAGACTCACCAGAGAGGTGCCGCTCGGGTCGTTGGGGTGAGCGAGCAGAATCCTTCCTCCTGCACCACGGATGAGTTCAGAAGCCTCCTTCAGGCTCAACGGCATCTTGGGTACATCACACTTGACCAGATATCGGTCAAAGGCCTCCTGTTTGGCGGCCACAATGCCCTTTTTGATCATGTAATTGGCAATGTGGGGCCTGCCAAAGGCCCCGCCAACACTGGCCTGGATCGCATCGAGGTCCGCAGGGGTAAACTCCGGTAGGCCTTCTTTGATAAATTCGCGGTTCAGATTCTCCAGGATCCTCTCCGCCCGCCTCTCCCTGTAGTCCCTGATAGTCTTTAGTTTCTCAACCAGAGAAGGGTTGCGGATGTCGTACTGATATCCAAGAAAATCCAGAGAGACGGGTTTGCCCCCCTTGTATCCCGGATAGGAGAACGTCACGTTCAATTCCACCCCGGTGAGATACTGGATGCCGTAGGATTGGGCCAGCTCAAGGGCGTGCTCCTGAGCGTGGATGGCATCGTGGTCAGTAATCGAGATCAGATCGATCTTCCTTCTCTTTGCCTCTGCAAAGATTTCCTCCAGGCTCCAGCGTCCGTCCGAGCCCTCTTTCGAGTGTATGTGAAGATCTATCTTCATCTCTTTCTTTTAGGTTTCCTTCCCTTCTTGTCTCTCAGCAAGGCTACAAACCCCCTTCACTCCTGTCAGGGACATATCCCCTCTCAGATATTGCCTTTGACATATTCGAGTGCCAGGCCATAGTATTGTTTTGCTCTCTGAAAGGCCTCATCCCTCGCCCTCTTGTCGAGCCCCTCATCATCGAGCATGAAGGAGGTGATCTTGGCTCTCACATAGGCCCGGTAGACCTTATAGAACTGAAGGACACGTGCCAGGGTGGAATCATCCGAGGCCTCGGTGTATGCCTCCACAAAGACCCTGCCGAGCCCAGGATATCCGTTTAGGTCCAGATCCATGGAAAGAAACGCCACGTCTGAGGCCACGTCACCGAAGCGAAACCGTTCGTTGAACTCGATGCAGTCAAAGATGTATATTGCATCTCCTTCCATGCAGATGTGCTGCAAATGCAGATCACCGTGGCAGTCCTTGATGCAGCCCTGGGCCACCCTCTGCTCGAACAGCGCTGCATTCTCTTCCATAAAGAATAGGCTCCACGATTCGATTGATTCAAATGTCTCCTTTGAAATGGGGCCGCCGATATACCTTCTGGTCTGCTCGAAGTTTTCCACCACATTGGTGGAGATGGTGTCCAGTCCGCCGAAGGCCCGGGATCTCTCATCGCCTTGGATGGCCGAATACACCCTGGCAAGGTGGCTGCCGATACGCTGCATGTCGTCAGTAGTTACCCTGCCTGCCTCCAGGAGCCGGTAGAGCATGTGATCCTCGCTGATGCGCCTCATCTTGAGGGCGTATTCTATCACCTCTGAATCATCTCCCAGGCGGAAAGAATCAGCATCAACGGAGATGGGGACCACCTCCAGGTAGACATCTGGAGAGAATCGTCTGTTCAGCCGCAACTCCTCCTGACAAAAATGGCGGCGTTTCTCCAGGGTGGTAAAATCCAAGAACCCGAAATCCACAGGTTTTTTTACCTTATAGACCAGTTCTCCTGTGAGGAATATGTAAGAGATATGGGTCTGGAGAAGATCCACCCTTGGGGGCAGATGGGGATAGAAGAAGGGATCGCGCATCGCCTTTACCAATGGGGGGAGTTCTGCCATCTTCAGACCTTCTCATAAGGATCGAAGAGTTTTTTATATTCATCCAAGGCAGAACGGTCGGTCATCCCGGCGATGTAATCGCAGACCACCCTGGATACGGGCTCTTCATCCATGCGCCTCTGGTACTTTTCGGGAAGTAAGATGGGGTTTTCCGCATAGGCCTTGAAAAGCTCCGTTATGAACTTTTCGGCCTTTATCCTCATCCTCTCCACCCGCCGGTGGCGATATAATCTTTTGTGGAGGAATGCCTTCAAGAGGTCGCTCTCCCTTTGGACATGGGGGCTGTAGCTGACCAGGTCTTTCCCCAGACTTCTTACATCTTCCAGTGTCTCTATGCCGTGTTCCTTTATGTCCTTTTGGGTCTGGGTGACTACGTCCTGGACCAGAAGGCCGATAAGAGAGCTTATGGCCGTGTGTTTTTTTGCCTTTGGTGTAGCGTGGGGATACTTCCTCTCCACCCCCTGGTAGACCTTGTGCCATATAGGGACTTCCTTGAGCTCCTCCATTTGAATAAGACTCGATTCCAGCCCATCATCTATATCGTGATTGTTGTATGCGATCTCATCGGCCAAGTTTATTGTCTGGGCCTCCAGGGGGAGGTTCAGATCCATCTCATAGTCGGAAAGGTCAATGGAGGGGGAGTCATGATAGGAGGAGTGTTTGGCCAACCCCTCCCTTGTCTCAAAGGTCAGGTTCAGGCCGGGGAAATTGGGGTACCTCTCCTCCAACATCTCCACTACCC
>DAOVGN010000060.1 GCA_030672385.1 Deltaproteobacteria bacterium | reverse complement strand
CTTCTGGAAAGAGCTTCGTTGGAGGAGAACGGAAGATGGAGCCACTTTACTTGGGGATAGATGTAGGGTCGGTAAGCGCCAATACCGTGGTGATGAACCGGGCGGGTGATGTCTTGGAGGAGTACTATACCCGCCTGAAGGGCCAACCCCTGAGGACGGTGAAAGGGGTCATGGAAGAGATCTTCTCCCGCATCCCCGCCGAGAGGTTTGATGGGATAGCCCTTACCGGCAGCGGGGGAAAGTTATTGGCGGAGCTCTTGGGTGGGGAGTTCTACAACGAGATCATCGCCCAGGCTAAGGCCGTCGAGCGCCTCTATCCTCAGGTGAGGACGATCATGGACATCGGTGGGGAGGATTCCAAGCTCATCATTCTGGAGAGGGAAGGGGATCAATTCAGGATAGAGGACTTCTCTATGAACACCCTCTGTGCAGCAGGTACGGGGTCCTTCCTCGACCAGCAGGCCTCCCGGCTGGGGCTCACCATCGAGGAGTTCGGTCAACTGGCTTTGAAGTCGCAAACTCCGCCACGGATCGCCGGCCGATGCAGTGTCTTCGCCAAGACGGACATGATCCACCTCCAGCAGATCGCTACCCCTGACTACGATATCGTGGCCGGGCTCTGCTATGCCCTGGCCAGGAATTTCAAGAGCAACATCGGCAAGGGGACGGAGTTCCGCCGACCCGTGGCCTTTCAAGGGGGGGTGGCTGCCAATGCGGGGATGAGGAGGGCCTTTCTCGATATCTTGGAGTTGCAAGATGATGATCTCATCATCCCCAAATATTATACCTCCATGGGGGCCATCGGGGCGGTGTTGCTCGCCCTAGAAGAGGGGAGATTCGAAGGAAGGGTATTTGAGGGGACAGGACACCTCCAGGTGTACATCGATCAGCAGAGGGATGCAAAGAGGGAGGGATTGGAACCCCTGGTCCTTTCCCCCAGACACCTCGAGGGGAAGGAGTGTATCTATAGGTTCGAGGCCAAGGATGGTAAGGTCCCCGCATATTTGGGGCTGGATGTAGGCTCCATCAGCACAAACTTGGTGGTCATAGATGAAGAGGAACGGGTCCTCGCCAAGAGCTACCTGATGACGGCAGGCAGGCCCATCGAGGCCATCCGCCAGGGGTTGCAGGAGATCGGGGAGGAGATCGGAGACCAGGTGGAGATCAGGGGGGTGGGCTCCACGGGGTCCGGTAGATACCTGACAGGGGACTTCGTGGGGGCGGATATCGTTTGCAACGAGATCACTGCCCAAGCCACCGCCTCGGCCAACATCGATCCAGAAGTGGACACCATCTTCGAGATCGGTGGGCAGGACTCCAAATATATCAGCCTCGACAAAGGGGTCATTGTCGACTTTGATATGAACAAGGTATGTGCCGCTGGCACAGGCTCCTTTCTCGAGGAGCAGGCGGAAAAGCTTGAGATCTCCATCAAGGGTGAGTTTGCACAAAGGGCCCTGGGGGCTTCCTCCCCGGTGAGGATGGGGGAGAGGTGCACCGTCTTCATCGAGTCCGATCTGGTTCACCACCAGCAGCAGGGGGCAGGTACCGATGATCTGGTGGCCGGCCTCTGCTACTCCATCGTCCAGAACTACCTCAACCGTGTGGTGGGTGATCGCCGAATAGGGAACAAGATCTTCTTCCAGGGGGGGACTGCCTTCAACAAGGGGGTGGTAGCGGCCTTCGAGAAGGTATTGGGGAAGGAGATCACCGTCCCCGAAAACCACGACGTGACAGGGGCCATCGGGGTGGCCCTCTTGGCTAAAAAGGAACGCACCTGGGAGAGGAGCACCTTCAAGGGTTTTGACCTGAGCCAGCGCCGCTATGAGATTACCACTTTTGAGTGCAAAGGTTGTCCAAACTTGTGTCTTATAAGGAAGGTGAGCGTGGAGGGGGAGAAACCCCTATTTTATGGGAGCCGTTGTGAGAAGTACGATGTGGTAAGGAGGAGCAAGGGGAGCCATCTCCCCGATCTGTTCGCTGAGCGGGAGGAACTCCTCTTCGGGCCTTATCTAGGGGAGGAGTTACTGGAGGATGATGCCCCGGTCATCGGTATACCACGCATCCTCCTATTTCACGAGTCCTTCCCCTTTTGGAAGGCATTCTTCACGGAGCTGGGTTATAGGGTGGTCCTATCCGACCCCACCAACAAGGAGTTGATCCGTCGGGGTGTAGAGGTGGTGGTGGCAGAGACCTGTTTCCCCATCAAGGTGGCCCATGGTCATGTCCTGAACCTGCTGGAAAAAGGGATAAAGAAGATCTTTCTTCCCAGTATCATCAACATGGAGAAGTTTCGGGAGGACTTTGAACACTCCCAGACCTGTCCCTATATCCAGTCCTTCCCCTACGCCGTACACTCCTCCATCAACTTTACCAAGTATGGGGCCCAGGTCTTACAGCCTGTTATACCCTTTGGTATGGGTCCTAAGAAGTTGGAGAGGGCCCTGATAAAATTGGGAAAGAGGTTGAAGAGGAGGACGAGAGATGTTCGCCGGGCCTGTGCTATGGCCCAGGAGTACCAGAAGAGGTTTTCCCGCGCGATTGTCTCCCGCGGGAGGGAGATCCTGGAGGGACTGAGGGAGGGGGAGAAACTCATGGTGATCGTCGGACGTTCCTACAACAGCTGTGATCCAGGGATGAACCTCGACATTCCCAAGAAGCTACGGGATCTAGGGGTGCTCCCCATCCCCATGGACTTTCTCCCTTTGGAATCCATGGCCGGCCAGGAAGGGCTCAGGGATATGTATTGGAAATACGGCCAAAAGATCCTGGCCGCTGCCCACCTGATCAGAGACGACTCTAGGCTCTTTGGGGTCTACATCAGCAACTTCGGCTGTGGGGCCGACTCCTTTATCGGGCACTTCTTCCGTGATGTCCTCAGGGGCAAGCCATGCCTACATCTGGAAATCGATGAACATAGCGCCGATGCCGGGGCCATCACCAGGTGCGAGGCCTTCCTCGACAGCCTGAAGCATGCGCGCCAGCCCCAGGAGGTCGTGCGCAAGCGGGGAAAGATAGCAGGGGACGTCACACGCACCATTTACATCCCTTGCATGACAGACCATGTCTATGCTTTTGCTGCAGCCTTTGAGGCCTGTGGTGTCTCGGCTCGGGTCTTTTCCGAATCGGATCAAGAGACCCTCTATTGGGGGCGGAAATATACCTCAGGGAGAGAGTGTTATCCGTGCATTTTGACCACCGGGGATATGATCAAGATACTCAAGAGCCCTGACTGTGATCTCAAGCAGGTGGCCTTCTTTATGCCGTCTGGAAACGGCCCTTGTCGTTTCGGGCAATATCATCGTTTCCACCGTCTTATCTTAGACGAACTCGGCTATGCTGATGTTCCTATTTATTCTCCTAATCAGGATGAGGCCCTTTACAAAGACCTCGGAATTATGGGCTCCAAGTTCGATAAGCTTGGATGGTGGGCAATAGTAGCGGTGGACCTTCTTGTCAAAAAGCTGCATGAGACCAGGCCCTATGAGCAGAACCCTGGGGAGACGGATCGCGTCTATCAGGAGTGCCTTGATGTAGTTTGTGAGGCCATCCGTACAGGTGATGGGGAGCTGGAGGAATTGGAGAAGGTCCTCCGCAAGGCACGGGAGAGGTTTGCGCGGATACCCATGGTAAATCCGGGGAGCAAGCCGAAAATCGGGATTGTGGGGGAGATCTATGTACGATCCAATCGGTTTAGCAATGAGGACATCGTACGCAAAATAGAGGCCTTAGGCGGCGAGGTATGGCTTGCCCCCATGGTAGAATGGATTCACTATATCAACGCCATGGCCCGCAGGCGCAGCTGGATGAGGAAACACTACTCTAATTTCCTCAGGATACTTTTGGCCGAATACTACCAGAACAAGTATGAACATAGACTGGAGCATATCTTTAAGGGGAGTCTTGATAATCTTAACGAGCCGAAGACTGCCGAAATCCTTGAATTGGCCAAACCGTATCTCGATTCATCGTTTGAGGGTGAAGCAATCCTGAGCATCGGCAAGACAGTGGACTTTGCGCTGAAGGGGGCCAGTGGGGCGGTGAACGTCATGCCCTTTACCTGTATGCCGGGGACAGTTGTGAGCGCCATACTGAAGAGATATCGTGAGGAGAACAATAACCTTCCCATCCTGAACATGGCCTATGATGGTCAGGAGCAGAGCAACATCATGACACGCTTAGAGGCCTTTATATACCAGGTCAAACAGTATCAGGAGCAGTATCTGCGCCGGAGATAAACATAAATTTTACATAATTCTCCATGACGACATCGCCATTCTCGAACAATGAAAATTTCTTTTTGCTCCCCCTCTCCCGCTGGCGGGAGAGGGCAGGGGTGAGGGTACAAAGGTTAATTCCCCCCTCACCTTAATCCTCTCCCCAAGGGGAGAGGAAATAAAAGGAATTTCCTTTGAGGGGAGTTTGAGGGGTAACCCCTCAATGAGAGGCATAATAAAAGACTGTGGTATCTTTATTGCGGGGGCAAGCCATCATTAAAGTTCGAGATAATTTCTACTCAGCTTTGATTATGATGGGTGTATAGCCATCTTGGGCGAGGCGCTTGGCAATTGTGTGGGCCTTCTGTCTGGTACTGAATCGTCCCAGCCTTACCCGGTAGCATATGGTTTCTGGTGTCTCCAATACGGTGATATAGACTTCACGATATACTTTTTGTAACTCCTCCATCAGCCTGAGGGCGTTAGATCGGTATATGAAGGAGCCTACCTGGATCGTGAGGGGCCCCTCACAAGGCAAAGGTCTTTTGTCTAATACCTCCACCCTCACCCGGGCCAGGCCCTCATCAACCATCCCCAAGACCTGGGCAGCGGCATAGGAGAGGTCGATAATCCTCCCCTTCACAAAGGGTCCGCGGTCGTTGATGGTTACCATTACCAACCTGCCGTTCTTCAAGTGGGTGACCATCACCCTGGTCCCCATGGGTAGGGTCCGATGGGCGGCGCTCAACTGATACATATTGTAGACCTCACCACTGGAGGTACGCCGTCCATGGAACTTTTTTCCGTACCACGAGGCCCATCCATACTCTACCCTCTGGGTCACCGGGGGGATCTTCACCTCCCTCTTGGGTGCACACCCCCAGGCGATGATCAAGACGAGACATATCCACAGCACCCTCTTCATCTTTGTAGCCTCACAAACTATAACCGAAGTGAAACCGTTCCCCTCTCCTTGTGAGGGTCAGCTTCCACCCGTATCTCCTCCAAACCAAAGACCTCTTTAAGCCTCTTTATATTTTGTCCTCCCTGACCGTAGAAGTTGGATATGTCCTGGGGGGAGATGAGAAAGATAAGGGGGCTTCCCTTCTCTACGTGGGAGATGGCCAATAGGGAGGCCGCCTGTTCATAGAGGATAGAGCCCTCCACCAATTGCCGGAAGGCGGGATGGT
>DAOVGN010000001.1 GCA_030672385.1 Deltaproteobacteria bacterium | reverse complement strand
GGAGGTGAGGTCTTTGGGGCCTCAAAATGTACTATCCGGACCTAGTTTCCTCTGCCGTCTTATCCAAGTGTACCACCTTGTTGACGTGACAAACCCACGCCTTCTGGTCTGATCATTATCGCTTTTCGTAATTCCTCCGATGTTGGAAGGCCCTTTGGTCAACTCCAAAGGGCAAAGGGCGACCTGTTTTACCAATAGGTCTTCATTTTCTCTTGATTATGAGAGGCTTATTTGTTAGGTTGGGTTGTATATTAAAAAAGAGGGTGAGATTATGTTTGATGCCGTGATAAGCCTCTTTTCTAACGATTTGGCCATTGACCTAGGGACGGCCAACACCTTGGTATATGTCAAGGGAAAGGGGGTAGTGTCCAATGAGCCCTCGGTCGTGGCCGTATATCGCGACCCAAGGGGTAATCAGAAACTTCTCGCCGTAGGCGAAGCGGCCAAGGACATGTTGGGAAGGGTTCCCGGGAACATCATCCCCATACGTCCGATGAAGGATGGGGTTATCGCCGATTTTGAGGTGACGGAGCAGATGCTCCGTTATTTTATTTTGAAGGCCCATAATCGAAGGTCCTTCGTCCGTCCCCGGCTGGTCGTCTGTGTCCCTTCGGGGATTACCCCGGTGGAAAGGAGGGCTGTGAAGGAGTCAGCGGAGTCGGCCGGGGTCAGGGAGGTCTACCTAGTCGACGAGCCGATGGCTGCGGCCATCGGGGCGGGACTTCCCATTAAAGAAGCCTCGGGCAATATGATCTTGGATATAGGAGGAGGGACAACAGAGGTGGCAGTGATCTCCCTGGGGGGGGTTGTCACTAGCAATTCCATCCGGGTGGGAGGTGATAAGATGGATGAGGCCATCATCCAATATGTCAAGAGAAAATATAATCTCTTTATCGGAGAGAGGACTGCTGAACAGGTGAAGATCAATTTGGGGAACGCCTTCACCACTGACGATGACGAGGATACTGTGGAGGTTAAGGGAAGGGACTTGGTTTCAGGTATCCCTAGGACCTTAGAGCTTACGGCGGTGGAGGTGAGGGAGGCCTTGGCCGATCCCCTGAACGCCATCGTGGATGTGGTCAGGATTACCTTGGAAAAGACTCCGCCTGAGCTGTCATCTGATATAGTCGATAAGGGGATAGTTATGACCGGGGGTGGAGCTTTGTTGAAAAATATGGATGTCTTGTTGCGTAACGTTTTAAACCTCCCCATAACCTTAGTAGATGATCCCCTCTCCACTGTAGTCATGGGATCGGGCAAGTTATTAGAAGATATGGATCTCCTGAGGGAGGTGACGCTCCATTATTAGGATGGTGGGCTTCAGGAGACGTCGTGGCACTCTCGTCATTATCCTTTTTGTTGTATGCGCCATCTTCCTCATCTCCATTCAGATCAGTGGGCGCTATGGAGGAGATCACCTCCATAGCGTAGTCCTGAGATTTGTTTCTCCCTGTCAACGTGCCTTTCATTGGACCATTGGCTCCATACGCAAAGGCTTTCGGGACTATATCCTTTTGGTAGACGTCAACAAGGAAAAACTTCGGCTACAGGAGGAGTTGCGCCGTCTGCAGAGGGAGAACGATGAGCTGAGGGAATCAACCCAGGCCGTCAGGCGTTTGAGGCGTCTCCTCCTCTTTAAGGAACAAATGCCTGTGGCCATGATTCCCGCCGAGGTCATCGCCTGTTCCCCTTCGGCTCGGTCTAGGACAATAGTGATAAACAAGGGGCGAGGTGAGGGCGTGAGAAAGGGGATGCCGGTGATGACTTGGGAGGGGGTGGTTGGAAAGGTAATCAGGACCTCCTCGGCCTCCTCCATCATCTTACTTATTATCGATAGAAACTTCTCCGTGGATGCCTTGGTGCAGCGGACCAGGACGAGGGGGATCTTGGAGGGGGAGGGTGGTCCTCTATGCCAATTGAGGTATGTCCCGCGAACGGATGAGATAAAGGTGGGTGATCGTATCATCACCTCTGGTCTCGGGGGTGTCTTCCCCAAGGGGCTGTTTATGGGAAAGGTGGTGAAGGTGGAAAAGAAAGAACATGGCTTCTTTCAGAAGGTAGAGGTTAGCCCAAGCGCCGACTTCTCCCGCCTGGAAGAGGTGATGATGATCATAAAATCAGCAGGAGAAGATAAGGGGTAAAACTTTGTTTAGAGCTCTGCTCCCCCTCTTTGTTGGGATGGGGTGGTTGATGTTGGGGACCACCCTGGTGGGTTTTCTCCCTACCCGTTTCCCTTCCCCCGATGTGGTCCTTATCGTAGTAATTGCCTTTGGTTTTAGGTACACTTTTCCCATTGGAGGCGGTCTCTCTTTTATTCTAGGTTTGCTGCAAGACGTGTTAGCGGGAGGGATTATCGGCCTGAATGCCCTCTCCAAGACGGCGGTTTTTTCCATCACCAAGTTGATAGCAAAAAAGTTTTACCTCCCCAACTTGATATCCAAGATAGCAGTGGTATTGCTTGGGGGGATAGTCGATGGTCTTCTGTTGGCCGTCGTCTTGCTCACCGGAGAAGCTATGCATATCCCATTGCCCATCTTCTTTCGTTACCTCATTTTGCAGATCCTTTGCACAGGGCTCCTCGCTCCTGTAGTTTTTATCATAACTTCAAAGTTCTTCGCTCTCAGTGAGAGGGGAGAAGGGGGTACTTTCCTCAATGGATATAAGAAGACGAGAGCCAGAGGAATTTAGACCGAGGCATAAATATTTTTTCTTTACTGTTGTTGCTATCTTCTTCATCATTTTTGTAAGGCTTTGGTATCTTCAAGTAATTAAGGAGCATGAGCTCCAGCTTCTTTCTGAGAACAACAGGATAAGGTTGAGGAAAATCCCCGCCGTGCGAGGGATAATCATGGATCGAAGCGGGAGAGTATTGGCAGATAATCGTCCCTCCTTTAATGTCATGGTTATGCCTGAAGATGTGGAAGACCTGAAGGTATTGACCAAGAGGCTCTCCCAATTTCTCCACCTCACTCCCGCTGATATAGAACGCAGTATCAAGAAGAGGGATCGTCCCCCCTTTCAGCCGGTAAAGATCAAGAAAGATATCTCTTGGAGGGAATTGAGCCTTTTGAAGACGTATAGGTTGGATCTTCCTGGAGTGGAGATAAGTATCGAACCAATAAGGACGTACCCGCGTGGTAATATGGCAGCCCATATATTGGGTTATGTAGGAGAGATAGATAAGGAGGAGTTGAAGAGCAGAAGGGGTTATCATATGGGGGATTGCGTGGGGAAATACGGGGTGGAGTCTACATGGGAGAAGTATCTAAGGGGTATCGATGGGGGAAGACAGATAGAGGTAGATGCTGCGGGGAAAGTAGTGCGGATCCTCAAGGAGGTCCCGCCTGTTCCCGGACACAATTTGTATTTGACGATAGATCATAATCTGCAGACGTACGGGGAAAAGCTCTTGGGTAAAAAAGCAGGGGTTATTATCGCCATGGACCCGACCAGTGGTGAGGTCTTGGCTTTTTGCAGCAGTCCTTCTTTTCGACCAGCCCTTTTTGTCCAGGGGATATCGGCCACGGAGTGGGAAAAGTTGGTTTCCCACCCCTTACACCCCCTACAAAACAGAGGTATTCAGGGGCTTTACCCCCCCGGTTCTGTCTTCAAGATAGTGACAGCAGCGGCAGGTTTGGAGGAGGGAGTGATAAATTCCAGGTCTACCTTTTATTGCTCCGGTGTCTATTACCTGGGGAAACGAGGGTATCAGTGCTGGCGAGAGGGAGGGCATGGGGCGGTGAGGCTCCATCGAGGATTGGTGGAGTCGTGTGATATATTCTTCTATCAATTGGGGGAGAGGTTGGGAGTGGATAAGTTGGCAAGGTATGCAAAAGATTTCGGTCTAGGCAGGCCTACGGGGATAGACCTCAAGGGGGAGAAGGGAGGTTTGATCCCCACCGCAGCATGGAAGAGGAAGAAATTAGGTGAACCATGGTATGCAGGAGAGACCATTTCTATGGCCATAGGTCAGAGTTATACCTTGGTAACGCCTCTCCAACTACTCAACCTCATCAGCTCTATCGCCAACGGAGGTATCCTCCTCAAACCCCTGATAGCAAAACATGTAGAGGATGTCGACAAGGAGGTGTTGGTGGAGTATCAGCCCCAAGAGATAGGGAGACTCCCTATCTCTAAAAAGACTTTGGATAGGATAAAAGACGCCCTTTTGGGTGTAACGCAAGACGACCATGGGACGGGTAGGGCTGCTCGCCTTGCTGGTGTAGGGATAGCCGGGAAGACGGGCACCGCACAGGTGGTCAGACTCAGAATGGGGAGAAGACCCAGACCTGAAGAGATGCCCTATGAATGGCGAGATCATGCATGGTTTATGGCCTATGCCCCCGCCCATACCCCTAAGATTGCGGTGGTGGTGTTGGTCGAACATGGAGGGCATGGGGGATCTGCCGCCGCCCCCTTGGCCCGTGAGATGATAAGGAGATATTTATATCTTAAACGAGGGAATAAATGATCGACAGGAGATTATGGGGCCAACTGGATGTTAGGCTGATCACCCTGGCTTTTGTCCTGATGACAATAGGGATCATCAACCTCTACAGTGCCACCATCAATTTACCTGGAGGAGAATTCAACTTCTATCAGAGGCAACTTTGTTGGTTGGGGATAGGGACACTTCTCGGCTTGTTGGTATTTTTTGTCGATTACCGCTATTACGAAAGATTTGGCTATCACTTTTACCTCTTGGCCCTTCTGGCCGTAGTATGTGTGCTCATCTATGGTATAGTGGTGGGGGGTGGGCAACGGTGGATAAGGATAGGCCTTTTCACCCTTCAGCCCTCGGAGCTGATGAAGATCGCCCTCATCCTTGCCCTAGCCCGTCACTTTGCTAATTATGAGAGGAGAGAGGGGTACCGACTGAGGGATCTCTCCATCCCTGCGGTCATCACCATGGTACCCACCTTGCTGATCGCCAAACAACCTGATTTGGGAACGGCCTTGATCTTGATTTTTATCTTCCTCTCCATTGTCATGTTTGTCAAGATCCGCTTCCTATCACTCCTCATACTGCTAATGGTAGTTATCCTCGCTACTCCATTCTTTTGGGCTGGGATGAAGGATTATCAATGTAGGAGGATCCTCACCTTTTTATACCCTGATATGGACCCCTTGGGGGCAGGTTATCATATAATACAGTCCAAGATCGCCGTCGGCTCTGGGGGAATATGGGGAAAGGGATATCTCCACGGTACCCAGTGTAAACTCCAGTTTCTTCCCGAGCACCATACGGATTTTATCTTCGCCGTATTGGGAGAGGAGTGGGGGTTTATCGGTTGTGGGGTGGTCCTGGCCCTCTATTTAGCCCTGATTCTTTGGGGCCTAAATATAAGCGTTAGGGCAAAGGATAGGTATGGGGCCATCCTCGCCTTTGGGGTGACGGCGATGATATTTTGGCATGTAGTGATAAATATAGGCATGGTCTTGGGGATTATGCCTGTCGTAGGTCTGCCCCTGCCCCTTTTAAGCTATGGCGGTTCTTCTGCCATTGTTAATTTAATGGGAATAGGTCTCCTTCTAAACGTCAGGGCACGGAGGTATATTTTTTAGCCCACTTCAGAATGGGATATCGTCTTCTTCTGCGGCCGGTTCTTGGGCTTCCTCTGTGGGTTCACCCCCCACCTCCTTGATCTGTTCCCCCGCTGCCCCTAGCATCACGATGTTGGTGGCTGTCACCTCTGTTACCCACCTCTTGGTCCCCTCTTTGTCCTCCCATGAGCGTGACCTCAGTCGCCCCTCCACATATACCTGTCTCCCCTTGCTCAGATATTCCGCACAGATCTCCCCCAGTTTTCCGAAGGCCACTACCCGATGCCACTCGGTTCTGCTCACCCTCTCTCCCTCCTTATTGGTCCAGTTCTCACTGGTGGCGATCCTGAAGTTGGCAACTGCAGTCCCCGTGCTGGAATATCTGACTTCAGGATCGGCCCCTAAGTTTCCCACTAAGATAACCTTGTTTACCCCTAACATCTTCTTTCTCCTCTCTTCAGTTTTGGTTACCCAAATTACCACAACAACCTAGCTGCTTTCAACTCCAAAAGGAGAGGCTGAGCCTAATGTGGTTGACTTTGTCCCTCAAGTCCTCTAAAGTATTATAAAATGTCCAGGTCATATCTCAAATTTTTGGCAATTCCCATCCTCATTTTTCCCTTCTGGTGGTTAAGTTGTGCTCCAACCCTCAATTTTGTGGAGGGGGAGAGATATTGCGATCCCAAGGGATATTTTGAGCTCCTCCTTCCCCAGGGCGGTTGGACGTTATTGTCCTGGGAGGATGTAGATTTTGCCCTTTGGGATCCCCAGGAGGGGGCTACCATCGTGGTAAACGTGACCCCCCTGAAGAAGGATTTGGATCTGTCCAACCTCACCCGCCACCTTCTCATCGCCTTCGAGCGCAAGAAGATCATCTCCCAAAGCGCCGTGGAGGTTAATGGAAAAGAGGCATTGAAGACTGTGTTAGATGGTTGGGCGCAGGGAATCAAGGTAAAGGCTGAGGCCTATGTGGTGAGGGGGAAAGGGGTGGTCTATGACGTAGTCTTTTGGTCACCTAGTGAGGTGTTTTCCCGCAAGGTGGAGACGTTCCACCAATTTCTTACCGGCCTCAACTTCCTCCAACCCAAGGGACTACATTGAGGGAACTGGCCTATCTCATCCTGCAGCACGTGAGGGCTGCCCTCATCTATGTGGGGGGGGCTACCCGCCTCCTCTTTCAGGCAGTCTATTATGGGATCAGACCACCCTATCAACTAGGTCTTATCATGAAGGAGATAGAGCATATTGGCGTTCGTTCCTTAACAGTGGTCAGTGTCGTCGCCATCTTTACGGGGATGGTCTTGGCCCTGCAGACCGCCTATGCCCTGAGCCGTTTTGGGGCCAAGGGATTTATTGGGGTGGTAGTGGCCATATCTATGGTAAGGGAGATAGGGCCGGTCTTTACCGCTATCATGGTAGGGGGGAGGGTTGGTTCAGGTATTACCGCTGAGATCGGTTCCATGAAGGTGACCGAACAGATCGATGCCATCCGGGTCATGGGGGCCAACCCCGTGAAGAAATTGGTGGTTCCCAAACTGGTTGCGACGGTATTGGCCCTCCCTCTCCTCACCATTGTGGCCGACATCTTGGGCATCTTGGGGGGGCTCATTATCAGTATCATGGAGCTTCGGATCAACACCTACTACTATTTCACCACTATCTTGGAGAATATATCTTTGCAGGATGTGGCCAGCGGGGTGGGTAAGGCCTTCTTCTTCAGCTTCATCATCGCTATCATCGGGTGCTATCAGGGAATGATCACCAGGGGGGGGACCGAAGGTGTTGGCCGCTCCACTACCACTACTGTGGTCTTGGTCTGCATTATGATCTTGGTAGCAGATTTCTTTTTGACCAAGCTGTTTATGTTACTCTAGAAGATGAAAAGGTTGATCATCGAAATTAAAGATGTCTATAAGTCCTACGACGACCTCCAGGTCTTGCAGGGGCTGGAGCTGGGGATAAAGAGGGGAGAGACCATCACGATCTTGGGTGGTAGTGGCACGGGCAAGAGTGTCCTGCTCAGGCTTATCACCGGCCTGGACAAGCCCGATCGGGGAAAGATACGCATTGAGGGAAGGGACATTGTCCCCCTCGGGGAACATGAGCTCTTTCCCATTAGGAGAAAAATGGGGATGCTCTTTCAAGGTGCCGCCCTCTTCGATTCCCTTACTGCCGGAGAAAACGTGGCTTACCCTATTATAGAACACTTCCGTTTCCCCGAAGAGGAGATCGAGAAGATAGTGAGAGAGAAACTGCGCTTGGTGGGTTTGGAGGGGGTGGAGGATAAGATGCCTGCAGAGCTGAGTGGGGGGATGAAGAAGAGGGTTGCCCTGGCCAGGGCCATCGCCGTCGACCCAGAGATCATCCTGTACGATGAACCCACCACAGGTCTTGATCCAATCAATGTTAAGAGGATAAACTATCTCATCGTTGAACTCCAGAGGATCTTAAAGGTCACCTCCATCGTGGTCACCCACGATCTGGATTGCGCCTATGCGGTGACGGATCGTTTGGCCCTCTTGCATAGAGGGAAGATCGCCATGGTGGGGACCAAGGAGGAGTTTGTCTCCTCTGAACTCAAAGAGGTGAGGGCATTTATCGCCTGCGAGGTCGGTGAAGAAGAACAAAGGGGGAGAGGATGAAATCGACTAAATTTACCGAGGTAAAGGTAGGGGCCTTCGTGGTGATCATCCTGACCCTTTTCGCCGTGGTCATCTTCGCCATAGGGAGCCATCAGAAGTACTTCCAAAGGCAATATACCCTTTCAGGCTGTTTCTTCAACATCAAGGGGCTCATCATCGGTGCTCCGGTGAGATTAGCCGGGCTTACGGTGGGCAGGGTGAGTGCCATCTGTTTCGCGGAAGATATAGAGAAAAAGATCATCAAGGTGGAGATGAAGATAAGTAAGGAGGTTCAGGGAAGGATCCGGGAGGACTCTATAGCCACCATTCAGACCATGGGCCTATTGGGGGATAAATATGTGGAGATCACCATGGGATCACCGGAGAAGGAGGTCTTGCCGGACCGAGCACGCATAAAGAGCGTTGATCCCATCGATCTCTTCGCCTATATGACTAAGGCCGAGGAGGCCATCGATGCCATCAACACCATTCTATTGGATGTCAAGGAGATCAGCACCCAGATCAGGTCAGGGAAGGGGTTTGTCCACACCCTCTTGTATGATCCCGCCGGAGGGAAGTTGGTAAAGAATCTATCGGTGGCCTCGACCTCCGCAGATGACCTGATGAAAAGCCTCTCTTCAGCCGCCCAATCCTTAAACACCATCGTCAAGAAGGTGGAGCGGGGAGAAGGGAGTTTAGGGGGTATCATAAACGACCCCACGGTCTATGAAGACCTGAAGGTAATTCTAGGAGGGGCCAAGAGGAGTAAGACCGTTAAGGGGCTCATACGTTACACCATCAAAAAAAGGAAGGAGAAGGGGGTTGGAGAAGCAGGGGAATGATTTCCGTTCGGGCTTTGTCCCTATTGTCGGACGGCCCAATGTTGGGAAATCTACCCTCCTCAATCGCCTCTTGGGGGAGAAGATCGCCATCATCTCACCCAAGCCCCAGACCACCTGGAACAGGATCTTGGGGGTCAAGACCCTTCCTCACGCCCAGATCCTTTTTGTAGATACCCCTGGTATCCATGAGGCCACCTCCAGACTCAACAGAAACATGCTCAAGGCGGCCAAAGGTGCCTTGCAGGATGCCGATATAGTCCTCCACATGGTAGAGGCCCCTGATCCCTTCCCACGAGGGGAGGAGGTGGTATGGGAGGTCCTTAAGGGGATAAAGACCACGGTCATCCTATTGATCAACAAGATCGACCTGGTGGAGGGTAGTGATGTCTTGTTGGAGTCCCCTCTTCCCTTCCCTTATCTCAAGGTCATGCGGATATCAGCCCTCACGGGCACTGGGGTGAATATCTTAGAAAGAGAAATTATAGCGCTTCTTCCCCCTGGTCCCAAGTATTATCCGGAGGATTTTATCACCGATCAGACGGAGAGGTTTATGGCGAGGGAGATAATCCGGGAGAAGATCTTCCACCTGACCCATCAGGAAATCCCCTATTCGTGTGGGGTGGTGGTGGAGGATTTTAAGGAGAGGGATGGAGGGGTGATTTGGATAAGGGCCTCTATCAATGTAGAGAGGGAATCTCAGAAGGGGATCCTCATCGGAAAAGGTGGGAGGATGTTAAAGGAGATCGGCAGGTGGGCCAGGATTGATCTGGAACAGCTTCTGGGTGCCAAGGTATACCTGGATCTTTGGGTGAGGGTACAGAAGGATTGGACGAAGAAGGATTATGCCTTGCGGGAGTTTGGCCTCGCTTAAGGGAGAATTGACAAGGATCCTGGAGCGCTATATGGTATGGTGAAGGTGGAGATGGAGAGTTTCGGTGACTATCTAAGAAAAGAGCGAGAGGCAAAAAAGGTCTCGTTGGAGGAGATCTGTCAGGCCACCAAGATCCGCCGCACCATCCTGGAGGCCATTGAGGGTGATCGGCCAGAGGTTCTGCCTCCAGATGTTTTTGTAAAGGGCTTTATAGAGGCCTATGCCAGATATATTGGATTGGCCCCTGAAGAAGTCCTGTTCAGATATAACGAGTGGAAGAGGGGATACCTGGCCAAGAAAGGGACAGAGGAGCCCTTCTCCGAAAGGGAGAAGGAGATACCCAAAAAATATATTATTGCAGGGACCATCCTCTTGGTGATCATAATGATCTTCTTCCTCTTGCTGCTTGGACACAACTCCGGGGAGGGGAAAGGGGAGGTATCCATCACGGGGGATAGAACAGGGCAAAAGGACGTATCTTCCTCGGACAATTTGCAGCCCCCTTCCTTTGTCCCTTCGGCGAAGGAATCGACACCTCAGCCTCCCCCTGAAGGTGCTGTGCAGGAGAACGAGGAGTCCTTGCCTGGGCGAGAACATGTCCTTGCCATCGAGGCCTCAGAGATGACGTGGATAGAGATAAAAGAGGGGTCATCCGCCCCCTTTGATGTCACCCTTTCTCCAGGGGAGAGGTACACTTGTAGGGGAACTCACACTTTTGAACTCCTTATAGGGAATGCCGGTGGTATAAATGTGATTTTTGACGGCAAAGAGTTGGGGAAGTTAGGGGAAAAAGATCAGGTGATTAAACTCATCCTTCCCCTTGGGAATGAGGGATGAGTTTCAATGGCGGATGCGGAGGGAGATTACTTCTTCTTTTCCATCTATCTCTATCTCCTTGCTTCCACACCATGCACAACTTACCATCGCGAAGGCCAAATCGTCTTCCATCAACTCGATATCCTCTCGACCTTGGAGGCTATCATCCTCAGGTTCCCCTATGATCTCTACAAACTCCTCATTTTCGTTGAGTTCTACTTCTAGGACCTTCTGAATGGAACACCACACGTTAAAATTAGAGGTGTTGCCGCACCTGAGACATCTGGCCATCCACACCCTCCCTGCCCTGTGATAAGGATTAACTTCTAACATATAAGAGTGTTATAGTGCAAGAAAAATCATTTCTCCCCTCCCTTTACATTGCGGCCTTATCTAGGTTATAAAAAATTTTGGGGGATAGTTTTAATGGATGTCATCATCACCCATATCAATGCGGATTTTGACGCCCTGGCCTCCATGCTAGCGGCCCAAAAGCTCTATCCTGAGGCCAAGTTGGTATTCCCCGGGTCTCAGGAGAAGGGTCTGCGAGACTTCTTTCTCCGCTCTACCTTCTATGTCTTGGAAGCGGATAGGGTGAAGGATATTGAGTTGGCGGATATCAAGAGGCTTATCATGGTGGACACCAGGCAGAGGTCTCGCATAGGGAAATTTACTGAGATTCTGGACAAACCCGCCCTAGAGATACATATCTATGACCACCATCCCCCTTCAGCAGACGATGTGAAGGGGACCCTGGAGGTCATTGAGGAGACAGGGGCCACCATTACTATCCTCCTCAGGATATTGAGGGAGAGGGGGATCCAAATCACCCCTGATGAGGCGACCATCATGATGTTGGGGATTTACGAGGATACGGGATCCCTTACCTTTAGCTCCAGCACCGAAGAAGACTTTTACGCTGCTGCCTATCTCCTCACTAAAGGGGCGAGCCTCAATATCATCTCCGATATGATCACCAGGGAGTTGACTGCTGAGCAGGTCTTTCTGCTCAACGACCTCATCCACTCGGCAGAGCGATATAATATCCGGGGGGTGGAGGTAGTGGTAACCACCGGATCGTCCGATAGGTATATCGGAGACGTGGCGGTCCTGGTCCATAAGTTGAAGGACATGGAGAACCTAAATGTTGTCTTCGCCTTGATCAGGATGGAGGATCGGACCTATCTCATCGGCAGGAGCAGGGTGGAGGAGGTGAATGTGGCCGAGGTGGCCGTAGAGTTCGGTGGAGGTGGACATCCCACCGCGGCCTCTGCTACCATCAGGGATCTGACCCTAGTACAGGCCAAAGAAAGACTGCTGGGTATCTTGCATG
Organism: Deltaproteobacteria bacterium; assembly: GCA_030672385.1. Lineage (GTDB taxonomy): Bacteria > Desulfobacterota > B13-G15 > B13-G15 > RBG-16-54-18 > DAOVGN01. Next base: position 7,664 of record DAOVGN010000001.1, on the reverse strand, counting down.
AGGTGGTCAAACCTAAGATGAGGGCCAAGGATATCATGATCCACCCCCTCAAGATCATCCAGGGGGGAGATACCCTAGGAGAGGCCCATGGGATATTGAGCAAGTATTATAATATCAACGTGTTGCCTGTCTTGATGGGGGAGAACTTGGTGGGTCTGATCTCGCGACCGACCGTGGAGAAGGCCACCCTCCATGGCTTGGGGGGCCTTTCGGTGAGTGAATATATGACCACCGATTTTTCTGCTGTGGGCCCTGAGACCCCCCTACGAGAGGTGCAGGGTTACATCGTGGGAGGGAATCAGAGGTTTCTACCGGTGGTGGAGGGGGGAAGGTTGATCGGGGGGATCACCAGGACAGACCTCTTGCGGGCCCTGCACGATGTCCTCACCCCTTCCCCTCTTGGGCCCCACTATACGAAGAAAAAGGTGATTACCAAGCTCATGGAGGAGAGACTACCTCCCCAGGTCATCTCTCTGCTGCGTGAGTTAGGCCAGGTGGGAGAGGAATTGGGCTATCAGGTATATGCAGTGGGAGGGTTTGTCAGAGATCTGATCTTGAGGAGGGAGGACTACGATATCGATGTGGTGGTAGAGGGAGATGGTATCCATTTTGCCCAAGTCTTCGGTGCCAAAAGTGGATGCCGAGTGAAGGTGCACAAAAGGATGAAGACCGCCACCATCCTCTTTTCCAATGGATACAAGATCGATGTGGCCACGGCGAGGATGGAATACTATGAACGCCCGGCCGCTCCTCCAACCGTAGAGCTCAGTTCCATAAAGATGGACCTCTTCCGCCGGGATTTTACCATAAATACCTTGGCCATCGAGCTGAGACCAGGTGCCTTTGGCTACCTCTTCGACTTCTTTGGGGGTCAGAGGGATCTGAAGGAGGGGGCGATCGGGGTCCTGCACAACCTCAGTTTCGTAGAGGATCCAGCACGCATCTTTCGGGCCATCCGTTTTGAGCAGAGGTTTGGCTTTCAAATCGGGAAGCATACCCAGAACCTCATCAAGAACGCCGTATCCATGGGGTTTTTGGAGAGGTTGAGCGGGGCGAGGCTCTTCTCGGAACTTGAGCTGATCCTACGAGAGGAAAATCCCCTCCCCATACTGGAGAGGATGGCGGAGTTCGATCTCCTCAAATTTCTCCATCCCCGTTTGGCCTATAACTCTCAAACCAAGGCCCTGCTGGCCAGGATATATGAGGTGATCAGCTGGTTTGACCTCCTCTTTTTAGAGGGGAGCTATTTGAAATGGATGGTCTATCTCTTTGGTTTGACTGATCAGTTGCAGCCGGAAGGGTTGGAGGAGATGGCCCAGAGACTCTCCCTTTCCCCAAGGTACAGAAAGAGATTGATAGAGGGGAGAAGGGAAGGGTTCACCGTACTGCAAAAGGCCCGCAGGAGACAGATGAGGCCCAAGGAGATATATATCCTTTTCAAGCCCCTTTCCATCGAGGGCCTCCTCTATTTGATGGCCAAGACGGAGAAGAAGGAGGTAAAAAAGGCGATCTCCCTCTTCTTCACCAAGCTCAAGGATATGAAGGTGGGTCTGAGGGGGAAGGACCTGCAGGAGTTGGGCATCCAACCAGGCCCTATCTACCGTGAGATCCTTGATTCCCTCCTCCTGGCCCGCCTCGAAGGCAAGGTCAAGACCAAAGAGGATGAGATAGGGTATGTTCGCGCCAATTACTTGGCCGAACAAGTTTGACTTTATCGCTGTGCTCTGATAATTTAGGGAAAAATTTTATCTTGAGGCTGCCATGGGTTCAACCATTCAACAGATCTCCATCTTAATCCTCCCCATCCTCTTGGCTGTGACCTTGCATGAGGTTGCTCATGGGTGGGTGGCCGACAGGTTGGGGGATCCGACACCGCGTTTGGCGGGTAGGCTTACCCTCAACCCCATTAAACATCTCGATCTGGTGGGGACCTTGGTCTTCTTTTTCACCAGGATGATCGGTTGGGCCAAGCCGGTCCCGGTAAACCCCTTAAATTTCAAGGATCCCCGCAGGGATATGATGTGGGTGGCCTTGGCCGGTCCGATGACCAATATCCTGCTGGCAGGGGTCTTTGCCATCGTCTTGCGGTTCCTACTCCAGCTCCCCCTTCCCAACTCTCCCCTGTTCGTCAAGATATTTGTCCCTGTCGTGCTCATGTTAAAGGTGGGAGTAGTGATAAACCTGGGACTGGCCATCTTCAACATCATCCCCATTCCCCCCCTTGATGGCGGCAGGATCCTGGTAGGCCTTCTCCCAACAGAGAAGGCCGAGGCCTTTGCCAAGATAGAGCCCTATGGTTTCTTGATCCTTATCTTCTTGATCATCACCCGGGTGGTCGATTTCCTCGTCTTCCCCGTCATAAGGTTCGGCGTGCAACTCTTCTTGGGAACACATGTTTAGGGAGGAATAGAATTGTGGGGAAGAGGCGGGTAGTGAGCGGTATGCGTCCCACTGGAAAGACTCACTTGGGGCATATTCACGGCATCCTGGAGAACTGGCGGGATCTCCAGGATGAGTACGATTGCTTCTATTTCGCTGCGGACTGGCATGCCTTGACCTCTGAATACAAGAATACCTCTATCATCAAGGAGAGCTTGACTGAGATGTTCATCGACTGGCTGAGTGTGGGCCTGGACCCCCAGCGCAGCACCCTCTTTGTCCAGTCGTGGGTCAAAGAACATGCAGAGCTTCATCTCCTCCTCTCCATGATCACCCCCCTCGGTTGGTTGGAGCGCAATCCCACCTACAAGGAACAGCAGCAGGAGCTGTTGGAAAAAGAGGTGGGAACTTATGGTTTTCTCGGATATCCTGTGCTTCAGGCCGCCGACATCCTCATGTATAAGGGGAATTATGTCCCCGTAGGGAGAGATCAACTCCCCCATTTAGAGATTACCAGAGAGATAGCACGCAGGTTTCACTATCTATATCGAGAGGTCTTCCCCCTTCCCGAGGCGTTATTGACAGAAGTTCCCGTCTTGCTGGGGACCGATGGAAGGAAGATGAGCAAGAGCTACAATAACGCCATCTATATCTCTGATACCGAAGATGTTCTAGCAACCAAGATCGGGCAGATGATCACCGACCCTCAAAGGGGATACAAGAAGGACCCAGGAGACCCAGGGGTGTGCAGCGTCTTCTCCTATCACCGCATCTATACCGAGCCCGATGTCATCCGGGAGATCGATATGGAGTGTCGTCGGGCTGGGATAGGGTGCACCGAGTGCAAGAAGATCTTGGTCAAGAGGGTGAAAGAACACCTGGCTCCTATCCAGGAGAAGAGGAATTACTATCTCACACACTTGGAGGAGGTAGAAGAGATCATCCATGAGGGGACCGAACAGGTGAGAGTGGTGGCCCAAGACACCATGAGTGAAGTGAAGGAGGCCATGGAGATATAACATGGAACTCTATCGGGTAAAGCTCGATGCCTTTGAAGGCCCCTTAGACCTGTTGCTTCATCTCATAAGGCAGAATCAATTGGATATATACGACATACCCATCGCCTTGATTACCGAACAATATCTGGAATATATAAGGATAATGAAGGTCCTCGACCTCAATATCGCAGGGGAATTTTTGTTGATGGCGGCTACGCTTATGTATATAAAGTCCAGGATGCTTCTTCCGTCACCCACAGAAGAGGAGGAGGAAGAGGAGGAAGACCCCCGCACAGAGCTTGTCCATCGCCTTATAGAGTATAAGAGGTTCAAAGAGGCGGCTGTGCGTCTGTCACATCAAGAGCTATTGGAGAGGGAAGTCTTTATCAGACCTGCCCAGGAGACAGAGGACGAGGAGGGGGAGATAGAGGCAGACCTCTTTCACCTCATCGATGCGCTTCGCGAACTCCTACAGCACCGGGAGGTGGAGGATCTTCATGAAATCACCCTGGAAAGGGTAACCTTGAGGGATAAGATTAGGGAGTTATGGGATAGACTCCAATGGGCAGAGGAGGCCGTACCCTTTTCTGCACTTTTTACCTCCGTTACATCGCGGGAGGAGTTGATAATTATCTTCCTAGCCCTCCTGGAGCTGATCAGGGCAGGGATGTTGCGGGCCTATCAGAGGGATGCCTTCGGCCCCTTCTGGATAACTCGAATCCTAGGGTAATTCACCATGACGGCATCGCCACCCACGAACTATGAAAATATGATATCCCCCTCTCCTGCTGGCGGGAGAGGGCGGGGGTGAGGGTGGAAAGATTAATTTCCCCTCACCTTAATCCTCTCCCCCAAGGGGAGAGGAGATAAATAAGGATGAAGATGAAGAGATTTTTTCTAACTACCCTTTTGGTCTCCCTTTTCTTTTTTGTCTGTGGCTTGGGATGGGCAGGTGAGACCTTTGTGGTCATGGGTACAAGCGAAAAGGGAGATGATTGCACGCGTCCCACCTTGGAGATGGCTGTAAAGGATGGGTTAAGGAGGGCGGTAGAGGAGGCTGTGAGGGATATGATCACGCCCCGGGCCATGGAGCAACAGCATGAGACCTTGGCTGAGGGGGTTTACAATAAAGCTGAATCATTTGTCTCGAGTTACAAGATTCTGGAAAAGAGACACCTTCCCACCGGATATCAGGCCTTGCTAGAGGTCGTGGTGGATACTAAGGGGATAAAGAAGAGTTTGGTGTTGCTTGGGGTTCTGGTAAGTAGGGTAGAAAGACTACCTTTGCGAAAGGTCAAATTGGTGGTGGCGGGGATCAAGAATTATCGGGTTTATCGAATTGTGGAGGAGGTCCTCAAAGAGGAGACAGCGGTTCAGACGTTTGTCCTCTCCGAGATTGAACCCACCAAGTTCACCTGGGGGTTGGTTATGAAAGGGGAGGCGGGCAGGTTGGCGGACAAGCTCCTCCATCAGGATTTCGGTGGCCTCAGGGTCAAGGTTGTAAAATTAACCTCTGAGGAGTTGGAGGTAGAGTTATCAACTCGAGGTCCTTCCGAATAAGGGGGAGGTGAATGATGAAGAAACACCCGGTCCTGATAGGTCTCATCGTTATCGGTGTAATCATGGTGGTTTTTGTGGGGTCTATCCTCCTGTTGACCTTAATGTTTAAGAGGGAGACCCCCTCCTTTGCCTTGGGGGACAAGGTAGGGGTGGTGGAGGTCAACGGGGTCATCGCCAACTCTAAGGAGGTCATCCGGGGGATCAAGTCCTTTGTAGAAGATGGTGGGGTAAAGGCGATCATTTTGCGCATCGACTCACCTGGCGGGGGGGTTGGGGCGTCCCAGGAGATCTATCGGGAAGTGGTCAAGGCCAGGAAGGTGAAGAAGGTGGTGGCATCTCTGGGGGGGGTGGCGGCCTCAGGGGGGTACTATGTGAGCTGTGGAGCCGACAAGATCGTGGCCAATCCTGGGACCATCACCGGGAGCATTGGGGTGGTTATGCAGTTCGCTAATTTAGAGGAACTATTTAAGAAGATAGGTTACAAGGGGTACGTGATCAAGAGCGGCCCCCACAAAGATGTCGGTTCGCCCTTTAGGGAGATGGCCCCGGATGAGAAGGCCTTGCTTCAGGAGGTCATCGATACCGTCCACCACCAGTTTGTCAAGGCGGTGGCCGAGGGGAGAGGACTCCCCATCGAAAAGGTAGCGGCCATTGCTGATGGGAGGATCTTCTCAGGGGAACAGGCCTTGGCCTTAGGATTGGTGGACAAACTAGGGAACTTGGAGGACACTATAGAGTTGGCCGCCAAGATGGCCGGGATAAAGGGAAAACCCCATGTGGTCTATGCCCGCAAGAGGAAGCCGTCGGTGTTTGATTTTTTCATGAACGGGATCGCCCAGCGCATCAGGGAGGAGGTGCAGAACCCCCATCCCCAATTGGGCTATCTTTGGTTAAGGTGACTTAAGGGATTTCCCCCTCCTGGCCACGGTTATAAAGCCCGTATGGGCCACCATCTGGTGAAAGGGGCGCACACTGAGCCCCTTTATATTCCAGTTTCTGACCAGAGACTCAAAGACCTGGATGGAGGTGAACCTGTCATCCTCCCGCAGGGCATTCACCAGGGAGTTGACCTGGATGATGGTGGGCAGATAACCTAGGAACATCCCCCCAGGACGTAGGCTCTCAGCCACATCGTTTACCACTTGCCAGGGCTCAGCGATGTCGAGGACGATCCTGTCTATACCCTTTTCCTCTATCCCCTCATATATATCCCTCAATTTCACCTCCAGGTTGGGGGGGTCCCCAAGGAAGAGGCCGATGTTCTTTTTCGCCCGCTGGATAAACTCCTCCCGCACCTCATAGGAGATGACCCTCCCCTCTGCCCCCACCCCCCGCAGCAGCGCCAGGGTCAGGGCACCGGAGCCTATCCCTGCCTCCAGGACAATGCACCCAGGATAGATGTCGGCGTAGACTAAGATCATGGCCAGGTCCTTGGGATAGATGATCTGGGTATCCCTCTTCATATGCATGATGAACTGATAGAGGGTCGGTCTGAAGACGAGAAATGCATTCCCCTTGGAGGTGTGCACCACTGTCCCATCGGGCTTGCCGATGATCTCGTTGTGGAGGATCTTGCCCTTATGGAGATTGATATGTCCCTTTCCCCTCATCTTGAAGAAGAACTCCTTGTCGTCCACCGGGTCCAGAAGTATAATGTACTCCCCTTCAGCGATGGGTTGGGTCATCTCCCCCTCCCTGCGCCCCCAGGGCCATAGTTTATGGACAAATTCAGCTAATTTGGCTTCTTCTTCCATTTTTTATTTGGTTTTTTCGCTTTCCTTGATTTTTCTCAGAGATTGCGGTGGGAGATTCCACCGGCCCTCTTTCGTTCGGATGCTCAGGGTCTTTCGATTGATGCGGATAACGGTTCCGCGAGTCATGGTTCCTTCATTCCGAAACTCAACGACATCGCCTACCCTGAATTTTCCTAAAAGGCCTAAAGTCTCCCTGTCTGAAAGGTACTTTAGGCGTTCTACAATTCTGTGATTCAATTCCAGCAGTTTTTCTTTGCTCAAATTATCGATATCGAAGTTCATAAATTCTTTTTCCTTCCGACAATGTCAATTATTGGAAGATGCCATGCCCTTCCCGTCAACCCAAAGAGTTTATAAACAATGTGGTCTATAAATGCTGTCAGTCCTACAGAGTTTCTCCTTCGTTTTTTATCCATTTTCTTTCATCAGGCCTAGTACTATTTTTTCAATTTCTGAAAGATGATTTGAAGTTTTCACTAAAAGCTCTTTTACTCTCTGCGAAGTAAACACGGTATAGTCCACATAATCACCTTCTTGCCTGTCACGGAAAAGTTTTTCATAAAACCGTCCAAATTCCTTTGGAACAATCCCTGTTTTTACAAAGTATTTATTTAATAAAGCTCGAACTCCTGAGTGTTTTGAACTTGAAAGTTCCTTTGTTTCAAGCAGGGCTAATACTGCATAGAAAAGGGCATAATAGAGACGATTGACAGAAGAACTTAACTGGTTATTTGAAAAAAGTATCCTTGCGCTTTCGAACGCTTCTTGTGCCCTTTGAAGACGATGCCTTACGAGGTCTTTGTTCATGGTATCAAAACACCCTCTCTTTCGACATTCCGGTGGATAGGATGGTGAGAGAAGAGTCCGGAGGTCCACTCCCTTTTATCTAATATGAGAGGATTAATAATAATTCCTTTTTCCAGCTCCATGTCGTAGAGGGCAGTGCATAGCTCATCTTTTAATTCATAGGTGA